>JANOVV010000072.1:0-97329 GCA_031417555.1 Bacteroidota bacterium
TGTAAATCCTCCATCTTTTCTCCTACGCCAATATATTTGATGGGTATATTAAACTCATCTGAGATGCCTATTACTACACCACCTTTAGCGGTTCCATCAAGTTTAGTCAGAGCAATTGCATTTACTTCCGTTGTTTTAATAAATTGTCTGGCTTGCTCAATTGCATTCTGGCCCGTTGATGCATCTAATACAAGCAGTATTTCATGGGGAGCATCAGGAATTACTTTCTGTACGACACGTTTAATTTTAGAAAGCTCATTCATCAAGTTAACCTTATTGTGCAACCTTCCGGCTGTATCGATAATGAGTACGTCAGCTTCCTGTGCAACGGCAGACTGAACAGAGTCGAAAGCAACAGCTGCCGGGTCGGAACCCATCGGTTGTTTAACGATAGCAACTCCAATACGTTTACTCCAGATATCGAGTTGATCTACAGCAGCAGCACGAAATGTATCTGCTGCTCCTAAAACAACTTTTTTTCCAGCCTGTTTAAATTGATAACCTAATTTACCAATAGTAGTTGTCTTTCCCACACCATTCACTCCTACAACCATAATTACATAAGGTTTTTTATTTTCAGGTATGGAGAATTCATAATCGTTTGCAGAATTACTTTCAGTGAGTAATAATGTAATTTCATCTTTTAGTAATTTATTAAGCTCATCAGTACTTACATATTTATCTTTACTTACTCTTTCTTCCAGACGCTTTATAATTTTCAAAGTAGTATTGACTCCAACATCAGAGCTAACAAGGATTTCTTCAAGATTATCCAACACCTCGGCATCTACTGTTGATTTACCAACAATTGCCTTAGCCAGCCGTGAGAAAATTCCCGATTTGGTTTTTTCAAGTCCCTTATCGAGGCTCTCCTTTTTTGATTTGCTGAATAAATTAAGAATACCCATTTGAAAATTAAATTTTAAATATCATTTAAATGATTTAGTAAATTTCATTTTAAAAATAAAAATCAACCATTAATATATCCTTTAACAATTATTTACATTCCCACTTGCTAATCTCTTGTATCTTGATACATGATACATGATACTAACAAAAAGAGCTCCTTTCCAAATGAAAAGAAGCTCCTTAAATATTTTTAGGAAAATTATTATTTATTTTTGAGAAAATCCTTAACGTGATCGTTATGAACTACTTCTTCTTTAAACTGATAAAAACCTGTATCAGCGTTTTTCACCATTTTAATAACTTTTGAAAACTCTTTTCCTTTTCCGCTCTTGAGGGTTGCAACAACTTTCTTAGCCATATTTTTACTTTTTTATTATTTAATTTCTTTATGTACGGTCATTTTCTTGAGGATAGAATTGAATTTCTTCAACTCCAGACGCTCTGTAGTGTTCTTTTTGTTCTTAGTAGTGATATAACGTGAAGTACCGGGCTGACCGCTGGTCTTGTGCTCTGTACATTCTAAAATCACTTGTATTCTATTGCGACTTTTTGCCATTTTCTGTTGAAATTTTCAGGGATGCAAATATAGATGAAATTGTACTAAATACAAAGTTTTTGGAATAAAGATTTAACCGGGATTTTGCAATTGAAATGATTTAGCATACCAATATGATTTAAAATGATTGGTAAGAGGGGTCGTTATTATTTGATTTTTCGAAGTTGTTTTAATAAAAAACCTTGATTTTAAAATAAAAGAATATCATTTAATAATTTGCTTGACAATTTCAGTTTAACTGTTAAATCCAGGTTTAATCAAAAAATTCGAGATTTTTCTAAATTAAGGTTAAATCAGGCTAAAAATGAAGTCTTTATTATTTGGGAAGAATATACTTCGGAGTCTCTTTCATTATTTTTTCGATGTCTTCAATTTTTGACGGACAAGAGACTGAAAGATTCTCAAAACCTTGTTTAGTAATTAATACATCATCCTCAATTCGTACCCCAATATTCCACCATTTAGAATCGCAATTACTGTTTGCCGGAATATAAATTCCGGGTTCAACGGTAATCATATTTCCTTCCTGTAGTTTATTAAAAGTGCCTGCATCATGAACATCAAGTCCAAGGTAATGTGAAGTTCCATGCATAAAATAAGTATGATAATCCTCTTCTTCCTTGATAATACCAAGATCTAAAAGTCCTTTTTTGATAATATCAACTGCAGCATGGTGAGGATCCCGAAAATTATTGCCGGGCTTGCATTGTGTAAATGCTGAATCCTGAGCTTTGAGTACCAAATCGTAAATTATCTTTTGCTCGTTGGTGAAAATACCATTGACGGGAAGAGTACGAGTAACATCTGCAGTATAACCATGATATTCTGCACCCATATCCAGCAATATAAGTTCGCCGCCCTTTAATTTTTTTCTGTTTGTTTCATAATGAAGAATGCAAGAATTTTCACCGCCTCCGCAAATGCTTGAATAACCAACATCTTCTGCTCCTTCTTTTTTAAATACATATTCACCGACAGCTTCTACTTCGTACTCGCTCATCCCAACTTTTAATGCTTTCATCATATCCTTATGGCCTTCACAAGAAATAGAAATTGCTTTTCTCATGAGGATAATTTCTTCAGGCTTTTTAATTTCTCTCATCCTTTTCAGGATTTTTCCTAGCAGATAAGAGTCGCCATTTGAGGGTGGAAAAGAAAATTTATTTTTAAATATTTCGACGAGATTGTATAAATCCAGACTATCGGTTCGGTCATCTGCAATTCCTAGAGGCAACGGCAGGTATAATACTTTTTTAAAATCTTTCGCCTGAATATTAAGAGTATCAAAAGACTTTAAATTAAATACAGATTGTATACCGGAAATGTCCTTAGCGTCGGAAACTTTAGCCATTCTTCCTTTCCAGATTTCTTGTGATTTATTTTGAGGAGGAATAAAAAGAATTTCATTGAAACTATTACTTCCAATTGTAATCGGACTTTTAAAAATCAAAAGAAGGGAATTGGGTTCTGTATATCCGGTCAGATAATAAAACTGTGGATTCTGATGATAAGGATAATCCGTATCGTTCGACCGGTTTCTTACCGGTGAAGAAAAGAAAATTGCCATTGAACTATCAGGCATTTCCTCTCTTAGTTCATTCCTGTTGTTACTATAAAAATTGGAAGGAATAAAATCATCTTCGTATCGATAAGATTTTTTCTCCTGACTGTATACACTGATATATAATAAGAGAATAAAAAAAATGAAATTTAATGTTTTCATAGATTCCCGAATTTCATTAAAACAAAAAATGCCGAAACCTTAAGGATCCGGCATTATAAAGTATTATAAAACTATCAGATAGTTCCTTTGCGAATCGCTTTTTCAATTGCTGCGCTAATTCCAATTTTGTTAATTGTACGAAGAGCCGAAGTAGATACTTTTAAAGTAATCCACTCTTTTAATTCAGGTACAAAAAATTTCTTAGTCTGTAAATTTGGATGAAATCTGCGTTTGGTTTTCTTGTTGGAAAATGATACACTATTTCCAACCATTGCCTTTTTTCCCGTTAAATCACATATGCGAGCCATTCTATTCTTTTTTTAGAGGCGGCAAAGATATAAAAATTCAATTTAAAAGTTCGAAAATTTGAAAATTTATTTAATCAAAAAATAGGTGGGAATTGGTTATTGGCACTTAAATTAAAGTTAATTAATATATTGTATATCAATATATTATAAATTATATTTCATGAATTAACATTTTCCTTAAAACGTTAAGTGCATGTTGAGCAGTCTCCAGTATAACTCTTTCCCTGTTTGTTCCCAGTTGTAGTTTTCGGGTAATGGTCTTTTCCGCATTCGAAACTGCAATCCATACGGTACCTACCGGTTTATCAGCTGTTCCCCCATCAGGACCGGCAATACCGGAACAAGCTATAGAATAATCTGTTTTGAATTTTTTTCTGACATTCGATGCCATTGATTTTACTACCTCCTCGCTTACAGCACCATATTTTTCGAAGATGTGAAAATCCACATCCAATTCATTTACCTTTATTTCATTGGCATAAGCCACAATAGAACCGATATAATATTCACTGCTTCCGGGAATGCTGGTAATTTTATGTGCTATAAAACCTCCGGTGCAGCTTTCTGCAGTGCTAATGGTTTTCTTTTGATCTCTCAACAACCGGCCAATCAATCCTTCGAGTCTATCGTTTTCATAGCCATAAATATATTCACCTATTAATGCTTTTAATTTGAGTGCTTCAGCATTCACTTCCTTTAAAAGAGCTTCTTCATCTACACCTTTAGCCGTAATTCGTAATCTAACCATACCTGCAGCGGGTAAATATGCCAGTTTAATGTGTGATGGTAGATTGTCTTCCCAGGAAGAAATGAGATCAGATAAATAAGATTCGCCAATTCCTTGTGTGAGAATAGTTTTATGAATGATAGGAACAAGTGGAAATCTTTCTTTGATTTTCGGAATAACTATTTTCTCCATTAATCCCTTCATTTCTGAAGGAACACCGGGCATGGAAACATATATTTTCTCATTCTGTTCAAACCACATTCCAGGAGCCGTTCCCTGATAATTGTGGAGCACAATACAATTTTCAGGTACCTCTGCCTGCAATCTGTTTATCGGCGTTACCTGCCGGCCGCGTGAAATAAAAATCGATTCAATAATTTTAAAAGATTCTTCATCGAATTTTAGTCCGGTTTTGAAATATTTACAAAGTGTTTTTTTCGTGATGTCGTCTTTCGTCGGGCCTAATCCGCCGGTAATTAAAATAATATCCGCCCTCAACGAAGCCTCGTACAAAGCCTTTAGAATATGACTTTCATCATCACTTACCGAAGAAATTTGCTTTACTTTAATTCCTATCTCATTTAATCGTTGAGCCATCCAGGCACTATTGGTATCAACAACCTGCCCAATCAACAATTCGTCCCCAATTGTTATTATTTCCGTAAGCATCTTTTAAGTAATATTGTTTACCCGGCAAAGGTATAGAAACAATTATTAGTTGATTCCTTAATTCATTGATTGGTTAATTATTTTAATTTAAATAAAATATTTATAGATACATAATCGTCAACTGCAATAAATGCATGAAAGGATTATGATAGCTTTTGATATGACACACACTCAAAATGAATCTATTCGTGAAGTAGTTGAAGAAAACGGGAAAAAACTTTTCGCTTTCATCCGAAAACGCGTTAGAGAGCCTGAAGAAGCTGAGGATATTTTTCAGGATGTAATGATTGAGCTAACTGAATCATACCGTTTAATGAAGCCTATCGAAAAAATGGCTGCCTGGCTTTATAGAGTGGCACGGAATAAAATTACTGACAAATACAGAAAAAAGCGTCCTCACCTATTGGAAGATCAATTGGTCTATCGTGGCAGTGATGATGAACAATTATTCCTCAACGATTTATTGAAATCTAATTCTCAAAGCCCCGATAAAGATTTTGATCAGGCATTGATTCAGGAAGCATTGGAACATGCACTGGATGAACTTCCGGCAGAACAGCGTGATGTTTTTATCCAACATGAATTAGAAGGAATTAGTTTTCGTGACATCTCTGAGCAAACAGGGGAATCTTTAAATACCCTTCTCTCCCGAAAAAGATATGCAGTGTTACACCTTCGTGAAAAACTTCGTGATTTATATGAAGATTTATTAAAATAAAAACAAACAGTAAAAAATAAAGAACGATGAAAAAGTTGTGGTTTATAAAAATGATTGTATTTGCCCTGGCAGGAATTACTGTAATGACGGCAATAGTGATGTGGACTTGGAATTGGCTGGTGCCTGAACTATTTCATGGGCCGGTAATAACTTTTTATCAGACTATTGGTCTATTGATTTTGTCACGGTTACTCTTTAGAGGATTTTATGGAATGGGAAATCGTGCAATGCATGGTAAACAATGGAATCCTTGGAAAGATCGAATGGAAAAAATGGATCCTGAACAACGCGAAAAAATGCGCGACCTTTGGAAAAAACGTTGTGGCGGATATAGTTGTGATGATGAGAAGAAGGGGGATGTGGGGTGAGTATCAAGTATCATGTATCAAGAATCAATTCTGATGGGTGTTGGAATTGATTCTTAATTTTTGGCTCATCTTAGTGATTTCAAATTGATGTATATTTAACGACAAAATCTGATTGATGAAAAATTTATTTTTTATAATGGCAATTGCAATTGTATTTCCAGCCTGTTCAAGCGGGCAATTTGATTTGGGGAAAATTGGAAAAGATATTAATAACAGCATTAATAAAAAACCTCTTTCCAATCAGGAAATAATTGATGGTTTGAAACAAGCGCTTTCTATTGGAAGCCAGAATGCTTCAGGTTCTGCTTCAAAGACTGATGGATATTTCAGACATCCTCTTATAAAAATCCCCTTCCCTCCTCAGGCAGAGAAAATGGAAAAAAAATTGCGCTCTCTGGGAATGAATAAGCAAGTTGATGAATTTGTATTGACGATGAACCGTGCGGCCGAAGAAGCGGCAAAACAAGCTGCTCCGATATTTGTTGATGCTGTAAAAAGCATGACTATAACGGATGGCGTTAATATATTAAAGGGAAAAGATACAGCAGCGACTAATTATTTGCGACAGAAGACTTCTCTTTCTTTACACGATAAATTTAAGCCTGTAATTCTTTCTGCTACTCAAAAAGTTGAGGTAACTAAATACTGGAACCCACTTATTACTACTTACAATAAACTTCCTTTCGTCGATCGTCTGAATCCTGATTTGGATGAATACATCACACAAAAAGCATTAAGTGGACTATTCTACCTTGTTTCTCAAGAGGAAGTTAAAATAAGAAAAGATCCGGCGGCACGCGTAACAGACCTGCTGAAAAAGGTATTTGGCAATTAATAAAAAAAAATCCGGCGTTAAGGCCGGATTTTTTTTTCAAGGTTTTCTATTTCTAAAAAAATCAATATCCCATTTGAATTTTTTCCGGATCACCCTCATCAGGTCGGATACTCATGACTGGAATCTTAGATTGATTGATTAATTGCTGAGCATAATTACCCATGAATAATCCTGATCCTTCCTGATCAGTCATTATTATCAGTAAGTCAGCATTTATCTGATTTGAATAATTCATCGTTGAAGTCGGAGAATTATCCGTTTTAAAAATTTTAACCGTATGAGCAATTTCATGTTCTTCCAGATAAGACTGCACCTGGTGAATCTTCACTTCAAAACGTCTTTGCATATCTACATCAGACATAGTCATTAACCCTGCAATATGAACAATAGAATTATAGTGTTTGGCAATTTCTACGCAATGCTTAACCTTTTGTCTGGAGGATGCAGAGTTATCAATTGGTAAAACTATGTCTTTGAAACCAATTTTTTTAGCGTGTGACTGAACTGAAATAACCGGACAAGATGCACCCATTACAACACGATACGTATTACTTCCTACAAGGAAATCCTGAAAACCACTAACACCATGAGTTCCCATAACGATAATATCGACTTCGAGTTCTTCAGCAACATTTATAATTTTTTTATAAATTTTCCCATTTTCAATTCGGAAAATTACTTTCATACCGCTGTCGTGATGCAGTTTTTCAGCAAGTTTTGCCAATTTATCTTTGGCGGTAGATTCTATTTTTTCTTCAAATTCTGATTGTGATTTTCCAAAAGCAGAACTTATAGCAGAAGTAAAAGAATATGATTCGATAACGTGAACAAGAATAATTTCTGCTTTATGCAATTTTGCCATAAAGACAGCATGTTCCAAAGCAAGATCAGCTGTTTCAGAAAAATCGAAGGGAATCAATACTTTCTTGATGTGAAATTTTTTGGGCATGC
Organism: Bacteroidota bacterium; assembly: GCA_031417555.1. Taxonomy (GTDB): domain Bacteria; phylum Bacteroidota; class Bacteroidia; order AKYH767-A; family 2013-40CM-41-45; genus JADKIH01. Next base: position 7,765 of record JANOVV010000072.1, read on the forward strand.
GGTAGTTATTAAAAGTTAATATTCAAAAACAGATATGGTCGAAGCCTTTTTTTCTTTAGGTCGAATTGAGAGCACCGGAATATCGGAAGAATTTATGATTTGTTGAGCAGAAGAACTAATAAACATTAAATCCGTCCAATTTTCCTCCTGAGTCATAATCATTAATAAATCAGCTTTAATTTTTTTGGAATAATCAACAACAGATGCTGTAACATCATCATTGTGAATAAATTCCACAGTACAAGGAATATCATTTTCACGTATAAAATCATGAACCTGGTTCATTTGCCTACGAAGTTTTTTAACAATAAACTCATCGTCTGTATCCAAGACAGTTATTAAATGAATAGTTGAGGAAAAAAGTTTCGCTATTTCTATACTCTTGGTTATTTTTTCCCGGGTTTCTTTTGTAAGATCCAATGGTAGTAAAATATTCTTACATCCAAACCTATGCTTTTTTCCTTTAATCGTAATTACAGGGCATAGAGATTCACGAATAACACGAAGAGCATTGGAACCAATGAATTTTTTTAAACCGACACTTCCATTAGTACCCATTATTATGAAAGAAGATTTTAACTTTTTGGCCGTTTTAGTAATTTCTTCATAGACCTTCCCCCTAACAATTAGAGTATTAACCTTTATACTCACCTTTTTCATTGTTTCAGAGGCCAATTTTTCAAGCTCCTTTTTAATTTTTTTTTCAAGTCCTTTCTCTTCATTTTTAGTAAAAAAAGGAAGCTGAAACGGCTCTTCTATAACGTTTATCAGTGTTATATCAGCTTTAGTTAGCCGGGCAAGATTATAAGATTGCTCTAATGCAATTATAGATTGTTCAGAAAAATCGATAGGAACTAAAATGTGGTTTTTAAAACCTGCCATAAGCAAAAAATAAGTTTTATTATTGTGGACAAATTTAATTCAATCATTTAACATGAGCAAAATACCGGAGTCAGAACTTATACTAAATTCAGATAATAGTGTATACCATTTAAATCTTCACCCCCATGAAATATCTGATACTGTGATCAATGTAGGAGATCCAGACCGTGTTAAAATGGTTTCGGCTTTTTTTGATTCTATTGAAGTAAAAAAGCAAAAACGAGAATTTGTTACACATACCGGAATCTATAAAGGAAAGCGAATCACCGTATTATCTACCGGCATCGGAACTGATAATATTGATATCGTTTATAATGAACTCGATTCCCTTGCAAATATTGACCTCGAAAAAAGAGAAATTAAAAAAACACTTAAATCTCTCAATTTGATTCGAATAGGGACTTCTGGCTCCCTTCAATCCGATATTCCTGTGGATGGTTTTGTTTTCTCTCAATTCGGCCTTGGCCTGGATGGTTTATTAAATTACTATAAACTGGAAAATGATAAAGAGGAAGTTGAAATAATTGATGCTTTTAGAAAACATTATCCAAATGAAGGTATTCTTTCATTACCCTATATCTCAAAGTGTTCATCAAAACTTGAAAACGCTTTAGGTGAAGGAATGTTTAAAGGAATTACTGCGAGTTGCTGCGGATTTTATGCACCTCAGGGAAGAGTGTTGCGTTATGAACTGGCACGGCAAAATTTTATTCCTAGTTTAAATTCATTTCGTTTTAAAAATAGCAGGATCACTAACTTTGAAATGGAAACGGGTGCCATGTATGGTCTTGCTAAAATACTTGGACATCATTGCTGCTCGATAAATGCTATTGTAGCTAACAGAATGACAAATGAACATACACATAAATCGGAGGAAACGATGAATAAGTTAATTAAACTTGTCTTAGATAGAATTGCTGCAATGTAAAAATGGTTGCTTTTACATTATAAAAAATGACTCCTGGCTTTTCGGGAAAAAACTATAGCTGCTTCTACTTTTTAATAATTGTCTTTTCGAAATTTCTTAATGGGCCTTCTAAAACAACGGTATAAATTCCGGATGATAATGATTTGATATTAATGTTGAATTGTTGAGACCTGCTGAAGCCTGATTCGTTTTTCAATACCAATTTACCTGACGCATCAGTTATCCGCCAATTTAAAACAGGTAATTCATTTGACTCAATATAAATTTCATTGATAGCCGGGTTAGGATAAATTTTAATGTCTTTATCCGTTAATTTTTGAATGCCTGCTCCTATTGGAATTAGTTGAACATTTAAAGTTGTTAAATTGCCATTGTGAAGTGAAACATTAAAACTTTTCGAAGTATAATTTGCACTACTGAAAGTAACATTGTATGAACCCGAATCGGCGTAACCAGTGCGGTATTCGCCAAAAAAATTTGTTGCTTTTGAAATTGAAACAGAAGTAATTTCCACGGCAGCGCCAACGATGGGCAGTCCGGTTAAACTATCCGTAACTATTCCTTCCAGGTAACAAGCACGTAAATAAGTAGGAGAAAAAACATAAAATGTTTCGCTATTCATATCAGTTGTAAAAATATTTCCTGAATTAGGAAATGGATCCGCATCCCAGCAAAGAAAATCTCCGGTTTCATAGTTACCGATTTCGATAACATTTGCCGGCCTTGCTGCATCGGCGATTGTTAATTGACTGCCATAACTGGGATTAATCAGAAAATCATTTTTCACACGAACATTATGAACTTCTTTTTGAGAAAAATTTCCGTTAAAAAAAGTATCGATTAAGGTTATATTATTCAGATCGGTAATATCAAATGCCCCAATCGGTGTACTTGATTTTTCGTCAGCAGTAAATAAAATATGTCCGTCATCACTCAGCCATGTATTATGAGTAAAATTACCGGGTGTATTTTGAGTGGCAAGTAGTATTGGATTGAAAGTGTTAGAAATATTATAGACAGAAAATAATCCTGCATAAATATCGCTGGTGTAAATTACATCACCGCGAACGAAGCTATCATGGCAATAGCGGTTTGTAATTGAACCTGCATACGTTGGGAATAAAGGGTTTGTAATATCCAGAATTATAACACCTCTACCAAGCCTGGTAATATTATGTCCGTTTATAAATAAAAAATGTCCCTCGTTGGTAATTGAATGTGCGCTTACCAATTCACCGGCAATACTATCTGTTCCTTTATAAAATTTATTGGGGGCACTGTCCGGCAAAAAACGAAGATCAATGATCTGCAAACCATTTTTAATACCATTTACATCTGAACCTTCACTTACGGCGTAAGCAAAATCACCTTGAACTTTCACCTCATGCCAAATACTGGTATTGCCGGGTAATTGAAAAAGTTGAATTGGATTAGAAGGTATAGAAACATCAGCAATAACAATTCCGTTTTCAGCTCCAATTAAAGCATATTCCTTTCCGGCTAAATTATTATAATGCCAACAACCGGATAATCTTTGTCCGGGAAATTGAAGAGATCCAAGTAATGCCAGATTTTTAGGAGATTGAGAAAATGTATTTTGAAAAGTGATTAAGCAAAATAAAGTAAGAATTATTTTTTTCATATTTAATCAATTACTAATTTACCATGAGACACAATTAATGAATTTGATTTAACGATATATTGATAAATGCCAGGCGAAAGATTTCCTCTTTGAATGCGAATAGATTTTCCTTGCATCATTTGAGGAGAAGCTACCAGGTTTCCAAGCATGTCGTATATCTCGAGAAAATTATTGGATTTGAAATCGGAATTCAGCAGTGTCAATTGTGTTTCTGTATGAAAAGGGTTTGGATAAACTAACGAATTTGAAGCTACATTCAATTCATTAATTCCAACAACCAGATTGTATTTATTTACAGTGATATCTTTTTCATTATTCCCGGTTCCTTCTGTATTACCGCATACCCAGAGATAATTTCCACGAAAAGTCATAGCATTGGGTGAATCATCGGTTGCATTAGGACCATCATAATTTGAAATAAAAATCTGAACACCAGCCGGATTATATCCAATCGTAACCCAATTTTTATTTACACGACCGGCACTGGTATCGTTTTCTGAACTTCCTGTAATGTAAATATCACCGCTTGGAGTAATAATTAAATCGGAAGGCACGTCATCTCCGTTTATCGGACTATCATAATGTGTATCGAATACAATGGTATCTAATTGACTTGTTAATTTAACGAGTCGGAAATCATAATTATTTAAGAGTGGATCAAAATCATAATCAGATTTATAAAGTACGTAAACATTATTACTAATATCAACACCAATTTTTACAGCCTCGTCTTTATCATCGCCAATAATGAAATAAGCGGTAATATAGGTTCCTGCAGAATCATATTTAATTAAAATAGCATCCTGAGCTGAATTTCCGGAACCTTGTTGAGCAAAACCGCATACATAGATATTATTAAATTCATCAACAACTACATCATTAACTTTATCGTCGTTAGTATACTGTGAAGCCCAGATTACCGGGGTATTCCAGATAAATGAACCGTTTGAAGGATTGTATTTCAGAATAATAAAATCATCATCATGAATATTTTCTGATCTTCCGGCGACGATTACATTACCATCATTATCGAGAATAATTTTAGTAGGTTCGTCTCTCATATTAACAATAGGACGATCGTAACGGGTAGTCCATAATACATTTCCATTTGTATCAAACTTCATAGTAATAATGTCGTTGTTATCCGAAGTATCTACTGGATTTTGGTCACTTCTACCGGTCAGATAAATATTGCCTGCTGCATCGAGAACAATGGATTGTGCTTTATCGCTTTGTTTGATAAAGTCGTAGGTTCGGGTCCAAATGGTATCACAAGTCGAAGGACTCCATTTAACAAGGAGTATATTACTCTTCTCGCCGGAAACTTTAGTATAACCTGCAGCATAAATATTACCGTTAGGTCCTATTCCAATTGCATTAAATTCATCATCGTCACCTTTAATTCCTTTGTATTGGTATGTACAGGTTACTGATCCGTTCTGGTCAATTTTCGCGAGGCTTGCATTTAGGTTATTATTTTCTTCAAAAGAGTAACCAACTACGTAAGAATTATTATTTGCATCTACAGTAATGGCTTTTACGCTTTCGTTGAAATCACCTTCACCATTATCATTTTTTACCCAAACCTGATTTCCGGTAGCTGCATCATATTTAATAACAGTTGCATCTCTTTGAGTTATATTATTTACTGCACCGCCGGCAACATAAATATTTGCTCCATCGCTGATAATGGAATAACCAAAATCATCGCTGGATAAACGACTTCCTGCATAATAAACGGGTCCCGACCATTGAATATTTCCGGATGAATTATACTTAACAGTCATTATATCATTATCCGATTGGATTGGTGAAATATTTTGATCTGACTTACCGGTAACATACACATTTCCGCTTCCATCTACGACAATGGAATTGGGAAAATCATTTTGGGGAACTACATTTCCTGTTCGGATAGCCCACAATAATACGCCTGCTGAACTATATTTTACCGTTTGAAAATCATAATTAATCGTTGGTCCGCTATCTACATCGCCTACACCTGTAACAAAAACATTGTCATTTTCATCAATAGCTAATGCTGTAGGTAAGTCGTCCTGATTAGAGGGAGCATTCTGATTTTTAGTCCAGATAAAACTTCCAGCGCTATCATATTTAATTGTACGATAATCAAAATTATTTCCATTATCACTTTCACCTGTAATTAAAATATTACCTGCATGATCAACAGCTATGGCAACAGAGCGATCATCTCCACCGGCATCATACGTTCTTAGCCACGATTGAGTGCCAGGATCACCATTGTATTTAATGGTAACAAAATCATCATTACTTCCATTAAAAGAACGACCGGTAACATATACATTAGAGACTGAGTCCAATGCTAAAGCAGCCATATCATCTTTCCCTTTTAATGCAGAAGGATTAGAATATTGCTGAGACCAGATTAGAGAACCATTGGGATCGTATTTAAGAGTGATAAAATCTTTACTTCCGGATGCAGTATCCGGTTTAGTTATACCACCAACAATACAATTTCCGTTTTTATCAATTTTTAAATCTACCGGAATATCATCTAAAGAAGCAGGAGAATCCCACAAGGTATCCCACAAAACAGTTCCGCTTGGATCATATTTAATAATCCTGATATCATTTTGGCGAATATCTTCATCCGAATAACCGGCAACATAAACGTTACCCGAGGCATCAGTTCCTACAGAAATGGCTTCATCATCACCATTTCCTTTTCCGTTTTTGGTTCTCCACCAGAGCGTATCGCCGTCTGAATTAAACTTTACAGTCAGGAAATCACGATAATTAGCAGGCTTTACTGAATAACCAATTCCGATAAAATTACCGGAGCCATCAGGAATAATCTTATTAAACCGATCTGAATTATCTCCTGTACCTTGAAAAATAGAGCTCCATAACGGAGGAGTGTTTTGAGCTTGCGATATGCCGGAAATAAGCAATATAAATAGTACTATGGAAAAATGGAATTTTTTCATGGTGGAAATACAGTATTTTATTTTTGGTGTGGAATAGACAAATGTAAACAGTAAATTTAGAGGAATTATCATTATTAGGTAAAAGAACTCCACAATTCTATGAACTGCATGAATAGATGGTTAAATGAATAGTATATGAATTTATTTAAACATTTAAGAAAGAGGTTATCTATTTATTCTCCTGCTGTAGAGAGCATGATTTAGAAAAAAGTTACGTTTTTTATATTTTAATCTTCCAACATTTTTTTGTTGAAAACAACACGGTATAAAAAGAATCTTTTTGATGCGATCGGGTGTTAAAGGATGCACTATGAAAATAATAAATCGCAACGAAGTTGATGCCCTTATCCGATTATTGGATGATACGGATTCTGAAATCTACAATCAGATACAAGACCGATTGGTTCATTATGGAAAAGAAGTAATTCCAATCCTTGAAACGGCCTGGAGCAGTTCGATGGACGCAATAATGCAGGAAAGAATAGAAAGTATCATTCATAAAATCCAACTGGATGATTTAAGGCATGAGATGCATGTTTGGGCTCATTCCGGATCGCATGATTTGATAAAAGGAGCTCTTCTTGTAGCTCGTTACCAATACCCTGAGCTTAAGTATGAAAATATACAGAAAATGCTCGACAAACTCCGCAAAGATGCCTGGCTGGAAATGAATGATGGATTAACAGCGATGGAACAAGTAAAAGTTTTGAATAAAATCTTTTTTGATATTCATGGATTTTCAGGAAATACGCAAAACTATCATGCGCCTCAAAATTCATTTATAAATATTGCTTTGGAAACAAAAAAGGGAAATCCATTGATGCTTTCTATTCTCTATTTAGAAATTGCACGATCAGCAGGTATTCCGATTTATGGAGTAAATCTGCCCGAACATTTTATCTTGTGTTATAAAGATGAATTGGAAGATCCGGCTTCTATTGATGATCATTCTAATATTCTCTTCTATCTAAACCCATTCAGTAAAGGAGATATTTTCAATAAAAAAGAAATAGACACCTTCCTGCAACAATTAAAAATTGAAAAGGATAAAAGCTTTTATGAACCTTGTTCAAACAGAGATATGATTCAAAGACTAATCAGAAATCTTATGAATTCTTATCACAAACTTGGCTTCATGGATAAAGTGGAAGAATTAATGCAAATGATGCGAGCCACACAATAATTTATTCAATTAAAAAAATGATTAGTTAATTCGATTTTCGGATTAACTAATTTTTTTGTCATTTTTTAAGGGAATTGGTCAGAAATATCCGGGATTTTGAAAATTTCTGTTACTTTTGAAACCTGACTGTTAGAAACCCTTTCTTATGAAGTTTATTAATACAAGAGCGATAACCGTTCTTATTTTCTTTTTATTTTTTAATACTGATATTTTTGGACAATTACCGGTTGCAGATTTTACAGTATTGGACGCCGATGGATGTGCTCCCCACACGGCTAGTTTTACAAGTACTTCTACCGGAGGACCGCTTACTTATGTGTGGGAATTTGGAGATCCGAATTCTCCGGGAACTTCCACGTCAGCAAATCCCTCCCATATTTATACTGTACCCGGACAATACAATGTAAAGCTCACAGTTACTAATGCAAACGGCTCAGATTCAATAACCAAAATAAGTTTTATTACTGTTTTCAACGGACCATCGGCTTTATATACAACAAGCCGTGACACTATTTGTTCAGGAGAATCTATTACTTTTACGGATGCATCAACCCAAGGAGACGGAGTCATTAACCAATGGGTATGGACATTTAATGATGGAACTGCAACAGTAACCGGGAGCAATTCGGTTGCACATACCTATACTAATTTTTCTTCCCTCATTAAATCTTTTGTTACTGTATTTAAACCTACGGATATAAACGGTTGTAATAGTATTGCGAGTTCGGATACAATTTTTGTTCTTCCTGCTCCTACTGCTTCTTTTAATTACAGTGCTACATCATGTGTATTTCCTTTCACTGTAAATTTTACAAATACAAGTACCGGACCTTCAATTTATTCCTGGAATTTTGGTGATCCTTCGAGTGGTGCCAATGATACTTCATCACAATTTCAACCATCACATACGTATAATACCGGTGGCAGTTATCTGGTAACATTAACAAATGGTCTTGCTGCTTGCAGAGCAACGGATACTGTAACCATAAATCTCTTCCCTCCCGTTTCTTCTTTTATATTGTCCGATTCAATTCCATGTCTCAATGACACTGTCTTTTTTACAAATTTAAGTACCCCTCCTCCGTTGTCTTCAATGACCTATCAATGGAGATTTGGTGACTTTGGACCAACAAGTACAAGTAATGCAATAAATCCTAAGCATATTTATACTACTCCCGGATCATTTACTGTATCATTAACTACAAGTTTCGGTGGATGTTCCAGTATTTCCACTCATTCAGTAAATGTTTTAAGCCCTCCTTCAACTGGATTTACTGCATCTGATTTAAATGCATGCGATACTCCTTTCCCTGTTTCATTTACTGCGGATTCACTTCCATTGAATGTGGGCTGGCAATGGGATTTTGGTGATCCTGCGAGCGGTGCTTCAAACAGTTCAACCATTCGTGAACCAATACATACCTACAATAATTTCGGATCATTTCCTGTTAAATTAATAGTGACTGATATTTTTGGTTGCAGAGATTCTGTTGAGATTTTCAATTATATTCTAGTCAGAAAACCTATCATAGGTTTTACAATACAGGACAGTGGTTGTGTTGGAAGAACATTTGATTATAGTGCTACCGTAATATCTCCGGCAGATCCAGTGATTACAAATTATTCATGGGATTTTGGTGATGGATCACCTATTGTTTCGGGTGCAAATGCAGATACTTCACATCAGTTCAATACAGTTGGAGTTTTTGATGTTACCCTTACAATTACTACTCAAAGCGGTTGTACAGCAACATTAACAAATACAGGTTTTACAAGAGTGGGAACAATTCCAAATGCACAAATAGATTCAGTATTGAATTCGATTTGCTTTAAAGGAACTGTTTCTTTTACTGATCTCACTGCTCCTCCTGTTACCGGATGGTTTTGGCAATTTGGGGATAATCAAAGTTCTACAGAACAAAACCCCAGTCATAAATATGAATTTGATACTTCAGGAGTAGCTGATCCCTTTGATATAATTCTGATTGCTTATTACAATGGCTGTGCAGATTCAGATACAGTTGTAAACATGGTTACTGTTTTAGCTCCCGTTCCTTTATTTGACACGACTATGAATTGCCTTTTTCCTGATTCGGTAATTTTCACAGATTTAAGTGGTGGAGCTGATAGTTTATTCTGGAATTTTGGTGATGGTTCTCCGATCGATTCAATATCAACGAATCCATATCATATTTACCCCGGACGTGGAGATTATAATGTTGTGCTTACTGCAAAAAATAATGCATCAGGATGTAGTGTTGATACTACTTTAATAATATCTGTGCGGGAAATAAAAGCAAATGCAATAAGTAATATAACACAAGTGTGCCATCCCGGGTCCATAAATTTTAGTGGCAGTGCTTCTCAGGATGCTGTAAACTGGCAATGGACTTTCGGAGAAGGAATTCCAAATGTTCTTGATACTTCTTTTGAAGCAGATACTGTCCATATATATACAAGACCCGGTTTTTATACTGCAACACTTACTACGAATGATATTTATAATTGTCAGGCAACCGATACACAAAGAGTTCATATCATTGGTCCGACAGCAAATTTCACTGCCGACAAATTAGGCGGATGCTCGCCTGTTAATGTAACTTTTAAAGACAGTAGCCAAACAGAAGGCGGTGCTATTACTAGCTGGACATGGAATTACGGTACAGGCGAACCCCCAGAAAATACAAACATCGACAGCATTTCGCATAATTATAATTTATCCGGTTTATATAATGTAACATTAACTGTAACGGATGTTAATGGTTGTTCAGATACACATACAATTAACAATTTTATAAACCCTACAAAACCTACAGCAAGTATTTTATTGCTAGACACAATTGGCTGTTCGAAAGCGCCTGAATTATTTACAGGAAATGCAGGACCTATTGGTTCTTATGCACAACCTGTAACATACATTTGGAATTTTGGAGATGGCCAGTCCTTTACAGATACTTCGGAAACAACAAATCATATTTATACTACAAATGGTAATTTTAACGTTCGCCTTAAAGTTGTTGACGCCAATGGATGTATTGATTCTACAAATGCAAACATTTTTCTATATACAACCTCTGCAAATTTTACTATAGATACACTTTCTGAATGTGTTGTAGATCCAAATGGAATTAAAAAAGCAAATGTAAAAGTTGTTTTAAATAGTAGTGCGACTCAATATATTTCCAATGCAAGATATGATTGGGATATGACTGTGTTCCGGGATACAACATCCTTATTCAGTAATTATACTTACAATTATAATGTGCCGCCGGGTAGTTATGACATTACACTCATTTTAACAAATGATCTTGGCTGCAAGGATACTCTTAAACAACCGGGTGCCGTAGTTGTTGCAGGTCCTACCGGAAGTTTTTCATTTGTACCTGATAGCGGTTGTAGTCCGCTTACCGTTAATTTTACCGGCACCAGTGTTAATTCAAATATTTTTTCGTGGGATTTTGGTGATGGCAGTGTCGTTACCGGTACTTCTTTAAGTTCAATTAGCCATACTTACACTACAGTTGATACATATGTCCCTCAATTTTTATTAGGCTTTCCGTTAACAAATGAAACCTGTTATTTACCTGTTGATTCTTTTGGTGCTGTTACTGTTACATCAACAATTGGAGTGGATATTGTTGAAGATACAATATTTGTTCGTGAAGGTGAAAAGGGAGTTCTTACAGTTAATGTTCTTAGTGGCAGTCCGCCATACACCTATAACTGGACACCTGCCAACCAGGTTACTAATGGGCCTTCCAGCAATACTTTTTTAGCAGGCATTGAACAAAATTCTGCATACTACACTGTTCAGGTTCCTTATGGGACGCTGGGTTGTTCGGGTTCTGACAGAGTGTACGTTGTTCTTATTCCTGAAACATGTGAAAAAAATCTGGATAGCATACCCAATGCATTTTCGCCAAACGGCGATGCTATTAACGATACTTATTATATAAAAGACCTCTGCAATTTCGATGGATTTAATATCAAAATCTTTAACCGTTGGGGAAAAATTATTTTTGAATCAACGAATCCAATTTTTGTTTGGGATGGAACAACTTCTTCCGGCACAGAAGCATCAGAAGGCGTTTACTACTATGTTCTAAAAGCAAAAACCAGAGATTTGCATGGGTATATTAATTTGATAAGAGGGAGAAAGTAAGGACAAGGTATCGAGTATCGAGTAGCTATCGTATATGCGTCAGGCTAAGAGAGGAAATTTTATGTCATCCCTTCGGGATTGAAAGACTTACATACGGATTTCATTTTACAAAAATGCCACTCCTTCGGAGTTGATAATGTTAAATCCCGAAGGGATGATAGTAATATAGAACTGAGTGAACGATTTTACACCAACCCTGAAGGGGTGTAATAAATCCCACATTAACGAAATATCGTCAAATGAAGGCAGAACAAAAGTTTGAGTGAATAATATCAAAATTAACCTGATGCATATGCGATAGCTATTGGGAAAGTATCAAGTATCAAGTATCAAGTATCAAGTATCAAGAAATTTAGTATAAAAAAAATTAACAAACCACAAATAACTATTTTTTCTCAACGCGAATTGTGTGTCCCATTTTATCTCTTTTTGTTTGAAGATAAGATTCATTGTGTTTGTTTGATGTGATTTCAATTTGTACTACGCTAATTATTTCAAGTCCATAACCAACAAGTCCGGCGCGTTTTTTTGGATTGTTCGTCATCAATTTCATTTTAGAAACTCCGAGATCTCTAAGAATCTGAGCACCTACTCCATAATCACGCTCATCGCTTTCAAATCCTAATTCCAGGTTAGCCTGAACTGTATCTCTTCCATTCTCCTGTAATTTATAAGCCTGAAGTTTATTTAATAATCCAATGCCTCTCCCCTCCTGATTCATGTAAACGATTACACCTTTGCCTTCTTGTTCTATCATCTCCATGGCTTTGTGAAGTTGTGGTCCGCAATCACAGCGGCAAGATCCGAAGATATCACCGGTCAGACAGGAAGAATGAACACGTACTAAAACTTCTTCATCTTTTTTCCATTCGCCTTTAACCAATGCAAGATGTTCTTGTCCGGTAGTGACTTGCTTGTAAGCGTACAGATGAAAATCACCATAAACGGTAGGGAGATTAACATCAACTTCTCTTTCAATCAGACTTTCCTTTTGCAAACGATAGGCTATAAGGTCTTCTATAGAAATAATGGACAGATTTAAATTCTTTGCAATTTTAATTAGGTCGGGTAAACGTGCCATAGTACCGTCTTCATTCATAATTTCAACCAATGTACCTGCAGGATTTGCACCTGCTAATCGCGCAAGATCTACAGTTGCTTCTGTATGACCTGCTCGTCTTAATACGCCGCCTTTTTTAGCACGAAGAGGGAAAATATGTCCGGGTCTTCCGAGGTCTTCGGGTTTTATAGTCGGATCGATAAGGGCACGAATTGTTTTTGAACGGTCAGATGCTGAGATTCCTGTTGTTGTTCCATAGCCAATCAGATCGACAGAAACTGTAAACTGTGTTTCATGCGAAGATGTATTTTGCTTGACCATTAAAGGAAGCTGCAATTCATTGCATCGCTCTTCTGTGAGTGCAACACAAATTAATCCACGGCCATGAGTAGCCATGAAGTTTACAATTTCAGGAGTAGAATTTTCGGCTGTCGTGATAAAGTCGCCTTCGTTTTCACGATTAGAGTCATCAACAACAATAATGACCTTGCCATTTTTAAGGTCTTCTATAGCTTGTTCAATTGTATTAAGAGAAATCATACATTTTATTTACGCTGCAAAGGTAGTAAAGATTGAAAATTAAAGATTGAAAATTGAAAATTGAGGTTTTTAAGAGTTGTTCTCCAATATTGAATCCATAATTTCTTACAGCTGTAAGAATGTATCTAAAAAGAGGCATTGCGACAATGAAAACAGGCTTATCATTGTTATGAATAAAAACCTAATACAGCATTATGGTTTAACTCAACCCCGTAAGGTTGACCTCAAAAGCCGCCAAACCCCGTAAGGTTTGCGGCTTTTGTTTTTTTGGCGATGCTATAACGTTTTTTTGGATTGATTGAAGGAACGATTTGAGAATATTGAATGTTGAATTAGGATTTAGGAATTTTGATTTATGAATAGCGATTTACAATTTACGAATAGCGAATAGCGATTAACGAATTAACAACCCTAAGGCTTAACCGTTTCCTCAATCTTATTCTTTTTCCTCCATCGTGCAAATAGATCACTGAATTTATCAAAGTCTTTTCGATAGAAAAATCCTAATCCTTGGCTGTAGGGTGATTGAGAATATTTAATGATATCATCGGCATTAGAACGATTGAAACCTTTTAATTTAAAATGTCCGTCTTCACTCAACTTATATTCAGCATAAAAATCGCCGACGACGTTATTATCCAGATAAGATTGCTGGCCTAGAAATCCAACTCCGCCTTCAAAAGTTAAACGATCTTTGAGGAACGATTTAGTAAACATAAACCTGAATTCTTCCGGAGTGTATGTATCTCTTGCACGATAATTTACGCTGATATCAATTTCTTTGCTGATTTGTCCAAGCCAGTTACTTACCTGATTGCTGAGTAATTCGCTGGCACTGGCTCCTGCTCCTGCTCCTGCATCGATTCTTGCTACTGTCTGGCCTGCACCGGATGAAGGGAAAAACTGATTGAACATAAGGAGCCCAAACATTTGCTTATTTATTTCTTGTTCAGAATTTAATTTAGCCCTGAGCAAACTTTCAACAGTTGGATCAAGGCCAAGAACATTTATTTCATAATTTATGGTCGGATTCATTAGCTTATTGGTGAGGATAAGCCTGCATTCTACCGGTACTCTACGTTTGTAAGTTGTATCCTGCAAAACATTATAGAGTGTAGATGTATGAACCACGTAGACTGCAGAAAGGTCAACGGTTGCTTCATAAGGATCACCTGCCCATGTAATTTTTCCACCCTGATCAATATTAAACTTTTTATTTATTAAATTTTGCAGTGTAAATAAATATTCTCCTTTATCAATAAAGTAGGTGCCGTACATATTGAAAGCTCCGGAAGTATTTATATCAAGCCGTAAACTCCCGGTGCCTGTGCCTGTAATTACGTCTCCGATTTTTTCATCAAAAATAATTTTGATCTCTGCATTTCTATTCATGTCGAGATTCATGTTCAGCCTGATACCTGACAAGTCTACACGGTTTCGTGTAATTGTCTGGCTGGTATCAACCGATCTGTCAATAAATTTAATAAAGCCATTACTACTAAGATCTTCGAGTGTATTTAGAGGAATATTTAACTTGGTTCCACGATCCGGACTTAATGAAATATCCATATTCATATTTTCAAGCGGTCCGAAAAAATGGGCATATCCACTGGCATTAGCGGTTCCGTAATAAAGTATGTTATCTTTTATTGTTGTATTTAATACCTGGAATTTTTTTGCTTGCAGCTCAACATCGAACCGGAAATTTTTAAAGTAATCATGATAAATTTTACCTTTCGCTTTGCCTTCATTATTATTTACATCTACGAGTGTTAGATCATTAATTGCAAATTCATTCTCTTTTACTATTACAGAACTATTAAAACTATAGCGGGTATTCAGGTAATTTATAATTAGACTCATTTTATTTAAATCCACAGTGCCGTTAAATACCGGCTTTTTAATACTGCCGGTTAGTTTCAGATCTGCTGTGATTTTTCCATACAATTCATGGACAATATCATTGATGTAAGGCTCTAAAGAATGCAGATAAACATTATTTAAACGAATATTGAAATCCAGATTATTATTTTCTTTTGATAAATAATAATTTCCTGTGATGTCGACTATTTTTGAAACGCCTTTAATAATGCTGATATTAGAAAAAACAACATTCTGATCAATGCTATATCGTGAAATAATAGATGTGTTTCCAATTGTGTCATTATCTATTGAGAGATTTAAGACTTTCAAATCAGCTTCGAGTTGTAATTTATTATAGATATCCGAAAAGAAAATATCACCTCCGATGATTCCACCAAAATCAGTTTTTTTAGAGGAAGAAAGTAATGAATTTAAATGATTAAGATTAAAACCTGTGAAGTGCAGTGCAGCCCGATCTGTTTCCTTTTTTCCTACTTTACCATCAAGTGTAACTGATTCATTTCCTTTTGTAAATATATAGGATGTAAGCTCTGTTCCTGTCGAGTCAAATTTTGTCAGATTGTTTTTATCCAGTTTCCATTCTTCATTTTCTACTATCAACAAAGAACTATCTATTTTAAAAACAAAATTACTTGCTGAAAAGAAATCCAAGTTGCCTTCTAAACGAAGCCGGTTTGACGAAGTGTCATTATCGGCCAGTTTTAGTTTATATTTTACTCGATTATTTTCAGCTTGGGCGGAGAGTTCCGGTTGTAAAATAAAATCTTTTTCATTACGGCTAATTCTACTGGCATATGTTTCAACTGTGAGTGATTTTGACGTAGATGATACATGTACATCGAAATTATCTAAACTGAATTCTTTGAAACGTATCCATGGTGTCATTATCTCTAAAGCCACTTCATTATTTAAATTATTAAATTGACCGATTAGCGTAGTGTTAGCAGCAAAACTCCAGGAAGGAAGAAACATTTCGGTAAAAATGTTCATATTTTTTATTGTAATATCAAAAGTAAAATTTTGATTTACTTTAAAATCTTTTTTAGGTAAAATAACTGAAGGAAGATATCGCGGAATAATTTCTCTAAATGCATCTCCGATTTTTGCCAGCTGAAAATCACCTTTCAAATGTGCATCCAGGTTATCAGAAAGAATATCAAAATTTCTAATGCCATTTATTTTATCTTCCCGAATGCTAAGTGAATTAATATGAAATAGTTTATTGCCGGTCGTGAAATTAGTATTTACTACATCAATTCCACCAACGATATTATCAAGGCGATTACCCTTGAAATAAGTGCGAATTGTTGTCTGTAATATAGTTTTATCTTTTGTTTTAAAAAGATTAAGCGTATCAAGTTTTGCTGTTCCGACATTTGCTATAAAATTAAATTCAGGCAATTTCCCTCTGTAATCTATAGTGCCGCTGAAATCTAAATCTACATTAGGTTCTTTTATAATGAAAGATCCATTGAAAAGTTTTTTAGCAATTTTCCCATCGATATCAATGTTTTGATAATTGTAATTTTTAAATTCCAGTTGCTGAATTTTACCTTGTAGTTCGGCATTAATATTATCAATTCTAAAACCGGATCCTTTTACATTCATATTGAAAGTAATTTTTCCAAGATCGTCGAGGTTTGTAATTTTTCCAACATCAAATTGCGTGGCAATGAGATGTCCGCTATAATCTGAAGTTTTATTTTTAGAATTATATTTTAAATTTAAATCTGAAGTAATTGAACCTATAGCTGTAGAAATATTTCCTAAAGCAACAAAATCAGTTAAGAATCCTGTAAACTTACCCTTAAACGTTACATTTCCAAGGGACGTTAGATTTTGAGGAACTATTAAATGTTGCTTTTCATTAAATGGCGGTAAAGGAAACCATTCTACATCTTTTTTATTAGTTTTTATCTCAGTTGCCGAAATATCTATAAATGTTTCATCAATGTTTGGAAGTCCATGCATAGAAATATCTCCAGCAAATTTTGAAATATCCCCCCATTGAATCTTAACATTTTTTCCTTTAAAATTATTTACAGAACCGTGAAAGTCACCATCCAATTTTAGAGATTTATCAATCCCTTTTAATTCTGGAGCGAAAAATGCTATATCAGTAAAAGATACAGTACTCTTTTTAAAATCTGCTTGCCATTTTATCAGCGATGTAAATTCATCAAATGAAGCTAAGCTATCGTAGTTGAATATTAGATTTGTATGAATATCCGTAAACGGAGTTTTAATAGTAAGTTTTTTCAATCTGATTTCTTTTGAAGACATTTTAGCATTTGCTGAAAATTCATCCAATCTGAAACCACTTTGATCATTAAATGCTAAGGAATGAATATCAACAAATATTGAATCATTCAACGTTGAAAAATTTCTGAAATCACCGTTTATATTTTTAATATTTAGATGAGAAAAATTAACACCGGAGATTCTTAAGGTATCGTCTTCAACTTCATTCCGAAAACTTACGTCCTTTAATACAACATCATTTAATTTAATAATCCATGGCTTTCCATTCGATGATGTATCTTTTGAAGAAAAATATTCATTTATAAAGTGCAGATTGTCGTGCTTCTCGCCTTTATGATGAATAAGATTAAATTGCCCTTTCGATAACGTTAACCTTCCAATAACCAATGAATGATCCTTCGTACTTAAATCGTCAATACCAATTTTAAGTTCGTCGGCATAAATTAATGTGTCTCCCTGTTGGTCTTCAACATAAAAACCTTCCAGAACGACACTTTTTATGAACCGAATACTAACACCATTTATATGAACGTGGGTCTTCAACTCTTCTGAGAAATAAGAAGTTAGACGTTTGGCCAAAAAAGTTTGAACTGTATCTAAATGAATGGCACCAAACAATAGCCCGATAATCAGCACAAAAATGCCAATCGTCCATAAGAGGATGCGAGCGAGTTTTTTAATAATTTTGGGATTTTAAAATTAACGAAGTGACAATTTTCATACCATGAATGAGACATTAATACTTGGAATAGAATCATCGTGCGATGAGACTGCAGCGGCAGTGCTTAGAGGGTCGTGTGAATTGTCAAATGTCATAGCGGATCAGAGTCTGATTCATAGGTATTATGGTGGCGTTGTTCCGGAGCTTGCTTCAAGAGCCCATCAGCAAAAAATAATTCCTGTGGTTGAAGAAGCTCTGCGCCAGGCAAATATAACTAAAAACGAGCTTCATGCTATAGCTTTTACAAGAGGCCCGGGTTTAATGGGTGCTTTATTAGTCGGCGTCTCTTTTGCAAAAGCATTTGCAATGGGTTTATCGATTCCTATTATTGACGTAAATCACATGCAAGGCCATGTTCTTGCTCATTTTATAAGAAAGAAAAATGAGAACAAGCCTCTACCCTCTTTTCCTTTTCTTTGCCTGATTGTATCGGGCGGACATACACAAATTGTCAAAGTGGATGATTATTTAACGATGACAATTATCGGACAAACGAGAGATGATGCAGCGGGTGAAGCATTTGATAAATCGGCAAAAATTTTAGGAATTCCTTATCCCGGAGGTCCATTGATTGATCAAATGTCTAAAACAGGTAATCCAAATAAATTTCTTTTCCCTACTCCTAATGTTGACGGACTCGATTTTAGTTTTTCAGGATTGAAGACAGCCATTTTATATTTTATCAGAGATGAAATAAAAAAAGATGAGAACTTTATTCAAAATAATAAGGCTGATATCTGCGCCTCTATTCAGCAAAGTATAGTTTCCATACTTATGATAAAATTACGAATGGCAATTAAACTTACAGGCATCCATGAAATTGCAATAGCCGGAGGCGTAAGTGCAAACAGTGCGTTACGCCAATCCATTAATAAACTTGCAGAGACCGATGGGTGCACCGTTTATATTCCTCCTTTTGAATATTGCACTGACAATGCCGCTATGATTGCAATTACCGGCTATTATAAATTTCAGAAAGGGTTGTTTGCTGATCAGGATATCGTTCCTTTAGCCAGAATGCCTTTTTAAATTTACTTTATTCCTGAATGATAGGGTTGGAATATAATTACTGTTTTTAATAAATTTTTAACTTCTAACAACAATTAATGCAAATTAAAATTTACGGGTAAATTATACTGTACACTTACTCGCCTGTCATTTATTCTCCCAGGGGTCCAAACCGGCATTTTATTTATAACTCGCAATACTTCTTCATCAAGTCCATAACCAAGACCTCTTAATATTTTTGCATCATTTACTTTCCCTTCTTTATTTATAACAAATGTCACATATATTTTACCAGTTATTCTATTCCTTCTTGCCTGTTTAGTATATTTTATTTTTTTCAAAAACTTAAACAACTTCGCATCCCCTCCGGGAAAAGATGGCATTTGCTCAGCATTTGTAAATATTTTTCCACTTTCATCTTTTTGATTCTTTAGCGAATCTTTAGAATGAAAATTAATAGAATCAGTTTGTGCTTTGGTTAATACTGTTAGCGATAAAAAAATAAAAATAAAAATCGATTTATGGTATTTCATAAATAAAATATTAAAATAGTAAAAACAATTACCAAATCTTTACTCTTACAGAATCTGCTCTCCACATTTTATCACCTTCTTTTATTCCGAATGCTTCATAAAATTCAGGTACGTTGCTTAATGGGCCGTTAACACGTAAAAAATTCGGAGCATGTACATCGGTCATAATTTGCATAGCTAATGATTTGTCACGGGCATGTCCAAGCCAACTTATTGCATAACCCAGAAAATATCTTTGAACCGGTGTTAGTCCGTCTATCATAACACCTTTTTTATATTGTTCTGTTTTCTTAAAAGCATCAAGGCCGATTACAACACCTCCTAAATCGGCAATATTTTCACCGAGTGAAGCTTTCCCATTTACATGCAGACTGTCGAGCAAAACATAATTATTGAATTGCTCTTCAAGCAAATTAGCACGTTGAGTAAAGTTAATGGAATCCTGCGGTAACCACCAATTGGTAAGATTACCAAAGGCATCAAATTGCCGGCCGTAATCGTCAAAGCCATGTGTCAATTCATGACCAATTGTACTTGCAGCTGCATAGCCATATATTATAGCATCATCAGCCAGAGAATCCGGAAGTCCCGGGATTAGAAATTGCGCTGCAGGTAATACAATTTCATTATTCGATGGATTGTAATATGCATTATACGTTTGTGGCGTCATTTCCCATTCATTCCGATCGACAGGCTTATAAAGTTTTGAAACTTCATAATTATACTTCCACTTTTTGCAATTCAAAACATTTTGAACGTGAGAATTTCTGCTTAGTTCTAAAGATGAATAATCCCTCCACTTATCAGGAAAGCATACTTTGCTTTTAATTTTACTTAGTTTAAATTCTGCTTTGGATTTAGTACTGTCAGACATCCAATCCAATTTACTTACATGTTCTTGAAAAGTAACCATCATGTTTTCTGTAAGTTCTTTGTAACGATTACGCATGGCAACGGGAACATATTTTTCGACATACAATTGTCCTAAAGCATCGCCCAAATAAGATTCTTCTTCATCCATGATTCTTTTCCAACGAGGGCGTTGCGTAGTTGTTCCCGACATAACCGTTCCAAAAAAACTAAAGTTTTGCAAATCGAATGGCTTACTTAAATCTTTTGCAAAATCATTAATCAGATTCCATCGCAAATATGTTTTCCAATCGTTTAAACCAATTGTGTTCAGGCTTTTTTCAACTTGCTTATAAAATTCCGGTTGACCGATAATAACTGAATCAATGTTTTTAATATTTATTTGCTCAAGAAAAGTTTTCCAGGGTATTGAAGGAGTAAGTAATGTAAATTCTTCCAGGCTCATTTTATTATAATTCAAATAAGGATCATTTAGATCTTCCAGTTTTCTTGAAGCTCGCGCCAGATCTGCTTCTATATTGAATACAGTTTCACTATTCGCTTTCGCTATTTTTTCATTATCGCCGAGCAGGGTGAACATTTTAATTAAATGTATCTTATATTCTTTTCGAATGTTTTGTGTTCGTGCATCTGTATTTAAATAATAATCACGTTCAGGTAATCCAATTCCGCCCTGGTAAAAATGCAAAGCCATTTTATTACTATTCTTTTCATCCTGGAAAATAGCAGGAGAAAATAAAGGCGATCCCGCATACATTTGAAATTCGGCGATGACTTTTAATAAATCGTCTTTTGATTTTATTGAAGCAATTAAATCAAATTGCGGTTGCAATGGTTTTATACCTTGTTCATCTATAGAAAGTGAATCCATGCCGGCAAACCAAAAATCTCCAATTCGCTGGGTATTGCTTCCCTTTTTTGCTTCTTTATTGCCGGCTGATTCATCGTTGATTTGTCGAATCTGATTATAAATATCATTTCTCACCAGATTGCCAATTCCCCATCGACGTTCACTGGATGGAATTGGATTATTCTTCATCCATGACCCTGTAGCAAAACCAAAAAAGTCGTCACCGGGTTTTATAGTACTATCAATATATTGAAAAAGAAAATCATCTTCTTTTATTAATGAATAATCTTTCTCTTTTTGTTTACAGGAAGAAAAAGCAAGAAGTGAAATCATTAAAAAGAAGTAGCGGTAATTCATGATTGTTTGTTTTTGGTTATTAATTTTTGGTAAAAGGTAATTAGTTTATGATTATTAATTATTGGTAATATTATATAAAAGACTTGTAAAAATTAAATAAATATTTGTGTTTTCTAATAAATTTTAAAATAGAATTTGCTGTTTATTATAAAATTACGAGCCATAAACTAAACATACGATTATTGCCTCAAAAAAAAATATAATAAGCATTTCATATAAGCAGTATAAACCGAAATTGCATATTGCATCATGATACTTGATTCTTGATACTTGATACTAAATTTATAATCATCAATAAAAGCTCAAAATAACCTAAACCCTGAAAAACTGATGACAATTCTATGTCTGAGTAATCATTAAATTCGCAAAAAATAATTTATGTCGGAAATCAGACTTTTAATTTTAGGTTTATTTACTTTTTGTTTTTCAGGAAACATTTATTCTCAGAATGGTGAATTAGAAAAAAAGATAGTTCATTATCCGGAAGAAAAACATTTTAAATCTGTCAGACAGCTAACTTTTGGGGGTGATAATGCCGAAGCTTATTTTAGTTTCAATGATAAAATGCTTTCTTTTCAGGTTACTAATCCGGCATGGAAAGTTTCTTGCGATCAGATATATTTTTCATCGATTAAAAATTTTAAACCAACGATGGTAAGTACGGGAAAAGGAAGAACGACATGCTCCTATTTTCTTCCGGGTGATAGTTTAATTTTATATGCTTCAACGCATGAAAATTCCGAAGAATGCCCGCCTAAACCGGCAACTCGTGAAGATCATAAATATGTTTGGCCTGTTTATTCGAGTTTTGATATTTATGTTTCAGATTTGAAAGGCAACATCCGAAGAAAATTAACAGACATTCCGGGTTATGATGCAGAGGCAACGCTAAGTCCTAAAGGTGATAAAATTGTCTTTACTTCACTACGAAATGGAGATCTCGATTTATATACAATGGATATTGACGGAACAAATATTAAGCAGGTAACAAACGAGCTAGGATATGATGGCGGAGCATTTTTTTCGCCCGATGGAAAAGATCTGATCTTCCGTGCATCCCGACCGAAATCAGAAGAAGATATTAAAACATATAAAGAACTTCTTGATCAGGGAATGGTGATGCCAACAAATATGGAACTTTTTACATGCCATATAGATGGCTCAGGACTCAGACAGGTAACAAATCTTGGAGGGGCTAATTGGGCTCCCTATTATTCGCGCGATGGGAAAAAAGTTATTTTCTCAAGCAATCATGAAAAGAAAGGGTATCATTTCAATTTATGGATGTGTGATTTAGATGGAAGCCATCTGGAACAAATTACCTTTGACCCTGTTTTTGATGCTTTTCCTGTTTTTTCGGGAGATGGTAAAAGATTAGTGTTTTCCAGTAACAGAAACAATGGTGGCGGCCATGATACAAATCTTTTTATTGCAGAATGGAAATAGATAAATTAATAGAAAGTTCTTTCTATTAATTATTTTATTGCAAAATTGCATTCTCTTAATTTTAGAGGTTAAATTTACTTTTTATGAAAACAGGCCGAATATTGATTTTTTTTGGATTGTTATTGATAGGGATTGTAATCTATGTGAATAAATTCCGTAACAATCAATCTGAAGTGAATATTCAAAATCAAAAAACGCCACCACCGATGAGTGTTAGCGGAATTGTTGTTACTTCTCAGGTCATTGAAGACAAAATTTTCTCCTCAGGAAGTTTAATAGCAAAAGATGAAGTAGAAATCCGTAATGAAATCCCCGGTAAAATTACTTCAATCCTTTTCAAAGAAGGATCCAAAGTCAGAAAAGGCGAAACACTTGTAACTCTTTATAATTCCGACCTGCTTGCTCAATTAAAAAAATTACAGCTACAAAAAGATGTGGCTCAGAAAACGGAAGAGCGTCAAAAAGATCTTTTAGCAATTAACGGAATCAGTAAACAAGATTATGAACTTTCACAGAATCAATTGCTGACGATACAAGCCGACATTGATCTGATAGAATCAAACTTAAGTAAAACGCGTATTGAAGCTCCATTCGATGGCATCATTGGTTTAAAAACCGTCAGCACCGGTGCTTTTCTTGCAATCAATACCCGGATTGCAAGTATACAATCTGTAAATCCCATTAAACTGGAATTTGCACTTCCCGAGCGTTATCGTTCGATGATAGGTGATACCACTTCAATCAATTTTACTACTGAATCATCTGAAGGAATTTTTAAAGGAAAAATATATGCTTTTGAACCAAAGATAGATTTACAAACCAGAAGTGTACTTGTAAGAGCACTATGCTCCAACGATCAGTTTAAATTATTTCCGGGAGCTTTTGTTCGTGTTGAAATTCCATTAAAAAAAATTGATAAGGCAATTCTTATTCCAACACAAGCATTGATTCCTGAATTAAAAGGTCAAAAAGTATTTATTACCAAAAACGGCAAAGCCGAAAAAATTGATGTCGAAACAGGAATCAGAAACGATTCTACCATTCAAATAAAAGCGGGATTAACTGAAGGTGATACTGTTCTCATCACGGGTCTAATGCAGATGCGACAAGGAATGCCATTGAAAGTGAATTTAAAAAATCAAAGTAACAATAATTAAAAAACTATATTTTGTCTCTCTCATCAATAAGCTTAAAACGTCCGGTATTAGCAATGGTAATGTCTATTATCATTATGCTTTTTGGTTTTATAGGATATAAATTTTTAGGTGTAAGAGAATATCCTTCCATTGATCCGCCGGTAATTACAGTACGAACAGCCTATTCGGGAGCGAATGCAGAAGTTATAGAATCGCAAATTACGGAGCCTCTTGAAAAAGCTATCAATGGTATTTCCGGAATTCGCTCCATCGCCTCTGCCAGTAATCTGGGAAGCAGTAACATCACCGTAGAGTTTGATCTTAATATCGATCTTGAAGCAGCAGCCAACGATGTGAGAGATAAAGTTTCACAAGCCGTCAGACAATTGCCTCAAGACATTGATGCTCCACCTGTGGTAACGAAGTCGGATGCTAACAGTGATGCAATAATTTCTATGACAATCGAAAGTAATGTCAGAAATCAACTGGAGGTAAGCGATTACGCAGCCAATGTAATTCAGGAACGATTACAAACTATTCCTGGAGTTAGCACTATTCAAATCTGGGGTGAGAAAAAATTTGCCATGCGAATTTGGTTGGATCCCGCAAGACTTTCAGCATATGCACTTACTCCACTCGACATACAGAAATCGCTGAACAGAGAAAATGTTGAATTACCGGGAGGGAAAATTGTTGGAAATAATACAGAGCTTACTGTAAATACAAGAGGAAGGTTAAAAACTGCCGATGAATTCAATAATCTGATCATAAGTTCTAACCAGGGAATTACAGTCAGGCTTAGCGATGTTGGAATTGCAAAACTTGGACCTGAAAACGAAGAAACTATTCTTAAACAATCCGGTGTTCCAATGATAGGTTTAGGAATTGTTCCTCAACCGGGTTCGAATTATATTGAAATTGCAGATGAGTTTTACAAGCGGTTTGATCAACTAAAAAAAGATCTGCCAAAAGATTTCAAGTTAGGAATCGCACTTGACAATACAAGTTTTATCCGCCGTTCTATCGGAGAAGTAGAAGAAACGTTGTTGATTGCTTTCTTACTCGTTGTCTTAATAATATATCTTTTCTTCAGGGATTGGCTTATCGCTATCCGCCCCCTTATTGATATTCCTGTTTCTTTGATTGGTGCTTTTTTTATAATGTATCTGGCAGGATTTAGTATAAACATTCTGACACTGCTTGCAATTGTACTGGCAACGGGATTGGTTGTTGACGATGGAATTGTTGTCACTGAAAATATTTATAAAAAAATTGAGAAGGGTATGCCTCCATTAGAGGCAGCCGAAAAAGGTTCTAATGAAATTTTCTTTGCAGTCGTTTCCACGTCAATGACTCTCGCTATTGTATTTCTTCCGATAATTTTTCTTCAGGGTTTCGTTGGAAGCCTTTTCAGGGAATTCGGTATTGTCATGGCAGGGGCCATATTAATTTCAGCTTTCGTTTCGCTTTCACTTACTCCTGTATTAAACGTTAAACTTGCCAGGAAAAATCATAAACATTCAAAATTTTATGAAAGAACAGAGCCGTTTTTTATTAAAATGACAGAAGGATATCGTCGCTCTCTAACAAGTTTTATCAATCGGAGAGGCTGGGCTTGGGGAATTCTTTTAGCATCTTTTCTTCTAATATTTGGAGTAGGTTCTTTATTGCAATCCGAATTAGCGCCTCTAGAAGATAGAAGTTTACTGCGCTTGCAAGTAACCACCCCTGAAGGAACTTCTTTTGATTACATGGATAAATACATGCAAAAACTTGTTGGATTTGCAATTGATTCTGTCCCTGAAAAAAGAATTGCCTTAAGTGTTACAGCTCCCGGATTTACCGGCTCAGGTGCCGTAAATACAGGTTTTCTAAGATTAGGTTTAATCGAACCAGGCTCCAGAAAAAGATCGCAGCAAAAAATTGCTGATATGATTACAAAAAATTTAAAATTTTTTCCTGAAGGACGGGCATTCGTTTTACAAGAGCAAACAATAAGCGTTGGCATTACCGGCCGAACAAGTTTGCCGGTACAATATGTTTTGCAGGCTCCTAATTTTGAAAAATTAAAACAAGTATTACCCTTGTTTTTTGAAGAAGCAAATAAAAATCCGGTTTTTCAGGGTGTCGATGTTAATCTTAAATTCAATAAACCGGAATTAAATATGACGATTAACCGTGATCGTGCCGCTGCTTTAGGAGTGTCTGTTGAAGACATAGCACAAACACTACAACTTTCGTATAGCGGAAAACGAATTTCTTATTTTACCATGAACGGCAAACAATATCAGGTAATCGCTCAGATGAATCAAACATCCAGAGATGAACCGATGGATTTAAAGTCATTGTATGTCAGAAACGATAAGAATGAAATGATACAACTGGATAATTTATTAAACGTGACTGAAGAAAGTAGTCCGCCCCAATTGTACCATTTTAACCGTTACAAATCGGCGACAATTTCTGCCGGTTTAGCACCTGGAAAAACAATAGGCGATGGAATTGCAGCCATGGATGAAATTTCCAAAAAGGTTCTTGATGAGTCTTTCTCCACCGGCCTAACGGGTGCATCAAGAGACTTTGCTGAAAGCGGTTCAAATATTTGGTTTGCATTTGTACTTGCTCTGATTCTGATTTACCTCATTCTTGCTGCACAGTTTGAAAGTTTCGTTGATCCCTTCATTATAATGCTTACGGTTCCGCTTGCACTTGCCGGAGCTGTTATTTCTTTGTGGATGTTTAACCAAACATTAAATATTTTCAGCCAGATTGGAATTATTATGTTAATAGGACTTGTTACAAAAAATGGAATCCTTATTGTTGAATTTGCCAATCAGCAAAAAGCATTAGGACAAAACATAAAGGATGCAGTTATTGAAGCATCAACGATGAGGTTAAGGCCCATACTAATGACTAGTATTGCCACAATACTTGGAGCACTGCCAATTGCTATCGGATTGGGTAATGGTTCTCAAAGCCGAATGCCTATGGGTATTGTTGTTGCAGGCGGGCTATTGTTTTCTTTAGTACTCACATTGTATGTTATTCCCTCTGTTTACACTTTCATTTCCCGAAAAGACCTTGAAAGAAAAGATTAATGGATTTCATGAAAACACGTATAAATCATAGACTAAGTTCAATATACACAACGGTGATTATATTAATCAGAAACATATTATCAATAAATGAATAACAAGTATTTTCTTTTGTTTTTATTTTTTATACCTGTGAAAATATTTTCACAAGATTCATTATTAACTTTACAACAAGCCATTGAAATATCTTTAAAAAATAATTACGATATTAGAATTATTACAAATAAAAAAGACCAACAAGAAAACAATAATAGTATCGGAAATTCCGGTATGCTTCCGAATATCGATGCAAATGCTTCTTATACCCGTTCATCAAATTCATTAAAACAGAAATACAGTAATAACCTCGAAGTAAATCGAAATGCATCATTGTCAACTAACGCTGTTGCGGATCTTGCAGCAACATGGACAATCTTTGATGGAATGAAAATGTTTAATACGAAGGAAAAATTATCGGAACTTTATATGTTGTCGCAAGACGAATTGAAAATTCAAATTGAAAATACTTTACAGGAATTAATTACAGCCTACTACTCAATTGTTAAACAACAACAATTATTAAAATCGTTGCGAGAGGAAATACTTTTTTCGATAGAAAGGGTTACAATATCTGATCGTAAAATGAATAATGGATCCGGATCCCGCTTGGAATGGTTGCAGACAAAAACAGATTTCAACAGACAACGTTCTATTGAAATTGAACTTGAATCAAATATTGATGCGGAAAGAATAAATTTAAATTTATTGATGGGAAGAAAAATAGAAACTCCTTTTGCTGTTGAAGACAGTGTAATTATTACCTACAAACCAATGATTGAGGATTTAAAAAAATCAGTACTTGATCAAAACAATCAAATAAATTATTTCAAAAGAAATCAGAGAATTTCTCAACTTGAATTAAAGGAGAAACAATCTTTACGCTTTCCCGTGATAAATTTAAATGCGCACTACATTTATTCTAAAACTACCAATGAAGCAGGCTTTACTTTGTTAAACCAAATTAACGGTTTTAATTACGGCGCTACGGCAACTATACCGCTTTTTCATGGATTAAATATTAACAGGCAAATAAAAAATTCGAAGATTGATGCTTTAAATTCAGATATTTCATTTGAAAATATGCAATCACAAATAAATTCAGATCTATTAAATGCCTGGAGAACATTCAAGAAAAATCTTGAACTCCTGCAAATCGAAGAACAAAACATTGGATATGCGCGGGAAGTTTTATCAGTTTCGCAGGAACGCTACCGAATTGGTATGAGTTCTGTTATTGAGCAACAAAATGTCCAACGTACATTCGAAGAAGCAATGAAACGATTGGCGGAGGCAAGATTTAATGCAAAAATTTCAGAAACAATATTGAGAAGATTAAATGGAGAATTAGTGAAATAATCTGAAAATTTATATATTAATTGAAGATGATTTTATTAGTAATTTAATATAGAGAATAGTATAAAAATATAAAGTAGAATGGAAAAAAATAAAATCGAAACAGCTACATTTGGTGGAGGATGTTACTGGTGTACAGAAGCACAATATCAATTATTGGACGGCGTTATTTCTGTCGCTTCCGGTTTCTCCGGCGGTACAATAAAAAATCCTTCTTACAGAGAAGTATGCGATGGTCGTACAGGCCATGCAGAAGTTGTACAAGTTGTTTACGATACGACGAAACTTAATTACACAGACATACTACATGCTTTTTTCAAATCGCATGATCCTACCCAACTGAACAGACAAGGAGATGATATCGGCACACAATATCGATCGGTTATTTTTTTTCATGATGAAGAACAGCATAAAATTGCCGAAGAAATAAAAAACGAACTCGAAAAATCGGGAGCGTATGATAAACCGGTAGTAACAGAAATATCTCCATTCACCGCTTTTTACAAAGCAGAAGATTATCATCAGAATTATTTTAATCAAAATGGACAACAACCTTATTGTCAATTCGTAGTCGCCCCTAAGGTGGAAAAATTTAGAAAAGTTTTTAAAGATAAGTTGAAAAAGTAGTTGTTGGTTATTTGTAAATCGCTATTCGTTAATCGTTATTCGTTAATTGTTAAATGTTAATATTATTTTTGTTTTAAACGATTATTAAAATAGGTTTGAGCTATAATTAATTAATGATTTTAAAATAACAAGTTAAATGTTAATTTATTTATAGTTGTATGAATAAAAAAAAAACATACAAAAATTCACAAACTAATTCCGGAGAAAAAATTATTTCAAAGGATGAAAATTTTTCAGACAACAAATGGAAGTGGGTAATTTTTGTTGTTGCTTTTGTATCTTTTGGTTTATCTGCTTTTAACAACTATGCGCTGGATGATTTTATTGTTCTCGTAAAAAACAATTTTACTCAGAATGGATTTTCAGGCATATGGAATATTTTATCGAAAGATACATTTGCCGGAATGACAGAATCCGATATTATGGTACTTGCCGGTGGGAGATATCGTCCCCTATCCCTTGTTACATTTGCGATTGAACACCAACTCTGGGGAAACAATCCATTCATTTCACATTTAATAAATGTTAGCATTTATGCAATAACAGGAATCTTGCTTTACAATTTTTTGAAAAAGATTTTAACTTTTTCTTTAAAAGAATCAACAGAAAAAACCAGTCTGAAGGCAGCATTAATTACATTGCTTTTTATAACACTACCAGCCCACTCCGAATCTGTAATTAATATTAAAGGCAGAGACGATTTAATGTGTTTACTGTTTTTTCTCCTATCCGTTTTGCAATTACTGAAATACACCCAATCCGGACATAAAAAGAATTTTATTTATTCATCAATTCTTTTCTTCTTTTCATTGATGAGCAAAGAAACCGCTATCACTTTTGTATTAATTTATCCTTTAATTCTTTATTACTTTACAAATTCAAAAACAGCCAAAAAGACTTCAGTTTCTTTAGTCTACTTTTCCATTGCGCTTGTGTTTTTGATTTTCAGATATTTAGCAACGAAAGACAACCAGGGAATACCAAGCAATGATGTCCTCAATAATCCTTTCGTAAATGCAACAAATGAACAAAAATTTGCGACCATACTTCTTTCCTGGTTTTTCTATTTGAGATTATTGATTTACCCTGTAGATCTTTCATATGATTACAATTTCAATCAGATACCATTGACCGATTTTTCCGAATATCGTGTTCTTTTATCATTATGCATTTATTCATCCTTGATACTCTTTGCTTTTTATTTATTTAAAAGAAAATCAATTTATTCTTTTAGTATTCTCTTTTATCTTATTACTTTTTCGATACTTTCGAATCTGATTTTCAATATTGGAACAATTTTCGCTGACCGTTTTATATATATTCCTTCTCTTGCGTTTTGCATTTTATTTATTTTAGGAAGTTTTTACCTTTTCGAAAAAATCAATCCTGAAAAAAATAATAAAATAACCAACAGTATAGGTATTACTACCTTTCTTACAATTATTTTATTGTTTAGTATTCGGAATATCAATCGATGCAGCGATTGGAAAGACAACAACACACTTTTTATAGCAGATACTAAAAGTGCTCCACGAAGTGCAAAAGTTCAATTGAATGCAGGTATTGCTTATATTAATTTAAGTGATCAAAAAAATACAGTCAAACCCGACAGCCTTCTCAATAAAGCATTATACCATCTCCAAAAAGGCATCGATATTTATCCAAATTTTATTGATGGATATATGAATATGGGCGTTGTTTATAACAGATTAAACAAAATGGACAAAGCAGAAATATGGTGGAATAAAGCGCGTAAAATAAATCCTCAGCACCAGAAGTTTTCCGAATACGATAAATTAATCAGCCAGTATTATTTATTAAAAGGACTCAATAACGGTACAGAAAGAAATTTCAAAGAAGCGGTTTCCAATTTGAATATTGCTTTAAGCTACGATACATCGAATATTGATATCATTTACAACCTTGGCGGTGCCTATTTTATGATTCCAAACCATGACAGTGCTAAATATTTTTTTAAGAAGACCCTGGAACGAAATCCCGACTTTCAAAAAGCGAAAGACGGATTACAAGTAATTGAAATGCAGCGAATGAAATAAAAATATACTCAAAAACGCCCAGCATCATATTTACTTTGTTTATTTTTCTGATTGTACTCCAATCAGAGAAAAACATCATAGATGATGGAACTTAATTTATATTTTCGGACATTTGAGGGAGTTTAAAGAGAGGAAAATGTCGGATATAATTCATCTTTTGCCTGATACTGTTGCCAACCAGATTGCTGCAGGGGAAGTCATTCAACGGCCGGCTTCGGCAGTTAAAGAACTTTTGGAAAATGCTGTTGATGCCGGCAGCAAACGTATCGAATTGTTCGTAAAGGATTCAGGTAAAACACTTTTGCAAATAATTGACGATGGCTGTGGCATGAGTCCCGCTGATGCCAGAATGGCTTTTGAACGGCATGCTACTTCAAAAATACGTTCAGCAGAAGATCTTTTTTCCATCCGAACCATGGGTTTTAGAGGGGAAGCTCTTGCTTCTATTGCAGCTATTTCTCATGTTGAAATAAAAACACGCCGACTAGAAGACGAAGTTGGCACAAATATAGAAATCGAAGGCAATGAAATTAAAAAGCAACAACCGATAGGCACAAGTGCAGGAACATCCATTTCCATAAAAAACCTTTTTTACAATGTCCCTGCCAGAAGAAATTTTCTTAAGTCCAATACCATTGAAGCACGTCACATCATTGATGAATTCGAACGAGTAGCCTATGGAAATCCTGAAATATTTTTCTCACTCAATCAAAATGGTCTTGAAATTTTCCGTTTACCTGCTTCAAATTTACGCCAACGCATTGTAAATATTAACGGCAGCCAATACAATGAAAGGCTCGTGCCAGTTAATGAAACTACCTCAATTCTTTCTATACATGGCTTTGTCGGCAAACCCGAATTCAGTAAAAAAACACGTGGCGAACAATTCTTTTTTGTAAACAATCGATTTATTAAAGACGGATACTTGAATCATGCTGTCGCAAATGCTTTTCAGGAGCTTTTACCTAAAGATAGCTTTCCGTCGTATTGGCTATACATCGATATCGATCCTTCCCGAATAGATGTAAATATTCACCCAACTAAAACCGAAATCAAATTTGAAGATGAACGCTCCGTTTATGCAATAGTACGGTCTGCTGTTAAACGCTCATTAGGTCAATACAGCCTATCTCCAACATTAGATTTTGAACGTGAGAAAACATTCGACATACCTCATAGCATGCGCCATCAGGCTGTTCAAAGTCCGGGTGTTACGGTTAATACACAATACAATCCATTTCAACAGGAAAAATCGATAGCTTCTTCCGGTTGGCAGAAACTTTATGAAAGCCCTTCTAAAACACAAAATATTCCGGAATTAGAAAACCAAATTCTGTCTTCCTTTTTAAATACCGATGAAAAGAAAGAAATTGTTTTCCAGATGGGTCCCTATATTATTTCAAAAATTAATGAAGGTTTATTAATTATCGATATCACAGCCGCTCATGAAAGAATTCTTTTTCATAAATTCAAAAAACAATTAGAAAGCGGTCAACCAATTACTCAGCAAAGTTTGTTTCCTCAAACAATCACATTTTCCCCGTCTGATTTTCAGCTAATGAAAGAAATAGAAACAGAAGTAAGAAAATTGGGTTTTGATCTTCAGGAATTCGGTCAGAATTCCTTTGCAATTCAAGGCATACCTTCCGATGTAGAAACAGGAAAAGAAAAGGAAGTCTTAGAATCCATAATTGAACAATTCAAATATAATTCGAGCGAACTATCTACAGGTATTAA
Organism: Bacteroidota bacterium; assembly: GCA_031417555.1. Lineage (GTDB taxonomy): Bacteria > Bacteroidota > Bacteroidia > AKYH767-A > 2013-40CM-41-45 > JADKIH01. Next base: position 41,106 of record JANOVV010000072.1, read on the forward strand.
CGAAAATCTTTCCCGTTCATTGGCTCGCAGTATCGCCTTAAGGAAAAACAGCACTCTTAGTCAACAGGAAATGAAAATGATCCTTCACGAATTGCAATCCTTCGATAAAAACCCGCGTGGGCTGGATGGTAAACCGTGTATGATTTTGTTGAAAAACAGTGATATTGCATCCAGATTCCAATTATAAAATTTCCCATTTTCAATTTCGGTAAAGACTGATTAAAAAGCATCCGTTTATCACAAATTCCTTATGAGCTACGAAAATTATCGCCCGACAGGATATCGTTTTTTGCCGGAAGTTGTAAAAAATTTACTGATCATAAACGTGATCTTGTATCTTGCTACTCAGGTTATGTTAAGCCGTGGCATTGACTTAACAGACATTTTAGGCCTTCATTATTTTGCTTCCGAAAAGTTCCGCATATATCAGATTGTGACTTATATGTTTATGCACGACAGTCATAGTTTTATGCATATATTGCTTAACATGCTTGCATTGTATATGTTCGGCAGTGTTGTTGAAAATGTCTGGGGTGGGAAAAAATTTCTGACTTTTTATTTATTGACAGGATTTGGAGCCGCTGTCGCTCATTATGCTATTGTATATTTTCAAATGCAACCCAGTATAACTTTCTTTAATGATTACATAAATTCGGCTGACCTTAATCAAATGTATGCACTCGTTAATTCAGATGCTTATGGTTCAAGCTTTGGACCTGATTTCAGGGAACTGCTTCAGGCTAATCCTACTCAAGCGTTGGAAGTGAGTATAGATTTTGCAAAGCAGTTTCGAAATGAACTCCTGAATGCTCCGGTCGTAATAGGAGCTTCAGGTGCTGTTTATGGTGTACTACTTGCTTATGGAATGCTTTTTCCCAATAGCTTACTTTATTTGTTTTTTGCAATCCCTGTCAAGGCTAAATACGTAGTTATACTATATGGAATCATCGAATTATTTTCGGGTATATCGGGGGGTGATAATGTTGCTCACTTTGCACATTTAGGAGGATTGGTAACCGGAATTATTATTATTTTATACTGGAAACAAAAAGACAAACGAAAGCGAAATGATTATTTCAATTAAAAAGTAATTTTATAAAGTATGAATTCTTTCAGCGAAAATATCCGCTCACATATTCGAATTTCAGACACCTTACAGCGACTGCTAATACTTAATGTTGCTGTTTTTCTTGTCATCCGAATAGTTAATGCCGTGTCCGGGTTATTTCTAAATCCGATTCTCAGTTTCGAAGATGTTTCCACTTTTTTTGCAATACCGGCTAATCTATCAAAATTAATTACAAAACCATGGACTGTTATTACCTACATGTTTTTTCATTGGGATGTAATGCATATTTTTTTCAATATGTTGTGGTTGTATTGGATGGGGAAAATTTTTCAGGAATATCTGGGAAATAAAAAATTATTAAATACTTACTTAGCCGGCGGTTTTATTGGCGCTTTATTTTTTATTGCAGCCTATAATTTTTTTCCATTGTTTTCAAATTCATTGAATGGCGCATTTGCTCTTGGTGCCTCAGCAAGTGTTCTGGCAATTACTGTTGCAACTGCTACGCTTTTACCTGAGTATCCTATTCAATTACTCTTTTTCGGTGTGGTGCGATTGAAATGGATTGCAGTAATTACTATTCTTCTGGATGTAATAAATATTAGTGGAGAAAATGCCGGAGGACATATAGCCCATTTAGGAGGTGCATTTTATGGTTTCATTTATATCCGAAGTCTTCAAAAAGGAACGGATCTTACAGCATGGCTTACTCGTTTATTTGATCGTTTATCGCCATCGAAAAAAATGAAAGTTGCTCATCGACAAAGTAAACGTGATGAAGATTTCAATATTACCAAAAAAGCAAAACAGGAACAAATGGATGATATACTTGATAAAATAAGTAAATCAGGATATGGAAGTTTAACACAAGAAGAAAAAAACTTTTTGTTCAAGATGAGCAAAGAAAATTAAATGATTTGTTAATTATTTATTTAAATTGTCATAAAATCAATCCATAAAAAAATAAAATGATCCTAAAAAAAATAATGTGGGTGTTGAATATCTTTGCAGCTATTGCACTTACATTGTCTTTTCTTGCCGCCTGGATAAGTCCGGAAACATTATGGTGGCTTGCTTTGTTTGGACTTGGATTTGAAATACTTTTTATAATAAATTTTTTATTTATAATATATTGGATCATAGTTAAGAATAAACGATTTTTCCTTTCACTAATTTTAGTATTACTTGGTATTAGTAAAATATTTGGAATCGTTCAACTTAATTTCTCCCCTCAAAAAGAAGACGTATTAAAAGATAAAGGATACATTAAAGTAATGACGTTCAATGTGCGATTGTTTGATCTTTATAATTGGTTTCACAATACGGAAACAAGACAACAAATTTTTGAGTTTTTAAGCAAAGAATCACCCGATATAATTTGTTTTCAGGAATTTTATACCTCCGATAAAAAAAATCCTTCGTTCAGAAATGAAGACACGTTAAAATACTATTTACAGGCAAAATTTGCTCAGCTGGAATATACAGTAAGCTTACATAATACAGATCATTGGGGAATTGCCACTTTTAGTAAATATCCTATCATTAATAAAGAAGCTAAACATTTCGCAAAACGCGGTGGAAATATTTTTATCACGAGCGATATTAAAATCGGTAATGATACCATTCGAATCATAAATACACACCTTGAAAGTATTCATTTTGGATGGTCAGATTATAAATTTATTCAAAACCTGAATAATGATGATGTAGAACAAGATGAATTAAAAGGAAGTCTTAATATACTTCGCCGCTTACGAAAAGCTTTTATTAAAAGAGCTATGCAAGTGGATGTCTTGCACGATTCAATTTCCGCAAGTCCTTATCCGATTATTGTTTGTGGAGATTTTAATGACACTCCTTCTTCCTACACATATTCTATTTTAGCAGATGATCTCACCGATGCATTTAGAGAAAGCGGAAGCGGCATGGGAAAAACATATTCAGGGCCTTTTCCATCTTTCCGGATTGATTATATTTTTCATGATAAAAGAATGTCTTCTTCCGCTTACCGAACGATAAGAGAAAAACTATCTGATCACTATCCGGTTTCTTGTATGATTAAAATAACTAAATAACAAATATTTTATTTTCTTAAACAAAAATGTATTTTTACAGTCGATACTTATTGACAACTTAATTAATATAAAATGAAAAAAATAATTGTAAATACTTTTTTTGCCTCACTCTTGTTATTATCAATGACGAATCAAGGTCAGACAACCAGACTTCAGGCCATTCATAATTGTCCGGATACTATTGTTGATACTGTTGATGTATATTTAGATAATACATTACTTATTCCCGGCTTTGCATTTCAAAATGCTACTTCTTACATTGATGCTCCGGCAGGCTTAGCTTTTGATCTTGTGCTTACTTCCTTTGGAAAAGGTGATACCATAAATCCTCTTTTTCGAAAAACGTTTTTATTAGCCGACACCATTACCTATGTTGTTGTTGCAAGTGGCGAAGTTGGTAATCCCGGAATTAGTGGCTTCGATTTAAGGGCCTACTCCGGGCAAGAAACTTCAACGAATTCAGGTTTTACAGAAGTCAGTTTAAAATTTATCCATGGTGTTTATGATGCGCCTATGATTGATGTCTTTGAGACAGTAGTAAATGAAGCAGAAATTTTTTCAGATATAAGTTTCGGACAGGATAGCGGCTATGTAAATTTGGATGCAACTGATTTAAATTTTCAGGTAAAAACTCAAAACGGACAAGTAGTTGGCGAGTACGATGCGAACTTTATTCCTTTTGAAGATAGCGCTATCATAGTTTTGGCAACCGGATTTTTAGATACTGCAAGCTCTGCAGGTATTGAACCATTTGGCTTAATTGCTGTTTTAGCAAATGGGAATGTACTTCATCTGCCTTCTAAAATAGTTACTCCTGCGCATCTACAAGTCATACATAATTGTGCTGCAACTGATGCTGCAACCGTAGATGTTTGGTTGAATGCAGGCCCACAACCTTTGATTGATAATTTTAATTTCAGAACAGCAACGCCATTTATTGATGCTCCTGCGGGTACTTTGTTCGATATTTCAATTTGTCTGCCTAATAGTACAGATACTACCTCTGCCCTATTCAGACAAAGTTTTATTTTAGAAAGTAATAAAACATATATTATTATAGCTTCAGGAATTGCCGGTTCAGGAACATATAATCCAATGACACCTTTTTCACTTGATGTAATTCCTGATGCCCGCCAGGTCGCAGATATTTCTTCTAATGTTGACGTCATTGTTTGGCACGGTTCCACAGACGCTCCTTATGTAGATGTAGCAGAAACTCAAATTGGTTCAGGAACTGTTGTTGATAATATTTCATATGGTACCTATCAGGGCTATTTAGGTTTGCCACCCCAGAATTACGATTTAACTATTCAGGATTCATCAGGAACTACAAATTTAATTAGCTACGATGGTAATCTCACTTCATTCACCGGTCAGGCAATAACTATCCTGGCAAGCGGGTTTCTTAATCCTGCAAATAATAATAACGGACCGGAATTTGGTTTATGGGTTGCCACTGCAGCCGGTGGAAACCTAATACCTTTAAGCATAATTTTAGGTATTGATGAATTCAATAATGAAACTGAATTAACATTATTCCCGAATCCATCTCAGGAAAATATTAAACTCAACGGCGAATTTTCCGGAGGAAAATATTTTATCAGCAATATGAATGGTCAGGTCGTTAAAACTGGTCAATTTGGAAAATCTTCATCTCAAAACATAAATGTTTCTAATTTAAGTAATGGAATTTATCAAATTCAAATTACTATTGGTAAAAAGCAATTCAAAAAACTGTTTTCCAAGTTGTAATAATTGTTTTTTGTTGTGGTGTGTCGAAAAGGCCTTTTTAGAAATAAGAGGGCCTTTCGTATTTTGATAAGTATTTTTAAAATTAACTTTAAAGAATTTGTGAATTAAAATTGTTCAATTGAAACAGAAATTATATTAATAAAAAACAATCTTTTTTTACCCATATTAACAGGAAAAATATTTTTTTAAATTTAGAAAATCAGCCTGTTATTAACAATGTTCCATTAATTTTACCTAAACCCTAATAAAATAAGCCTATTCAGGGCAAGAAAGTCGTTTTTTATAAGATATAAATTGTTATAAATTTTCGAAAAAATGGCATTATTATTTTAAATATTTTAGTAACGTTGTTAAAAACTTTTATTGATTGATTCCGATTATAGGAAATGTGATACAATGCAATATGTTTGAATCTGTAAAAGTTAAAAACCAAAAAAATAAATAGTAAAATAACCATGAAAAGAGCTCAAACCATTCGCCTAAAAACAACATTAAGGCGGGTTGCTATTGCTACGAGTTGTTTTTTTATTTTGTCTATATGTATTATTGTAATTATAAATTTAGGCTCGAGAAAAGAAGCAAAAGCAGCCGGTACAGAAACTCTTACTTCTGGTGCTTTTATTATAAATATGGGTATAATACCTCAGACCTATGCAAATGGACTTAAGCCTTATGGAATGATTTACGATTTAATTGTAAACTATAAAATTCCAATAAAATGGGTTATCAATCAATCTAAATCAAGGGACGGAGTTGATTTTACGTACAATGCAGTTAATTATAGTGGTGGTCCTTTTATCATTGAGTCTGAAAATATCTCTGCAACTATTAGTGCTCGAATTACCTATTGGCAAGGCCAGGGGGTATCCGGTGTATATACAACAAGTTCTATATCTGTACCTGTTTATAGTACACTTACCGTTTTCCCTAAAGTGACTATTGATACCATATCTAATAGACAATCCATTATTACAGGTTATTACACCAATGCAGCAATTCCATCAACTGCTTATTTTCTAGGTTCTCCCTCTACCTTAAACGGCTGTGTTGATATATGGACAAATCCACACGGTGATCCGACTTGGGCAACACACAAAGACCTTTATAATTTTGTAACTGTTTATAAATCCTGGGTCTGGGCTGGATGTCATTCTGTGAGTGTAATGGAAGGATGCAAAGACTTAGTAGCCCCTTTCCAACAATTAAATTTTCTCACTTCCAATGGATTGCAATGTTATAGCGGCGGCAAATGTGGACCTGCAATAACTGAATCACATGGTAATTCAACTGCCCCGTATACGTATTATTATCCTACAGACCCTGTTATGCAATTTATGAGCGATATGCATCAAGCTGCATCGAGTGGTTCAGAAGACTGGTATATTCCTACAACCACTGGCCAATGGAATACTAATACCAAACAGCTCGTTAATACAAGTGATGGCTCTGGATCACGCAAGGGAGTAAAGTTGGTTTACGGACCTGCATATGGCGATGTTAACAATGGATATGTTATGTATGAAAGTGGACATGATCTTGATGGAGGTGGTACTACAGCGCAAAAAGTTAGTGCTCAGCGCGCTTATTTTAACTTTCTTTTATTAGGGGGCATTTCAAAATCGTTAACAGTTACATCAACTGTTCCTGCAACCGCCAGTTCAAGAGATAAGGTTGATATTTCAGCTACAGCTACTGGCGGGGGAGGCTCGTATACTTATAAGTGGACTAGTTTACTAGGTGCTGTATTTGCTTCGTCAACTCAGGCTGTAACAAAATATCATGTTCCTAATGTTAGTACTGAAACTACGGATATAATTACTATAACAGCAACAGATAATTGCAACAGACAGAATTTCACAAAAAAAACTATTGCAGTAGTTCCATCTTCCTTACCTATAAAACTAAAATCTTTTAAAGTCAACAATTCAAATAAAGGTGTTATTGTAGAATGGTCTACAGCATCAGAAATAAACAATGATTTTTTCAGTGTTCAGCGTTCTCTTGATGGATTTAATTTTATTGAATTGGGTAGAGTACGTGGCGCAGGAAACAGTACTATTTTATTAGATTATTCATTTACCGACGAGCACCCTTACCACGGAACTTCTTACTATCGATTAAAGCAAACTGATTATGATGGTAAATCGGAAACTTTTAACATTGTATCAGTTAATTTAAAAGAAAAACTAAGTAATATTAATGAAGTTCATATTTATCCAAATCCTTTCAGCGATTCTTTCACTGCTGAATTTGAATCGATCGATAAAAAAGAAATACAGATTCAGTTATTAAGTTTGAGCGGTGTAATTATTTACAATGAGTCTATGGTGATAGATGAAGGTAAAAACTCTTTTCACTTTACCACTCCCGATAATATGAAAACCGGTATTTATATTTTCAGGGTTTTAAATGGTTCGTCTGTTTTAGCTAATGAAAAGGTTTATTGCAGGAGGAATTAGGTAGAGTATCAAGTATCAAGTATCAAGTATCAAGTATCAAGTATCAAGTATCAAGTATTTTATTTAAAAAATTTTTTTAGGTTTATATTGGTATTTTTAATGATTTTTTCTTTTTTCATTAAAATATCAGAATAAAAACTATTTTTGCCGACTTAATCGGAAAAAAATTCCATAAAACTTAAAAAAATGTCATTTACATCAGAATTTAAAGAATTTGTTTCGAAAGGAAACGTAGTCGATTTAGCAGTCGGTGTTGTTATCGGAGCTGCTTTTGGAAAAATTGTCACTTCGTTAGTTGAAGATATATTAATGCCGCCGATAGGACTAATTATAGGTGGGGTAAATTTTGCAGATCTTAAAATGGTAATTAAGAGTGCAACTGTCGATGCTGCCGGTGTAGTAGTACCAGCTGTAAGCATTAATTACGGAAACTTTATTCAAGTAGCAATTAGCTTCATTATCGTTGCGCTTGCTATTTTTGTATTCGTAGTTAAGCCAATGAATTCAATGAAAAAGAAACAAGCCGCTGCTCCTGCTACTCCACCTGCACCAACAAAGCAAGAAGTTCTACTTTCTGAAATCAGAGATTTGCTTAGAAAATAATTTCAGCTGTTAAATAATACTATTTTATTATTAATAAATATCAAAAAGGTCTGTCTTTCGACAGGCCTTTTTTAATTCAACGAAACTGTTTGAAATTGAAAAGATAAAAATTAATTTTACATTTTATAAATCAAAATGATATGCTCGAAAATTTACCGCAATACATTTCTTTGGTTTTTAGCTTCACCACAATTGTTACTCTATTTTTTTTCTTTCTAATAATCTTTAATTCAAAAGATTTTTCTTCCAAATTAAATGTGATTATTTTGGCATTAACGCTTTGGTTAATTCTTCAAATGATCTTATCATTTTTTAATTTTTATAATTCAAACACACAGTCTTTTCCTCCCCGATTTCTTTTATTGATTTTACCTCCATTTTTAACAATAATACTATTATTCTTTACCCCAGCAGGAAAAAATTTTATTGATAGCCTTCCATTAGTATATCTGACACTGTTAAACATCGTCAGAATTCCAGTCGAAATAGTACTCTATTGGCTATTCCTAAATAAAACAGTTCCTGAAATAATGACCTTCCATGGAAATAATTTTGATATATTCTCAGGAATAACTGCTCCAATTATTGCCTATTTTGGCATCCATAAAAAATTCTTCAATAAAAAAATAATCTTAACATGGAATTTTATTGCATTGGCCCTTTTATTAAATATCGTAATTACTGCAATTTTCTCCGCGCCGTTTCCATTTCAGAAATTTGCTTTTGAACAGCCAAATATTGCTGTCTTGTATTTTCCTTTTAGCTGGTTGCCGGGATTTATTGTACCTGTCGTTCTGTTTACCCACCTTGCCTCCATCAGAATATTAATAAAGGAAAAATAAAGCAATTTTCATATTTCAAGACTCAATTATTATTGTTTTTAGAGAAATTTTTTCACTCACGAAGCATGCAGAAAATAATTTATTACAATTATTTAAGTATGCATTCAAGAAATTTTAATTAGTTTTATATATTATTGGAATAAAATTTAAAACAATGAAAACTCATAAATTCCCTCGGCTTATTTTAATATTACTTTTGTTTTTTTCTTTTACAAATTGCAAACAACAAAATACTCTTAAACCAAAAGAAGGATTCATAACAGTTAAAGGCGGCAAAGTTTGGTATAAAATAGTTGGCGAAGGTGTTAAAACTCCAATTTTGTTATTGCACGGAGGCCCCGGTGTTCCAAGTTTCTACCTAAATCCATTAACCGCTTTAGGAAAAGACAGGCCCGTTATATTTCTTGATCAACTAGGCTGCGGCCGATCGGATAAAATTACCGATACTACTCTTATGACCGTTGAAAATTTTGTAGATCAAATCAAACAAATCAAAGATTCACTTGGTATAAAGGATTTTTATCTCTACGGACAATCATGGGGCACCATGTTAGGAACTGATTACTATTTGAAATACCCAGACGGAATAAAAGCAATCATTTTTAGTAGCCCGGCCATCAGTATTCCAATGTGGCTGCAAGATGCCGATACACTTATATCTACATTACCGGATTCTATTCAAAATGCTATTCGAACGAATGAGCAAAATAAAACCTACGATTCACCCGACTATCAAAATGCAATTTTAGTGTATTACCAACATTTTCTTGCACGGAAGCTACCGTGGTCATCAGATATCGACAGCGCCTTCATGTTAATGGGTGCCAATGTTTACAATTTTATGGGAGGGCCAAGCGAATTTACTATGACCGGCACATTGAAAGATTATGATCGCACCAATCGATTAAACGAAATAAAAGTACCTACTCTATTTATAACCGGTGAATTTGATGAGGCACGACCTTCAACCGTAAAATACTACCAGAGCCTCGTTCCCGGAGCTCAATTTGAACTTATAGAAAACGCAGGACATTTAACGATGCAGGATAATCCGGATAAAAATTTAAAAATAATCACTGATTTTATTAATAGTATCGAAAATCATTAAAATTTAAAAAAGTCTATCTTTCATTGCATAAAAAAATATATTTACACTCATTACTTTCTTTTCATTACAACACAATTTTGCCGATGATCTGATTAACAGAAGAGCAAAAATATGGTTTGAAGAAATTCCTTCATTTAGACTTCATAAACCATGGTTCAAATTTTTGAATCAATGTTAGGATTTAGTTTAGCTATTGATTATTAATCTATCTTTGAAATAAATTTTTACAATTTCGTGTTTAATAAAATAGCAATACATAGATTTTTAATATTTATTGTTTTAGTTGTACTTAATATTATTCAAACAAAAGTAGAATGTCAGACATTAGAATTGTACATTAAGACAGGAATTAAAAATAGTCCGCTTTTAAAAAATTTTAACAACCAGTTATTATCCTTCGGCATTGACAGTTCAATTATTAAAGCAGGCAGAAAACCAGTTATAAATCTTTCATCTCAGGCAATATATGCTCCTTCATCAAAAGATTTCGGTTACGATTATGCAATTACCAATGGTGGAAATTATTCTGCTTTACTGAACGTTACACAACCAATCCTTTATAATCAAATTAATAGAGCAAGATTACAAGCTCTTTCTGTTTCTGGTCAATCGCTACTGGCAAATATTAAAATTTCCGAAAATGATTTAAAAAAAAATATTACAGAACATTTCCTGACAGCATTTGCAGATTACAGCAGGATTCAATCCTATAAAACCATATTAAAACTTTTACAAGATCAACAATTGCTTTTAAAACAATTGGTCAACAATGGAGTTTATCTGGCAACAGATATCATAAATCTTATACTTTCTATAAAATCGCAGGAGATTTCTATTAAGCAAGCTTTTATTCAATATAAAAACGATTTAGGAACTCTGAATTTTATTTGTGGAATAACGGATACATCAACAATAATTTTACAAAACCCTCAAATCGTATTACAAAATGACTTCAACATAAATAATTCACCATTGATGATGCAATTTAGAATCGATAGCTTGAGGAATATTACCGATAAATTTTTAATTGATGTCAATTACAAACCACACCTAAATAGCTTCGCTGACGTCGGTTTCAATGCAATTATACCTAAAAATATTCCGGACAATTTCGGTGGAAGTATTGGTTTAAATTTTACAATACCCATTTATGATGGACGACAGCGGCAATTGCAGCATAATAAAATTACTTTAAATGAGAACACAAGAATAAATCAAATTGAATTTTATAATAAACAATTTAACCAGCAACGAATTCAGCTAACTGAACAATTGAAATTAACAGATGATTTAATTTCAGAAATCAAAAACCAGATTTCTGATCAAAAACATCTTATAAACTTATACCAGATAGAAATAGAAAAGGGGCTCGCGAGAGTTATCGACTTTCTTACATTGGTAAATAACTACTCATTAACTGTAATCAATTTAACACTATCTGAAATCGATAGGATGCAAATAATCAATCAAATGAATTATATGAAATGAAAATAATCATATCCCGCCTCATACTATTTTTCCTACTCATAACCGGATGTAGAAATGAAAATCCTACATCCAAAGAAAGAACTTCTTCAGTAAAAACGCCTGTACATGTAACGACCATAGAAAACACAAATATCAGTGAAAAGATAAATTTGAATGCAATTTCCCAATTCCAAAAGAAGAACACAGTAAAAGCAACCAGCAATGGTTATGTCGAGAAAGTATTTAAAAGCATCGGTGAAAATATATCAATTGGGAATCCATTATTTACAATAAAAACAAAAGAAGCGGAAGCATTAAGTAAATTAAATATTCAGGACTCTCTTTTTAATTTTAAAGGTTTACTGGCGATTTTATCTCCATCTTCAGGAATTATTTCTGAAATTTCAAAACAAACAAATGACTATGTAACAGATGGAGACCAATTAGCTTTGATAGCCGATAAAAGTAGTTTCGTCTTCCTTTTAAGTGTTCCTTTTGAGCTCAATAAGTATGTAATAATTGGATCCAATTGTAAAATTCTATTGCCCGATTCTACCTCAATCGATGGAACAATTATGAATAAACTACCAGGAATAGATCCAACATCTCAAACACAGAGTTATATTGTTAAACCACAAACAACCTTGACATTACCTGAAAACCTTATAGCAATAGTTCAAATCAATAAAAACAAAAGGCAAAATACTCAAGTAATAGATAAAACCGCTGTACTTGCTGATGAGAATTTTGAAAATTTCTGGGTGATGATGATAGTTAATGATAGTACAGCGGTAAGAATTAATATTAATAAAGGTATATCAACTGATAATAAGATTGAAATTCTTTCTCCTCATTTCAATACAAGCGATAGGATTATAAGTTCAGGAAATTATGGCTTGCCTGATACTGCTAATATAAAGATGATTAAAGAATAACAGGATGAAGAATTTTTTTGTAACACACAAAAACCCTGTTGTTGTTGTGCTGCTAATAATTTTAGCCGGTGGAATATTTGAGTACACTCAGATACAATCGTCCCTTTTTCCTGAAGTTACATTTCCAAAAATTAAAATTATTGCCGAAAATGGTTTACAACCCATCAATAAGATGATGATAACGGTTACAAAACCATTGGAAAGTGCCATCAAACGTATATCGAATTTAGAAACAATCAGAAGCACAACAAGCAGGGGAAGTTGCGAAATCTCTGCTTACATGACATGGAAGTCGGATATTGATCTTAGCAAACAGCAAATCGAATCTGCTATTAACCAGATAAAAAATGATTTGCCGGTTGGTACAAATATTTCAATAGAAAAAATGAATCCTTCCATATTGCCAGTCTTAGGATATGTAATTGAAGGGAAAGGTAAAAGTGATATAGAGCTCAATCTGATTGCAAATTATATAGTCAAACCCTTTCTTGCTCAAGAACAAGGAGTCGCTGATGTTCGGGTTATTGGCGGCAAAACAAAAGAATATCATATTGAATTACTTCCACAGAAAATGAGCTCATTGGGATTAACGCCTACGATGATTGAAAACACTGTGACACAAGCAAATTTTATCAGCACCAATGGTTACCTTACTGATTTCAACCGTTTATATTTAACAGTCACTGATGCTTCCGTAAAAAATATTGAAGAACTGCAAAACCTGATAATCAGAAACGATGGTAAAAGAGTTCTTCGATTACGTGATATTGCAAATGTCCGAGTTTCCGAACAAACACAATACATCAGGGTAAATGCCAATGGGAAAAGTGCTGTGCTCATCGCTGTTGTTAAACAACCGAACGCAAACCTGATAAATCTTACAAATGGCGTTGTTAAGAAAGTTGTTGAACTCAACAAAACTATTTTACCGAAAGGAGTTTCTCTTAAACCGTATTATATACAAGCTGATTTTGTAAGTAAATCAATTAAAAGCGTCAATGACAGTATTTGGATTGGATTGTTATTAGCTATAGTAGTTGCCATCATCTTTCTTCGTTCCTTCAAATCAAGCGCAGTAATATTGGTTACAATTCCAATAACACTTGCACTTACTTACATCATCTTACATTTGCTGAATTACAATTTAAATATTATGACCCTTGGAGCAATAGCTGCTTCAATAGGTTTAATTATTGACGATGCAATAGTTGTTGTAGAACAAATTCATCGCACACACGAAGAACATCCGGAAACACCTACAAAAGAATTATTATCTAAATCCATAAACTTTTTATTACCTGCAATGATTGGATCTTCCATCAGCACTATTGTTATTTTCTTACCCTTTGTTTTATTGGGCGGTATAGCCGGAGCCTATTTCAGGATTCTAACGAATACGATGATGATTACTCTTATTTGTTCTTTCTTCGTCACCTGGATTGGCTTACCTGTTATTTATTTACTTTTTTCAGGAAAGACAAACCAGGTAATTCCGAAGAAGCATTCTTCACTTCAAACAAGGGGACAATGGATTACTTTTTTTATTAAACGCCCGGCAATTAGTTATGTATTTGTTGCTTGCCTGATAGCGGCCATAGCAATTATCCCAGGTAAACTTGAAACAGGATTTTTACCAGACATGGACGAGGGAAGTATAGTTCTGGATTATAAATCACCACCAGGCACTTCCCTTCAGGAAACTGACAGAATACTTCGTGAAGTTGAAAAATTATTTGCATCGGTTCCTGAAATAGAAAATTACTCGCGGAGAACCGGAACGGAAATGGGATTTTTTATCACCGAACCAAATAAAGGAGATTACCTCATTCAACTAAAAAAAGACCGGACGAGATCAAGTGTTGATGTAATAGATGACATCCGGAAAAAAATTGAATCGTCACAACCAGCACTTCAAACTGCATTCGGACAAGTTATTGGCGATATGCTTGGGGATTTGATGAGTTCCAGACAACCCATCGAGATAAAAATTTATGGTGACAATCAAAAAGTTTTACAGGAAATTGCGGGAAAAATTTCAGAAATCGTAAAAAATACTCAAGGTGCCACTGATGTTTTTAATGGAATTACCATTGCCGGTCCTTCTGTAAACATTGATCCTGATAATCAAAAACTGGCGCAATATGGCGTTTCTCCATCAGAATTTCAAAAACAATTACAAACACAGTTAGAAGGAAAAATAATAGGAAACATATACGAAAAAGAACAGCTAACGGCAGTAAGAATGTTATATCCAAACGCGGCAAATACTTCGTTAGAAAAAATTAAAAATGCAACAATTTTTTTACCTGACGGAAAGTTACAGCCAATAACTCAATTAGCTACAATCTCTATCGATCCGGGTATTGCTGAAGTTGAAAGAGAAAATTTACAAAGCATGATTCCGATTACAGCAGGACTTGATAACCGTGACTTAGGAAATGTGATGAACGACATACATAGTGAAATAGAATCAAATATTCACTTACCACAGGGTTATCATATCAGTTATGGAGGAGCTTATCAGGAACAGCAAAAAACATTCAGCGAATTGATGATGATATTACTTTTAGCAGCACTCCTTGTTTTCTCAGTAATGTTATTTTTATTTAAAAAAATCAGAGTAGCATTACTTATAATTACTATTTCAGCATTAGGAATTTCAGGAAGCTTGCTTGCACTTTATATTACAAACACTCCGCTTAATGTTGGTAGTTATACCGGCATTATAATGATAATTGGAATCATTGGTGAAAATGCTATTTTCACTTATTTACAATTTTCTCAGACTCTTAATACAAACAACCCCGGAGAATCCATCGTGTATGCAATCTCTACACGATTGAGACCGAAATTAATGACAGCACTAGGTGCAATCTTTGCCTTAACACCAATAGCACTTGGAATTGGAACAGGTGCTCAGATTCATCAACCATTGGCTATTTCCGTGATCGGAGGATTTATTATTGCACTACCTCTTTTACTCGTTGTTTACCCGACTTTATTAAAAACATTTTACAGCTCTTGAAAAGGTTCTATTCTTTTTAACTTAAAACTACCCATTAAAGAATAAATCATCGCTCCGCAAGGCCGCAGCCATTTAAAAATCAGAAGAAATTTTCAAATATATTATTTTCTGATTGAAAAAGAACTCAATTCAACTTTTCTTTTTAGATAATTTTCATACTTTCCATAAATTGACATTTGCAATTTTGCATTTCCGGTAATGAAGCCAATTATTGACCCGGGAATAAATAATAATACTCCATAACCAATTGCTTTTTCTTCTGCTGTTGAAGAAAAAAAATCGGCCGGATTATCGTCTCCACTCAGAAATCCAATCGCCCCGCCCAATAATAATCCGCTTGCACCTCCTATAAGAAATCCTTTTCCCGGCATACCCTTTTTAATCACTTTAATTTTATCAATATTAATTACAGAAATATTAACTAGTTCATAATTTTTCATCGCTGACTTTTTATTTTTCAAAACGTAATGCTTGAAAATAATAAAAGAATCTCTGACCTGATAAATTTCACCCCTTAATGTTTTATTGGTATTTTCTAAAAAAACAATGCAACGATATTTACAGTTCCCAATAGTATCATTTTGTGGCATTGCATACTTCGGGATGAAATAAATAAAAAATAGTATGGTTAATATTTTCTTCATACAAATATTAAAGTTAAATTATAATTAAGAAATTATTACAATTCAAATTTAACAAATTGTTTCAATTTAACAATATGAAGCCAAATTGTCAAATAATTCAAATAGACAAATTCGTTGCAAAAATTATTTTATATACATTTACCTAAATGAATATAAAAAAAGGATTAATACTATTTCTTGGTATTATTAATTTCACTTTTATACAGGCACAAACTACCATTCGGGATAGTATCCTTTATGAAGGATTGTGGAGAAATTATAGACTCTTTCTTCCGAATGGTTTTAATGTAAATACCCAACGTCCTCTCGTATTTAATCTGCATGGATATGGATCGAATGCTCTTGAACAGGAAATATATTCAGGATTTGATGCCATAGCCGATACAGCCGATGTAATTGTATGTTATCCTAACGGACTTAATAATTCATGGAATGCTTTTGACAGGATTCCTGATGATGTTGGTTTCATTGATTCGCTTATAACTTTGATACATAATGAATACAATGTAAATTTAAATCGCATTTATTCTACAGGAATGTCGAATGGAGGATTTATGAGTAATTATCTTGCTTGTGAATTAACCAATCGCTTTGCAGCCATTGCACCGGTTGCAGGCACAAATTCAGTGTTAGTTCAAGCAAGTTGTTCCCCTTCAAGAAATATTCCGGTATTATATATTCATGGTACTGCTGATGCAACAGTCTTATATGAAGGCTCCACTCTTTATTCATCAGCCAATGATTTAATGACATTATGGTCAAACGTGAATGGTTGTTCATTAAATACTGATACCGTTTTACTTGCCGATATTTCATTAACCGATAATTGCAGGGCACAAAAAATAACCTGGCATGATTGTAATAATAGTACTCAGTTAATTCATTACCGGATTATTGATGGCGGTCACACCTGGCCGGGTTCACCTATATTGATTGGTACAACAAACCAGGATATCAATGCAAGTGGAATTATTTGGAATTTCTTTAATCAATTTTCTTTAACATTATCTACTGAGAATTTTGAATCAGAAAGTGATCCAATTAAAATTTCGCAAAATCCATTTTCTTCTTTTATTGATATTGACTTAAAATCCTCTTCTCCATCTTTAATTTATATCTATTCTTCAGATGGAAAATTAATTCAATCTGCTAAATATTCTAACAATAAAATACATTTAGAAGAGGATCATCTGAATCCCGGATTATATTTTTTACACATTTTTCAGAATAATTTATCGAAAACATTTAAAATTGTAAAAATTCGATAGAAAATTATTTTAACATTTAAATTGGATATTTATTTCTAATATTGTTACTATAAACCAAAAACCATGGACAAAAATTCAAATTCACTTAACTGGTTTGAAATACCGGTGAAAGACATTAAACGTGCAAAGAAATTTTATGAAGCAATTTTTTCTACCCAGCTGGATGAAATGCCGGAAATGATGGGAATGAAAATGGTAGGTTTCCCAATGGAAATGGGAAATGGAAAAGCATCTGGTGCTTTGGTACAAAGTCAGATGCACAAACCTTCCATGGATGGTCCGGTGATTTACCTGAATGCAAATCCCAAAATCGAAAAAGTAATTGAAAAAATTGAAGCCGCAGGAGGAAAACTCATCAGTCCTAAAACACAAATCTCTCCTGAAGTAGGATACATGGCTTTCTTCGTAGATTCTGAAGGAAATAAAATGGCTCTACACGCTGAGAATTAATTTATTCTAAACCGGATCTACATCCGGTACAATATGTACTGACTGATTAGAACGGTTTGAAAAAAACTCGTTGGTGCATTTCTTTAATATTTTCTTGATTTCAACTGGTGAAGCTGCTCTCTCTATTTTAATAATAATGTGCCTGTAATAGAGATTCCTTATTTTTGAAACCAAAGGAATATGCGGACCTAAAACTCTATTGCCTAAATTCTTTCGAAATATTTCTGTCAAAACCTGAGCAGCTTCCTGTACATAATCATTTTCTTTATGCTTCAGCGTTATTTCTATTAAACGCGAATGAGGAGGATATCCGAATTTTTTTCTTTCAGCTAAATCTCGCCGATAAAAATTTTCGTAATTATTATTTACTACTTCCTTTATTACCCAATGATCCGGTTGTTGAGTTTGTATAATAACTTTTCCTCTCTTCTGTTTTCTTCCCGATCGGCCGCTTACTTGCGCCATTAACTGATAACTACGTTCGAAAGATCGAAAATCGGGAAAGTTTAAAAGTTGGTCAGCATTGATGATACCTATTGTACTTACATTGTCAAAGTCGAGGCCTTTGGTAACCATCTGAGTTCCGACTAAAATGTCAATTCTCCTTTCTTCAAAATCACCTATGATTTTTTGAAACGACGTTTTAGTTCGTGTCGAATCCAAATCCATACGGGCAATTTTTGCATCCGGAAATAAAACGGCAATGTCTTCTTCAATTTGTTCCGTTCCGAATCCTTTTACTTCGAGATGATGATCACCACAATTCGGACAAGCCGCAGGAACATTTTCAACATAACCACAATAATGACATTTCAATAAATTACTTTGCTTGTGATAAGTCAGAGTTACAGAACAATTTCTGCAATGAGGAATATAATTACAATTTCTACATTCGATGTAATTTGAAAAACCACGCCTGTTTTGAAATAATATTATTTGTTCTTTTTCAGCTAATGCCACTTGTATAGCATTAATAAGTTCCGGAGTAAAATGAGATTTCATTATTTTCTTCCTCTTAGCTTCACGAATATCGGCTATAAGAATCTCCGGCATCTGTACTCCTCCATGCCTCTCATTTAATTTTATCAAGCCATATCTTTTATTCTCGGCATTATAATAACTTTCAAGCGATGGAGTCGCAGAACCTAATAATGTTTTTGCTTTATGAATTTTAGCAAGCATAATGGCTGTATCTCTGCCATGGTAACGAGGAGCCGGATCGGATTGTTTGAAACTCTGATCATGTTCCTCATCAACAATAACAAGTCCCAGATTTTTAAAAGGCAAAAAGAGAGACGATCGTGCACCCAAAACAATTTGAGACCTGTTTTGGTCCAAGGATGAATCAAAATTCAAAACATGATTCCATACTTCCACTCTTTCATTACTACCATAACGTGAATGATATACACCTACGCTGTCACCGAAATATTTTTTTAAACGGACAATTAGTTGCGTCGTAAGAGCAATTTCAGGTAGAAGGTACAATACCTGACGACCTTCCTTAATAACTTTATCGATAAGATGAACATACAACTCTGTTTTACCACTCGACGTTACACCATGTAATAATGATACATCATAATCAATGAATGATTGATTTACATTATTCAATGATTCTTTTTGAGCAATACTTAAATGAACAGGCTTTATTAACTCCCCTTTCACGGATGGAATTCTATCAACGATTACATCAAATTCGACTAATATTCCATTAGTAATAAGGGATGTTACAGAGCTCTTTGAAACATCTTTATGATTTACAATCAAAGACTTTTTTACTGAAATTCTTTCTGAATCATCAAAAAGATATTTCATGAATATCATTAATGTGTCTTGCTGTTTGGATTTCCTATTATCCTGTTCCAGCTCTTTGAAAAGATTTTCTAACGAAGCATCCGTTTTATAAGCTTCTGCCAATCTTAGATGAGCGGCTTTTCTTGGCTTATACCGTTGATGAATTTCTTCACTTAACAAGATGATATTTTTATCAAATGCCTTTTTCAATATCTGATGAACCGAAGACTTATTCAGCAATCGTGCAATTTCATCAATGGTCATCTCTGTTTTATCACGAAGTGCTGAAAGAAGAATTTCTTCATTTTCTGTTAATTCTATTTTCTCCGTATCGGTAATTTCAACAGCCATCACCCGTGTTTCGCTTTGCATCTTTAAGGATGCGGGTAATGCCGAATTCATTACTTCACCAAGTGTACATAAATAATATCCTGCCATCCATTCCCATAGCGAAAATTGAATGTCATTTACAACAGGATGTTCATCAAGAACAGCTTGTATCTCTTTTAATGATGAAGGATCATGAAAAGTGATATGCACATTTTTAATTAAAGCTGAATAAATTTTTTGCCTGCCAAAAGGGACAATCACACGCTTACCCGGAGAAACTTCATTTATCAAAGCTTCGGGTACACGATATGTAAATAATTTTTGTACCGCTAAAGGCAGAAGTACATCAACAAAAAGTTCAGGCATGCTGCTAAGGTAATACTTAGTACAAAGTACCTAATACAAAGTTTTTTATGTTACTATAATAAAAAAAAACCGGCAGATAGCTTTTTCAAAACCAATGGATTAAATATTTGAAAATTGATATTAAATTGAAGTTAAAATTACAGCTAAAGTCAATTAAAATGCTTTTCCATAAATTTATTAAAATCTTGGTACTTTATAAATAGTACTTTGTACTTTTGTAGAAAATGTACCGGCCGCTATTCACCTTTTTCTTTGCTTTAATGCTTACTTTCAGCGCCATTTGTCAAAAACCTGAAAAGATAGAATTAGTTAATGCCGATGTTAGTGAATTTGACCAGGAATTAAATGCAAATGCCACACGTCTTTTAGGTAATGTCATTTTCCGCCATCAGAATGCAACTATGTACTGCGACAGCGCCTATTTATACCGAAATGAAAATCGAATTGAAGCTTTTAACAATATACGAATTAAACAAGGCGACTCCCTTGACCTGACAGGCAAAAGACTATTATATAACGGTGATACAAAAATGGCTCAGGTATTTGATGATGTGGTTATGAAAGACAGGAGAATGACGCTAAACACCTCTCGTCTTGACTATGATATGAATAGTGACATTGCCTTTTATACTGATAGTGGTCATATTGTAGACGGTGAAAATATTTTAACAAGCAAACTCGGATATTTTTACAGTAAATCGCATGACTTATTTTTCAGGAACGATGTATTACTCATCAATCCTAAATACACCATGAATTGTGATACACTCAGGTATAATACGCTTAATAAAACTGCTTTTTTTCTGGGACCCACTTACATCCACTCATCTGATAATATAATTTATTGTGAAAATGGCTGGTACAATACCGAAACTCAAAAATCAAATTTTAAAACAAACTCATATCTTCAGACAAAAGAACAAAGGTTAAAAGGTGATTCTGTAAACTACGACCGTAATAAAGGAATTGGAAAAGTGTATGGAAATGTTTTAATCGAAGATACTACGAATAAATTACTTATCAGTGGCGATTATGGAGAATACCATGAACTAACTGATTCGTCTTGGGTAACCGGTCATGCAATGATGACGCAAATTTATGAAGGAGATTCTTTATTTTTACATGGTGATACATTATTAGCGATTGGCACAGATATAAAAGACTCCACTCAATCAAGTCAAAATAAAAAAAACCTTTACGCTTTTCATAAAGTAAAACTTTTTAAAAAAGATTTACAAGGTGCATGTGATTCTTTAGTTTATAATAGAACAGATTCTACCATACGTCTCTATTATCTTCCAGTTTTATGGTCAGGTTTAAATCAATTGACGGCAGACTCAATATACTTGCAAACTTCAAATTCAGAGATTACAAATATTTATCTGATTAACAATTCTTTTATAACTGCGAAAGCTGACAGTGACCAAACAGTCTCACTTGATTCAGCTAGATACAATCAGATTCGCGGAAAAAATATGACAGGTTTTCTACAGGAAAATAAATTATATAAAATCAACGTAAACGGAAACGGTCAGACGATTTATTATGCAAAAAACAATAAACAGAAAAATTTTGCCGTCAACCGCGCCGATTGCAGTGATCTGGTAATTTATGTTGATGATAATAAAGTAAAATCCATTACACTTTTAAATGCGCCGGATGGAACACTTTATCCGATTCGGCAATTATCAGTCGCTGAGCTTCGTCTTAAAGGGTTTTCATGGTATGGACAAAGGAGGCCGCAAACAAAAAAGGATATTTTTATTAAATAGTTTATTATTGAATTTATGCTTTCATTTTTTCAATTTCCTTTTCAAACCATTTAATATATTCTTCTATTTTGGAAACCAGAAAATAAGGCAAGTTAAGTAGGTAGTAGGTTTTATTTTCTGAAGTGACGATTGTAGAAATGTGCAACTCTCCTGAATAAAAACGTACAGCCAAATTGTGATTGACATTATTCATGAATATATGAAGAGATTTTAATCTTCCTTCACTTCCCGATTTCACTTCGACAGGAATTAATTTTCCGTCATAAGGAAAAATATAATCAATTTCTGCGGACGATGTTTTTTTCTCTCTTACCCAAAAATTCAGTGCACTTAAAGCATTGAATTGTAAAGCCAACAACTCCTGTCCGGTAATATGTTCTATAATTGTTCCATTGTAAACTTTATTAAGATCATTTGTACCTATTATTTCTTTTTGAACGCCAAGAAAGTAATTAAGCATACCCGTATCTAGGACATGTAATCTTGGTGATTTTTTTTTATTAGGAAAAATCGGGAATGTAAAATCAGTAAGTGGAAAAACAAGTTGAATAAGCATTGCCTTTTCAAGATTTCTTAACGCCTCAGCCATTTCGCGTGATCCATAATTCGAATTTCCAAATCCTTCGAACTTAATACGTTTTCCGGCAACAGCATAGGAAGACCTCATTGCATGCCTGATGTATTCAACCTGCCGTGCGCTGGCAGCGTATTTTTCAATGTCGTCGCTATAAGAAACAATCAGCGATTCATAAATTCTGCTTAAAGCACTTAGGTCTTTATTGCTTGCATAGTTGCTGACAACTTCAGGCATGCCTCCAATTAATGCATAGGTATGATATAATTGAAGTAATTTGTCGGTTGCAAATGAATCAAAAGGAATTTTGTTAAGTTGATTAAGAGAAGAATGTTCATCTATTGCTAAGAGAAATTCAGGAAACGATACGGGTCGTAAAACCATGAAATCTATTCTTCCAACCGGGAAGCTTACATCTTTATTGAATATTGTTTCAAGCAGAGAGCCAGCAGCTATAACATGAATTTCTTTTGCTTGTTCATAAAAATATCTTAATAAATTCAGCGCAGCAGGTACCTCCTGAATTTCGTCTATAAAAAGTAAAGTGCTTAATCCTTTTGACTTCGTTTTATTTTTTAAAAAGAAAATTGTTTGTAAAAGTCTTTCAATCGTAGTAAATTCTTCAAACGGTTTTCTTTCTTCCGGTAGTTCGAGATTAATGTAGATGTACTGATCGAATTTTTCAGAGAATTGATTAATAGTTGTTGTTTTCCCAACCTGTCTTGCTCCTCTTAATACCAATGGTTTTCTGTCCTCTCTTTGAGCCCATTTTTCAAGTACTAATTGAATTTTTCTATAAATCATGTTTTAAAGTTATGGTAATTATTCGAATAATTTGAGATAAAGTTATGGTAATTATCACTAAATATTGCTATATAGTTTAGGTTTAAATAAAAAAAAGTTATAAATAATGGGTATTTTATTGAAAATAGGATTTTTCATCAAAAATAGCTTTATTGTTTAGTCTAGATTTGATGAGAAAGAAACAAATCTCCAAATTAAACAGAATAAATATCGATATAGGAGTTAAAAAAAATCGCAGATAGTAAAATGAGATTTTAAAACAATATTCCTAAATTATTGGTATTTCATTCATCCTCAAATTTAATTAGATTTGTAAGAACTTGAAATATTTTAGACCCTTTATATATGCCCTCCTTGAAAAGTATTTTTCTCGCTTTTTTGTTTTGTTATTGTTGCGGGTATTGTCAGGCCCAAGATCCGTCTTTTTCGCAGATTGAAAATACAAGGACATATTCCCATCCATCCTCTTTTAATTTTAATCAAGGTGTAGAAATGCAGATGGCACATCGTATTCAATGGAGTAATCTTTATGGTGATTTCAGTACAACATTTATTTCTGCATTTCTTCAAAATGGAAGAATCAAAAGTGGATTCGGTCTTTCTGTTTTTCAGGATGTTGAAGGCGATGGAAGTTTAAAGACACAAACGTTTAATTTTAATTATAGATATTCGATATTTGGAGGATATAATATTCCTCGTTCACTTGTTGTTTCTCTTTATGGAGGAATTACTACCAGAAGTGTAGATTGGAGCAAACTAGTTTTTTCTGATCAGATTGATCCTGTTTGGGGAATTTATAAGAGTTCAAACCAAAGTGTTCCATTGACGCAAAATAATGCTGCCCCAAATATTGGTTTCGGCTTTACTTACAAGTGGAATATGCATGTTGGAGAGAATAAGCTACCAATAACGATATCTTTAGATTCCAGAAATAACAATTTATTTATTCGTCAAGATGAATCTATTTTAGGACTTCCCTCATTACACCCAAGCGTTCAAACACTATCTATTTCTACAACAATACAACCGATAGAATATTACGGACTCCCACTTTTTCAACCCTTATTACAATTCGAAAATCAGAAAGATTTAAAAAAATTGGAATTTGGTTCTCTTATCGGTATGGCTAAAGAAAATCAAACTATTTATACTGGTATTTATTACTCTCAACAATATTCACCCGTGAATTATACTAATACGAATTCGATTATTTTATTAATTGGTTTTGAAAAAGAAATAAACACAACTCTCTATTCTTTCGGATATTCATATGACTTAAACGTTTCAGGTTTGGGAAATCAAAGTACAGGAGGTACTCATGAGGTTACATTAAATATTGTATTTAGTACTGGTAACAGACCTTTTTCTCAGCCTTCTAATATTTTCAAAAAATGTCCGCACAATTGAAAAAAATAACTTTTTTCCGAGTTTGTATCTTGATGCAATTAATGTTTTTTTATTTTAGTTCTAATGCTCAATTATGTCCTTTATTAAATCAGCAAGATTGTACACCAGTAAATGCTGTAGGAGGAGTTTGTGCTTCTCAAACAATATTTTGCATTGGTGATTCGGTTGGGTTTAATAATCTTACCATTACCAGTGTAGATTCAAGTTTTATTTGTTGGGGAGACGGTACAATACAATCATTCATGGGAATGGCAACACCTGTTTGCAGAAAACATTTGTACAATTTTCCACCTGATAGTTGTGTAGGATCGAACGGTCGAATTAATATGATTATTACTTTGAAAGTAGTAAAAAGCTGTTCTGGCGGACAAAGTATTCATACAAACACTACACCTATAACAATCAAATTTCGACCTAAGGCACAATTTTCATTAACTCCATCTAGTGTTTGTGTTTATGAGGATGTTACATTTAACAATGGTTCTTGTCCAAATTCACTGACACCTGTATATCTATGGAATTTCGGTGATGGAACTTTTAGTTCTGCACAAAACCCACCGCCTCACCAATATACATCCCCCGGAAATTATAACGTCACACTAACAGTAACTAATAGTTGTGATAGTTCAACTATTTCACATATTGTCCAAGTTAGACCAGCTACAACTGTTAAACCAGTAATTACCTTGACAAATACTTGTGCCCCTGGCAACTTTATACCTGATGTGAACTCAATAAATGCAACTGGTTTTCAATGGAGCTTTACTCAAGGCTCAGGCACAATTTTACAATCAACGGATTCGCAGCCAAATTTTACATTGAATAATTCAGGTACATATGGTATTCACTTGGATGTTACGGGTTGTTGCTTAGCTCCCATTAGTGATTGCAGCTGGGATACAACTGTTACACTTTATTCCGGGCCATCTACTTCTATAACTCCGATACCTGATGCTTGTGGAAATGCTATCATTAATCCAAGAAATTATTTCAATATCAATGGAGGTACTGTAAACTCTTACAATTGGTCTTTTCCCGGAGGTGTGCCCTCTTCTTCAACTGCTGCCAATCCTGGAAATATAATTTATAATTCAACTGGAACATATATTGTGTCTGTCGTACTTAATACTCCATGCGGAGCAAAAACAATGTCAGATACCTTTTTAATTCGGCCACCAACTATTGTACGACCATCGGTTTTATTAACCTCTACATGTTCTCCTGTTACAATTATACCTGTTGTAAATTCACATAATTCTACTGCCTTTGATTGGTCAGTTACTGGAGGAATAAATCAAATCACTTTACCTACTGATTCACAACCTACCATTGCATTAATTAGTGCGGGTAGTTTTGCAATACATCTCCAGACTCAAGGTTGCTGCACAGCTCCTACAAGTGATTGCAATTGGGATACGACATTAAATGTTTTGCAAGGTCCATCGATAAATCATAATTCTGTTCCTGATTTTTGTGGTTCAGCAATTATTAACCCTACAAATTATATAACAGCTTCCGGTGCTGTTACAACTTATTCCTGGACTTTCCCAGGAGGAACGCCAAACACTTCATCATCTGCAAATCCAGGACAAGTTACTTATTCAACTCCCGGAACTTATATTATCCAACTCTCAGTAACAAGTCCATGCGGTCCTAAAAATGTTTCTGATACATTTATTGTACGACCTCCAACGACTTTACAGCCTTTGTCAAACATTTCAGGAATTTGTACTCCCTTAAGTTTTACACCGAATGTGAATTCCCGAAATGCAACGGGATTTCTTTGGTCCACCTTAGCGGGATCTGCAATCATTACTCAACCGACGGATTCTCAACCAAATTTTTCAGTTTCTAATGTGGGAGTGTTAACAATTAAAGTAGTTGCTGCCGGTTGCTGTACAGACCCTCTGAGTAAATGCGACTGGGATACAACTTTAACATTGACGGAAGGGCCTTCAATCAACACTAACCCGTTTCCGCTTTATTGTAATTCAGCAACAATTAATCCGGCAAACTATTTTACTACTTCCGGCGGTATTACATCTTATTCCTGGTTGTTTCCCGGTGGAACCCCATCTTCATCCTCACAATCATCTCCTGGTCCGATAAGCTATTTGTCGCCTGGAGTTTTTCCAATTTCACTTACGTTAAATGGGCCATGCGGGACGATCACAAAAATAGATACTCTTAAAATTGGGGCACCTCCTGTATTAAATGTTTTACCATCATCACTATTCGGTTGTGACTCACTTACAATTTCTTTTACAAACAATTCACCGGCAAATCAAACGTATTTATGGAATGCACAAGGTGGAAGTTTTACAGCGGGTTCAAATAATACTTCTTTAAATCCTTCAGTTTTTTTTAGTGCACCGGGAGCCTATGCCATCGGCGTTGAAGCGTTTTCGTCAGGTTGTCCATCTATTTCGAGTTCATTTCTTGTCAATATCGGTGAAGCTCCTCATTTAAATTATATCACTCCTACACCCGATGTATGTGATACGATTTATTTTATCTTTTCTAATTATTTTCACCTCGATCCTCAAATCAGTGATTCAGGTTATAGCTGGACAATTTCATATAATGGCAGTAATATTTTTTCAAATTCGTCAACGAACCCTTCACCATTTCAGGTAGGTGCTTATGGAACTTATATTGTTCAATCATCAGCATGGAATGCATGCGACACAATTTTATTAACAGACACTTTTACAATTTCACCACCGCCGGTTTTAACATTGCAGAACGATACTGCTATTTGCAAAGGAACACCAGCATTTATCCTAATTGCAAATCCACCGAATGGAATATGGACTTGGAATTCGAACGTAATAAATAATTCATTTGATCCGAATAATACTTCGATGGAGTATAATACACTTGTTTATTCACTCGGTCAATTTACCTGTGCGGTTTCTGATTCGTTTACGGTACAAGTATTCGGAGCTAATATCAATGCAGGGAATGATACGACCATGTGCGTAAATGCGGGAACTGTAACTTTTTCAGGAACTCCATCGGGTGGAGTTTGGTCGGGCGGAGGAATATTGGATCCTAATTTTGGAACATATGATCCATCTTTAAATATATCAGGAAAAGATACATTGATCTATAGTATAAATGAACCAACGATCGGTTGTTTGATTCGTGATACTTTGATTGTAACAGTTGTAATACCTACACCAGGTTTAATTTTGTTTCCGGATTCTGTTTGTATTAACGAATTAGTCAACTTCGCTAATAATGCAGTAAATACAACAGCGACTTGGAATTTTGGTGATGGATCACCTACAGCTACCGGAAATCATTTTACACATATATATACCTTAGCAGGAAATTACACAATAAGTTTATCAATTATTAATCAATTCGGCTGCATTGATACAATAAGTAAAATAATTGAAGTCGCAGAACCACCAAATGCAATATTTACATTAGATACAATAAGAGGTTGTTCTGTCTTGCCAATAACATTTAACGACCTAAGTAATTTTTATGGTGCAACGATATATGCATGGAATTATGGCGATGGCAGACGTGATACAATTTATCAACCGGGAACAGTATTATTCAATCAAGGGCCAGGTGATTCTACAATATATCATATTTCTCTAACGGCATCAAACGGCTGTGGAATTGCAACACATTCCGACTCCATTACTGTTTACCCAATACCGGTTGTTGATTTCGGTGTTTTATTCAATGACAGTTGCTCGCCGGCCAGAGTTACTTTTGCGAATACAACAACTGGTCTGCCGCAATTTTATACATGGATGATAAATGGAAATATTGTATCAACAGATTCTATATTAGCACCACAAATATTTACAACAGATAGTCTTGATTCAACGTATTATGTTACATTAATAGCAACGAATTTTTGTGGTATTGATACTTTAACGAAGGATGTAATTATACATCCTAATACAGTAGTCGCTTTTTTTAATACTGATATTGTAATTGGTTGCCAACCATTATATGTAACCTTCACCAGTTTTGTAGGGCCTAATGCAACTATCCAGTGGGATTTTGGTGATGGAAATACCGGTTTTGGTTATACTATATCTCATTTATTCGATACAGCAGGAACCTTTGTCATCTGGCAATCGGTAGATAATTATTGTGGTTTTGATTCAGTCAGTCATTCGATCACTGTCCTTCCTCAACCGGTTTTATCATTTAATGTTGCACCAATTAATTGTGTCAATGAACCTGTGACGCTGACTAATACATCAACAACGATTCAGGGAAGTATATGGAATTATGGAGATAGTACAGCATTGGATTCCTCAGCAACTTCACCGACACATTTATTTCCTGCACCGGGTTTTTATAATGTATGTATGATTGGAATTTCTTCTCAGAACGGTTGTAGAGATACTATTTGTAAAACAATTGAATTGTTGAGAGTTCCTGTTGCATCTTTTGAATTAAGTGATAATGATGGTTGTCTGCCTTTTACCATCGAGCTTAATAATACATCACTCTATTCAACTTATTATTTATGGACAGTAGGAAATGGCGATACTTTGAATGGATCTTCTCCGCAGTACACATACAATCAAGAAGGAAGTTATAGTATTAGTCTTCTTGCAACAGATACAAATGGTTGCAGCAGCGATACAGGTTATAGTTTTATTAATGTATACCCAGTCCCCACCGCTGATTTTAATTTTTCACAATCAGTACCATGCCATTTGCCTTCAGATATAATTTTTACTAATACCAGTGTTGGTGCTCAAAGTTTTCTTTGGGATTTTGGAAGATTCGGAACAACGAATGTACAAGACACATTAATTAATTTTGCAACGGCCTCCGAATTTAATGCTCGATTAATTGCAATTAATAATTTCGGTTGCTCTGATACAACTCAAAAACATATCAAGGTTTATCCTGAAACGGTTGCCTCATTTATTGACAGCGCTAAATATTATTGTGAAGGAGCACCAATTCAATTCAATAATTTTTCCAATTCTGCAAATATTTTTTATTGGAGTTTTGGAGATGGAAATTTTTCTAACCTAATAAACCCTATTCATGAATATCTAAATAACGGAATTTATACAGTCACATTAGTTGCTTCCAACGATTCTATTTGTTTTGATACGATAAGTTCTTTAACCCCAATCCAAATTTACCCGAGTCCGATAAGCGCTTTTACATATTCATCGGTTACCGACACAATTATTAATCCGAATGGTATATATCATTTTTACGATCAGTCAACATTAGCAACAATTTGGCAATGGAATTTTGGCGATGAGCAAACAGACGATGGGCAAAACCCTATTCACCGTTATTATTCTAATGGCGAAAAAATTATTGAATTAATTGTTTTGAATCAATACGGATGTCCCGATACCTCGAGCCAAATTATTCTTGTTGATTTACTCGGAAGTCTTTTTATTCCCAATGCATTTTCTCCTAATGGTGGTACAGATGAAACAAGATATTTTACTCCGAAAGGAGTTGGATTAACATCCTATCTAATCGAAGTATTTTCTCCTTATGGAGAACGTGTTTGGTATTCCGATCGTTTGGTCGATGGTCAGCCAGTTGATAAATGGGATGGAACTTACAATGGAAAAGATTTGCCGCAAGGCGCTTATGCCTGGAAAGTTCGTGCAATCTTTCAGAATGGGAAAATTTGGGCAGGTATGAAATATCCGTTTACATCGAGTCAAAAGCCGGAGGGGACGGTGACTTTGATAAGATGAGAAAATAGTTGCTTATTACATTTTTATTAAATAAAAATAATTCTAATACAATACTTCTCGAAAAATTTTTTATTATCAAAAAAAACAAAATATAACTGAGCTACACAAAATTTTAATATTCCCCCTTTTCTTTCAACTCGCTCAAGAAGTTTCTTGTGCTTGATTATAAAAATAGATTACATTTCGGAAAATATATTAAATAATGAAAATTAAATTATTAATCCTTAACCTGGCTATTAGTCAGGTTATTTTAGCCCAAATATCTAATAACTCCGGAATTTATTTCGATGCTAAAGCATTTAGTAAAGAAATCTCTCTTTATAGAGGTAAATATTTTGTCCTGAATGACGTTTTGGGAATTTCAGATTCTGTTATTGAATTTAATATTGATCCTCTAGCAGCTACAAGTTCCGGAGAAATAACTTCTTTAGTTTATAAATGCCCTCAAAAAAATAAAGAAGGTTTAATATTAGGTTTTTATGGGGATAGGTGGAATGATGCAGGGGTTATTTTCCAAGCTTATGCTTATAAAAACTTACCTAAAAAAACTGCATTAGAAATACTGAACAAAATAGAAAATTTAATGGACGAGCATGCAGGTTATTTACGAACTGATTTAGATAATAACAATATTTATTTTCGATACGATGATATGACATTTTTAATTTATATGGCTACTTCCGGTGTATGTAGTATTAGAATTTTTTGGAATAGCTTTGATGCCGAATGGCAAAATATTGCATTTAAAAGAACAAAAAAAAGACTACTTAATAAATTAGAAGATACTGAAAAGTAACCGGCTATGTATGATTTGCCATCCTGCACCTTTAAACCGCAATTTGCAATTTGTTAATCAACGCTTATAATTTACATACCTGCAAATACTATCCATCTTCTTTTTATGAAAACTGAAGATTAAATTTTACTTCGTTCATCTTTCCGCATCTTCGTTCCAGGTTATTAAAAAATTCACGACAGATGCAAATCCAACTCATTCAAAAAAAGATTTATGAATTAAGGGGACAAAGGGTAATGTTGGATTTTGACCTTGCAGAGCTATACGCAGTTGAAACGCGGGCCTTGAACCAGGCTGTGAAACGAAACGCGGAACGGTTCCCTGAACGGTTTATGTTTCAACTTACCAGATAAGAATGGAAATCTTTGATATCACAAATTGTGATATCGAAGACTGGAAAGCGCGGAGGTACACAAAAACTTCCTTATGTATTTACTGAACATGGAGTGGCAATGCTTGCCAGTGTGTTGAGGAGTAAAAAAGCAATCAAGATAAATATAGCAATTGTTGATTCTCTTAACCCACAAGTACCGCCAGCTGGCGGTTGACGTAGTTTTGCTTCAGATGGTGCCGTCCAATTGACGCCAATGAAGGGTCAAAATATTTTACACCTTTAGTTCGGCGTCAATTGGACGGCACACAAACACCGCCGAAATTGTCATCCAGCGGAACTTGTGGGTTAAATGCTCAGACAACTTGCTTAAAATTATCATTTCGTTTTGTAAATACTATCAATCTTCTATTGATGAAAGCTATTAATTAAGTTAAACTTCATTCATCATTTCGCAGCTACTTTAATGTTTATTAAAAAATTAACGACAGATGCAATTAAGACTCATTCAGAAAAAGTTATATGAATTAAGAAGACAAAAAGTGATGCTGGATTTTAATCTTGCAGAGCTTTACTAAGTTGAGGGAATGATTTTAATAAAGCCGCAATACGTACTTTTACTCTTTAAAGAATAAAGTATTGATTAATATTATTTACTTTTCAAGATAATATATTTTGTCATGACTAAAGTTTTAACCATTTTTGATTTTTCATCAATAAAACGTTTTTTTTAATTGATAAATTATAATTCACGTGGAAAACCGAATGCGAATTGATAAATGGCTTTGGGCTGTAAGGCAATACAAAACCCGGACTCTGGCGACGGAAGCCTGTGAAAAAGGCAGAATTCTGATCAATGAACAGACAGTTAAACCATCACGATTAATAAATGAAGGAGATGAAATCAACATTAAACGAACCGGCTTAACACGTACTTTGAAAGTTTTGAAACTTTCCATGAATCGTCTTAATGCAAAACTGGTCCCGGAATATTATACAGATTTGACTCCTCTTGATCAAATTGAAGCTTATAAAGCCAGGCTTACGAAAATCACAATTTACAGGGATCCCGGAACAGGAAGACCAACTAAGCGAGACAGGCGCACATTGGATGATTTTTTCAATGTTTCAGACGAATAAATCGTTGTATATTACTCAATGAATTTCCTTTTATTCCGTTTCTCCTTTTGTTTTTGTTTATAAAATCAGATAATTGCGGGTATTCCGCTAGAGAGAAAATTATATTTTTACAAAGTAAATAATTCAATCATTCCCAATGAAAAATGTTAAATCAATTGAAGAATTAAGAAAAATAGCTTCACAAGTTCGACGCGATATTATAAGACAGGTAAATATGTCAAACTCAGGACACCCCGGAGGATCATTAGGTTGTGCCGATTTTATGGTCGCTTTGTATTTTTATCAGATGTCATATTCTGCTGCTAATTTCGAAATGGATGGGAAACATGAAGATGTTTTTTTTCTTAGCAATGGACATATTTCTCCATTGTGGTATAGCGTCTTGGCACGAGCAGGATTTTTCAATCCTAACGAATTAAAAACCTTTAGAAAAATAAATTCCAGACTTCAAGGTCATCCGGCTACACATGAAGGTCTTCCCGGTATTCGTATTGCCAGTGGTTCGTTAGGGCAAGGACTTAGCGTAGCAATTGGTGCATCCAGGGCAAAGAAGCTTAACAATGACTCACACTTAGTTTATTGCTTGTGCGGAGATGGTGAAATGGAAGAAGGACAAATTTGGGAAGCAATAATGTATGCAGGAGCAAAAAATGTTGATAATATTATTGCTACTATCGATGTGAATAATCAGCAAATCGATGGACCGGTTGATCAGATAATGCCCTATGGAAATCTTCGTCCGAAATTTGAAAGCTTTGCATGGCAGGTTATTGAAACGGATGGAAATAAAATGGAAGAACTTGTGGAGACATTGGAAAAAGCAAAAGCAATGACCGGTAAAGGAAAACCTGTTGTGATTTTAATGAAAACTGAAATGGGCCAAGGTGTCGATTTTATGATGGGGTCACATAAATGGCATGGAATTGCACCTAATGAAGAACAAACAGCCTCTGCTCTATCTCAATTGGAAGAAACTCTGGGAGATTTCTAAACTAAACTTACAAATAATAAAACTTCTTTATTACAAAATAAAATTTATGCGCTTATTAATTGTAATTGTTTTATTTATTTTAACAGTTCAATCAGCTACTGCACAAAAGAAAAAAAAAGAAGCTCCTCAATTAACGCGAATTGAATTTTTATTCGATGCATCTCAAAGTATGTATGCTCAGTGGCAAAGCGGTGCCAAAATAGATGTCGCTAAAAAACTGATGTTACAGTTACTGGATAGTCTGCGATACGTTGGTAATATCGAAATTGCTCTTCGAGTGTATGGACATTTAAAACAATATCCTCCACAGGATTGTGACGATAGCCGATTAGAAGTTCCATTTTCCAGGGGAAACATACCACAAATCATGAATGTTCTGCAAAAAATTATTCCCAAAGGAACAACACCTATTGCACGATCTCTTGAACTTTGCGGAAATGATTTTCCTCAGGATCCATCCCGAAACATTATCATATTAATAACAGATGGTATTGAAGAATGTGGTGGTGATCCCTGCGCAATTTCACAAATGCTTCAGAAAAAAGGAATTTTTTTAAAACCATTTGTTATCGGACTCGGTTTAGATATATCTCTGAAAAAAACTTTTGAATGTGTTGGAAGATATTTTGATGCGACCAATGAAAGCATGTTTAAAGAAGCTTTGAACATTGTTATTTCACAGGCTTTGAATAATACAACTATGCAGGTAAATCTTCTGGATGAAAATCAAAGACCTACAGAAACAAATGTAAACATGACATTTTATGACAGGTTTACGGGACAGATAAAATACAATTTCATTCATACATTAAATTCAAAAGGAAATCCGGATACATTAGTTATTGATCCGTTACCGATTTTTAAAATTGTCGTTTATACTATTCCTCCTGTTTCCTTGGATTCGATAATATTGACAGCCGGAAAACACACAATTGTTGGAATTGATGCACCGCAAGGAGATCTGATTTTGAAATTCGACGGGCCGGTTGAATTTAAAAAAGTACAAGCAATTATTCGTCAGCACAATCAAACAAAAACATTAAATGTTCAGGATTTCAATGAGGAAGAAAAATATCTAATCGGAAAATATGATATTGAAATACTGACAACACCTCGTATAAACCTCGAAAATGTTGATATTGCACAAAGTAAAACAACAACGTTGAGAGTGCCCAGACCCGGAATTGTAACACTTGTTTCAAACAATCAGGGTTATGGAAGTATTTATACAGAAGATTTTGATAAACTTACTTGGGTCTATAATATGGATGACAACCTAACTAAAGAAACCATTGTTCTTCAACCCGGAAGATATAAAGTAGTATTTCGTCCGAAAAATTCGAAAGAAACCATTTATACCATAGAAAAAGATTTTTCCGTCGTCTCCGGTGAATCTAGTATTGTAATATTAAATTGAAAAGAATCCCATGAAAAAATTTACCTATTCAGATAAGAAAGATACCCGTTCCGGATTTGGAGCCGGTTTGGTTGAACTTGGAAGAAGAAATCCAAATGTAATAGCATTATGTGCCGATCTCACCGGTTCATTAAAAATGGATGCTTTTGAAAAAGAATTCCCAACGAGATTTTTTCAGATTGGAATTGCAGAAGCTAATATGATGGGAATAGCTGCTGGACTTACTATAGGCGGGAAAATTCCTTTTACCGGAACATTTGCTAATTTTTCTACGGGTCGGGTTTACGATCAGATCAGACAAAGTATTGCATACTCCGACAAGAATGTAAAAATATGCGCTTCACATGCCGGTATTACCCTTGGCGAGGATGGAGCAACACATCAGATTCTGGAAGATATCGGTATGATGAGAATGCTACCAGGTATGGTCGTCATCAATACATGCGATTATAACCAAACGAAAGCAGCAACTCTGGCTATTGCCGAATACATCGGCCCGGTTTACCTCCGTTTCGGCAGACCTGTTGTTCCGAATTTTACCCCTGCTGATCAAAAATTTGAAATAGGAAAAGCATTGCTCCTCAATGAAGGTACTGATGTAAGTATTTTTGCAACCGGCCATCTTGTTTGGAAAGCATTAGAAGCTTGCGAAATTCTTTCAGAAAAAGGAATCAATGCAGAGATAATAAACATTCATACTATTAAACCTTTGGATAAAGAAGCTGTCCTAAAATCCGTAAGAAAAACAGGATGTGCAGTTACTGCCGAAGAACACCAGATAAACGGAGGATTAGGTGATGCAATTGCACATGTTCTTTCTAATAGTTTTCCTTCACCTCTTGAATTTGTTGGCGTAATGGATGTTTTCGGAGAAAGTGGTATACCGGAATTGTTAATGAAAAAATACGGTTTGGAAGCTGATAATATTGTTGCCGCCGCCGAAAAAGCAATTAGCAGGAAAAAACAAGAGTTAACGCATTTATAAAAAAAGAGAGTCAAGATTCAAGATTGACAAGATTGTCTTGCTTCTACCCCCCAGCCCCCCGTGCCGCAAACAGCCACAGAGATTACTTCCGGGAAAACACCTGAATATAGCGACAAAGAACTTTTTGAAAAATTTCTTGATGAAAAAACTCGTCATTACGCTTTTAATCTTTTAGTAAATCAATTTCAGCAAAGACTTTATTGGCATATTAGACGTATTCTTTTGGATCATGATGATACAAATGATGTAATACAAAATGTTTTCATCAAAGTATGGAAAAACTTCGAAAATTTTCGCCAGGATTCTCAACTATATACATGGCTTTATCGAATTGCTACCAATGAATCGTTAACTTTTCTTAAACAAAAAAAACGTCGTGCCTTTGTTTCCTTTAGTGATGTTGAATACGAAATGGCAGATTCGCTAAATAATGATCCGCTTTTTACCGGCGATAAAATTCAATTGAAATTACAACAAGCTATTCTTAAACTTCCACCGCAACAAAGAATTGTATTTAATATGAAATATTTTGATGCGATGAAATATGAAGAAATTTCAGAAATTCTTGGAGTAACAGTAGGTGCACTTAAAGCAACTTACCATCATGCGGTAAAAAAAATCAGTAAATATGTTTCTGAGATTTAAACTAATGGCTTTGATCGGCATCATAGAGAAGACAAATGAAAAAAGATATAAATAAAGAGGAAGAAAAGCTAAGAAAAGCATTAAAAGGGAATGATTCTTTTAATGTTCCTCCCGCTTATTTCGAGGAATTGCCCGGTAAAATAATGGATCAGATAAATACATTGCCTGATTTTAGCAAAAATGCTCAAATAAATCCATTCACTGTTCCTGATGGCTATTTCGAAAATCTTCCAGCTATTGTTTCTGAAAATATTTTAAATCAAAAATCAAAACTTGAATTATGGCTTTCCTCTATTCAACGACCACGAATTGCCATACCAATAGCTTTTGCTACCATAATTCTTCTTGCCGGATTATTTTTTTATAAGCAAAGTTCTATTTCAAACGTGCGTGTGCAAGAACTAACCGCAGAAGACCTTTCAAATTCAAACTTTATTCAATCTATTGATGAGGATTTTTTTGTGGATGTCTTAGCTAACCAATCAACTGACAATTCAGATGAAAGTATAGAACAATACTTAATTGATAATAATATAGAAATAATACAAATAGAAAATAAATTATAATAAAATGAAAAAAATATTTTTACTTACTTTCCTTTTTTTCACCACTGCAATTATTGCACAAGAAAGACGTCCTGCAAAAGAACGAGTTGATGCAATGAAAATCGGTTTTCTTACTGAAAGACTTAATCTGACATCAGAAGAAGCAAAAACTTTTTGGCCTGTTTACAATATGTATTCAGACGAATTAGAGAAACTTCGCAAAAGTCGACGCGAAAATATTATCAACACTAAAGAAAACCTGGATGAATTAAGTGATGCTGAACTCGAAAAAAATGTTGACAATGAAATCATTTTCCGTCAAAATGAATTAGAGATTATTAAAAAATATCATCCTCAATTTAAAAAGATATTGCCCATCAAGAAAGTTGCTAAACTTTATAAATCTGAAGATGATTTTAAAAGAAGATTGCTGGAGATGATTCAGGGTCGAAAGGAAGATCGAAGACAGGGCTTACCACCACAAATGCACTAACAAAAAAGGCTTCATAAAAATGAAGCCTTTTTTGTTTTGAAAATTTAAAATCTGAGTTTTGTATAAAAACACCATCGAAAACTCTAATATTAATAACTTCTCTTACCAATCATTCTAATCATATTGGAATGCTAATTAAATATCAATTACAAAAATCCCGCTTTAATGGGATTTATATTCTGAAGTGACTACATAAAGTTCCTTCAGTTTTTCAACAACAAAATCAATTTCTTCTTTTGTATTATACTTGCTGAAAGAAAAGCGAACAGATGGCCTTTCAGAGTTTCCATAAAGAGTTTTCAATACATGTGAACCGGTATCAGTTCCTGAAGAACAAGCGCTGCCTCCGGAGCATGCAATGCCTGCAATATCAAGATTAAATAAAAGCATCTCTGAATTTTCAGTTGCGGGAAAAGAAACATTTAAAACCGTATAAAGACTCTTTCCAATCGTATCTCCATTAAATTTTATATCAGGAATACTAGCTTTTAACTTCTCAGCCATGTAGTTTTTTAAATTCGTAATTTTTTCTTTGTGTTCATCGAGCTGATTAAATGCAATTTCCATTGCTTTTGCTAATCCAACGATGCCATAAACATTTTCAGTTCCTCCCCGCATATTTCTCTCCTGCGATCCTCCGAAAATAAAAGGATGTATCCGTATTTTACTGTTGATGTAAAGAAATCCAACGCCTTTGGGGCCATGAAATTTATGAGCAGCACAATTAATGAAATGAATATTTATCTTCTTCAGATCAAATGGAAAATGTGCCATTGTTTGAACAGTATCACTATGAAAAATCGCATTGGATTTTTCACAAATATCTCCTACTTCTTTTAATGGTAATAGATTTCCAATTTCATTATTTCCATGCAAGAGACTAACCAGACTCCGGTCATTGGATTTCAATAATTCTTCCAAATGGGATAAGTTTACATGACCTTTTTCATCAAGATCAACAAAGCTTAATTTTATCTTTCCATTTTTTGCAAGTTCTTCAAGAGTATGAAGAACTGCATGATGTTCAACACGGGAAGTAATTGCATGTTTTATTCCCAGGTCACGAATAGAGCAAAAAATTGCTGTGTTATTTGCTTCAGTACCACCACTTGTAAAAAAAATCTCCGATGGAGCAACATTAAGCAAACGTGCAACAGTTTTTCTGGCCGTTTCAATTGCAGCTTTAGTTTCACGCCCCCAGGAATGAATGGAAGAAGGATTGCCGAAACTATTCTGCATAACAGATAACATTGCTTTAATCACTTCGGGATCAAGAGGCGTTGTTGCAGCATTGTCGAGATAAACTTTCATGGTTTAGAAGATCGATTTATTTAATCAGTTTTTCACTGATCATATCTTTAATATCGAAGATAATTTTTTCCGCAAGATTTTGAGCAGTTGTCTGTGATTGACTTTCTGCATATATCCTGATTATTGGCTCTGTATTACTTTTCCGCAGGTGTACCCATTCTTTATCAAATTCAATTTTTACGCCATCTACGGTATTAATAGGCTGTCTCTTATATTTTTCCTGAATTCCTTCCAATATACGATCAACATTAATATCGGCCGTTAATTCAATTTTATTTTTTGAAATATAATAATTAGGATAAGATGCACGCAACATGGAAGTATTTTTTCCATACTTGGCAAGGTGTGTGAGAAAAAGTGCAATGCCTACTAAAGCATCACGGCCATAATGTAAATCAGGGTAAATTATTCCGCCGTTTCCTTCACCGCCGATAACTGCATGATTTGCTTTCATCGCTTCCACTACATTCACTTCCCCGACTGCAGCGGCAAAATACTTTCCGCCGGCCTTTTCGGTAATATCCCTTAAAGCCCGTGTAGAAGATAAATTAGAGACCGTATTTCCTTTTTTGTTTTTTAAAATATAATCGGCAACTGCCACAAGCGTATATTCTTCACCGAACATTTCACCATCCTCACAAACAAGGGCAAGTCTGTCGACATCCGGATCAACTACAATACCCAAATGTGCATTTCTCTTTTTGACTTCCTTGGCAATGTCTCCCAAATGTTCAGGAAGCGGTTCAGGATTGTGAGGGAATTGTCCATTGGGTTCGCAAAAAAGTTCTATAATATCATCGACACCCAAAGACCTTAACAAAGCAGGTACAACGATGCCACCGGTTGAATTTACGCAGTCAATAACAATTTTAAATTTACGTGCTTTTATTGCCTTTACATCTACTAAAGGTAAAGCCAGAATTTTATCAATATGTTTTAAATGAAAGTTCGTTTCTGTCGTGTATTTACCAAGTTTACTCACTTCGGCAAAGTGAAAATCCTCGCTATGGGCAATTTCCAGAATCTCAGCACCGTCGGCAGCTGAAACGAATTCACCTTTATTATTTAAAAGCTTTAAAGCATTCCATTGTTTGGGATTGTGGCTGGCAGTCAAAATAATTCCGCCATCGGCATTAAATTCAGTAACGGCGATTTCAACAGTAGGTGTTGTAGAAAGCCCAAGATAAATTACATCAATTCCCAAACCCTTTAATGTACCTGCAACGAGATTTTGAACCATCTCGCCGGAAATACGAGCATCTCGTCCGATTGCAATTACTGATTTGCGTGATTTATTTGTATTTTTTATGATCCAGGTACCATATGCTGCTGTATACTTTACTATATCAACAGGTGTTAATCCTTCGCCTGGTTTCCCCCCGATTGTCCCCCTGATGCCTGAAATTGATTTTATAAGAGCCACGTTTTCTTTTTTAATTTATCTCTAGAATGCAACAAAGATAAACGTTTTCCACTCATTTATGCCCTTAATTTGAAGAGTAAACGAGGGTATTTATCAACGAACTTGTTAGAGAAAAGAAACAAGAGCCAAGAATCAAGAATCAAGAGACATGGTTTTGTAAAATTAATAAAAGGATTATAACTTAAATTTGCTAGAACTTAGAAAATTACCAGGTTCCGGCATAATCGAGTTTATGGCCGGTTGAAAAAGCAATGTAATCAAATTTCAATTTTACAATTTGGCGAAAATGGAGATAGTCATGTGCAAGCCAATTGGACAAGAAAAAATTACCGGATAAAGGGCCATATTTAGGATGCATATAAGTATTTTCAAAGTGATCTGCTTTAATTGATCGAAGCCATTTAACCGTATCCTTTCTTTCCTGTAAAAAATCAATTAAGACATTGCTGAAAATTTTAGAAGAATAATTTCTGCTGGTTGCCCATCCCACAGGATCAGTAGGTGGAAGAGGTTGTGAAGGGTTTTCCAAAACATGCTTGAGTCGAAGACCGAAATCATCTCTTTCTTCATCGTATAGGTGACAAATAATTTCTAACAAATTCCATTTCCCTTGCATATTGCGCCAAAGAATTAATTCTTCCGGAATATTTGTAAAGAGACCTTGAAATACATGGATATTGCTTTCAAGTTGAGAGATAATATTGGCGGAATTCATAAAAGGAATTCTAAAAGTTTTATAAATAAACTAAACTTTCTCCAAACGGAAAAACAAAGACTAAAATTAAATAGTCGTTTCACTAAATAAAAAATTGAAAAACACTAAGTACGTTACAAATAACTTTGAATAAATTTGAATTACCGATGCAATTATAAGATCTTGATATCGTATTGTTTAAGCTATCGTATGGAAAGTATTTATACTTAATCTTCAGTAACAATTCTCAAAACATCAATTCGAAATAATGAATAAAATTATAAAAACAATTCATACATGTTAAATGAAGCTATCCTTTCGTATCTTACTCTCTTTAAATAAATAAAATGAATAGCGACGAAATTAGTATTGCAGTTGAAAAAAAATTTCCAGAATTTTTCCAGAAATCAAACACGAAATTCCGTGATTATTTAGAATTTGTTTCGACCTATGAAGCGACCGGTTATGGCAGCTTTTCTATTACAAAATCTCTTCCGAATGAAATCAGGAATTATGCTTTAAGTATTTTTGAAAGTATGAACACTTTGCCGTGAACAATGTACTTAGCATAATGTTAATTATTAATAAAATATCGTTACTTTTCAATTTACAATAAAACACATTAACGATTTACTTCTATTGTAATTTATTGGCGGGGATAAAGAATTTATTCGTTGTAAATAATCTATGGTAATTTTATTTTGATTATTAAAAAAGAAAATCATTTATAATAATACAAAGAAATTGAAAAATACAATAATAAAATTTCCTTTTTATATAACAGCTTTGATGTTGGTTATACTTGTTGGAACTTACTTTGTAATTAATAAACAATCCAGTATTTTAAGAAACATAGCACAATTGGATGAAAAATCGGATGAGATAATATATAGAACACAGAAAGTATTAACAACAGCAAACGACATTGAATTTGGAATAAATGATTTCCTATTTGCAAAAAATAAAAATTCAATTCAATCAATTCAGGAAGCCAAAAATATTATTAACAGGGAAATTGCTGTTTTGATCAAACTTCGGGAAGGTAATCATATCTTTATTTCCAGAATTGACTCAATTAATTTTTACGTTGATAAACAATTAAATTTATCTAAAAAAATATATGTTTTACAAAGCAAGAATAATATTAATTCTAAAAACAGATTGTCGTTTTTATTTGAAAATAAATTAAACACAAATAAAATACACAAACAGATTGACCGGATTCACTTAGAAGAAAATAAATTTATGTTGCAACAAAATATGGATCACCAAAAAACATCCTCCAATGTTGCAAGTATATTTATCTTATCAACATTTTTGATTATGCTTCTAATGCTTACACTTTTATCCAAATTAAAAGGTGAAATTAAAAAAAGAATAGACTCAGAGTTTGAATTAATACAATTAAAGGATGGATTGGTGATGGAAGTAGCCACAAGATCAAGTCGTTTAATTGAATCTAGAAATAAATTGTCTGAAACTCTTGAAAGAATAACAGATGCTTTTGTTTCTATTGATAATACATGGTGTTACACTTATCTTAATAAAAAAGCCGGAGAAATATTAAACCGTGACCCTGATAAATTAATTGGTAAAAACATTTGGGAGGAATTTC
The DNA here is from genome assembly GCA_031417555.1 of Bacteroidota bacterium. Classification (GTDB taxonomy): domain Bacteria; phylum Bacteroidota; class Bacteroidia; order AKYH767-A; family 2013-40CM-41-45; genus JADKIH01. The sequence continues at coordinate 83,956 of JANOVV010000072.1, forward strand.
CTGAAGGTATTAACCAACCCTTTTACCATGCTTATTATAAAGCAATGAAAGAACAGGAATATATTTACCTGGAAGAATATTATCCTCCCTATGATACCTGGTTTGAGAATCATATTTATCCATCTCCAAATGGATTAACTATATATTTCAAAGATGTCAGCGAAAAAAAGAAAGCTGAAATTCTTTTAAGGAAAAAGGAAAATCAAATAAAAGAAAGTGAAGAATTATATCATTCCATTTTCAATAATAGCGGAGAAGCTATTTTATTAACTATATCCGATGGTACGATTTTATCCGCAAATCCTGAAGCGGTTAAAATATTTGGATGGAGTGAAGAAGAGATTTGTAAGTTGGGTCGTAAAGGAATATTAAGTGAAAATAATCCCAATTTACCTTTGGCTTTAGAAGAAAGAAAAAAGACTGGCCGTTTTAAAGGCGAATTTAATTTTATTAGAAAAGACAATAGCGAATTTTTAGGCGAAGTGGCATCAACAATTTTTACAGCTTCTAATGGTGAAGAAAGAACCAGTATGATAATCCGTGATATTTCTGAAAGAAGAAAAACAGAAGATGAGTTACGTAAAAGTGAAGATCGTTTTCGTTCTCTTATTGAACAAGCTTCTGATGCTATTGTAACTGCAGATAAAAATGGAAATCTGCTTGAAGTTAATTCGAGTTTTTGTGAATTATTGGGTGCTGCAAAAGAAGAGATAATAAACCAAAATATTCGATCTTTTATGGAACCGAAGCAATTAGCATCGGATCCTTTACGGTTTGACTTACTTTACAAAAATATAAATATTATAAGAGAACGCAAGATGGTACGAATGGATGGAACTTTGGTTGATGTTGAAATTAATGTAAAAATGTTAACTGACGGAAGACTATTATCCATTTTTCGTGATGTAAGTGAAAGAAAAAAAACCGAAAAGCAATTAAAAGAAAGTGAAGTGAAATTTCGACATTTATTTGAAAGAAATCTGGCTGGCATTTTTCAGTCAAATGTAAAAGGTAATATAATTACTTGTAATCCGGCCTTTGCTAAAATATTGGGATATGATTCACCCTTAGAACTAATCAATAAGCATGCTAGCATGCTTTATTTTTCCGAAAACGACAGAAATAAATTCATTAATACCATAAGAGAAAAACAGGTTTTGACTTTTTTTGAATCTATCCTAAAAAACAAAAATGGAGAACCTGTATATGTAATTGAAAATAGCACATTGATTAAAGATCCACTTACAGACGAAGAATTGCTTGAAGGTGTATTGGTTGATATCACGGAACAAAAAAAGATTGATTTTGATTTAGCAATTGCCCATCAGAAACTTACCTTTCATCTAAACAATTCACCATTGGGAATCATTGAATGGGATAAAAATTTCCTGATACAAAAATGGTCAAGTAGATCTGAACATATTTTTGGATGGAAAGAATCTGAAGTTATTAATAAAAATTTTAAAGATTTAAATTTAGTTTTTGAAGAAGACCTGTTGGAAGTTATTAAAGTTGCAGAAGATTTAATGAGTGGAAATTATAATAGTAACAATTCCACTAACAGGAATAATACTAAATCGGGAGAGGTAATTTATTGTCAGTGGTTTAATTCTGTACTAATAGATGAAACTGGTAATATCCAGTCTATATTATCTTTAATTTTGGATATCACTGAAAATAAAAAAGCGGAAAAAGCTTTAGTTGCTAGTGAAAACCACTTACGAACTATTTTACAAACTGAACCTCAGTGTATAAAACTACTAGGTAAAAACAATGAATTGCTGGATATGAATCCTGCCGGTCTAGCTATGGTAGAAGCAGATAGTCTTGAGCAGCTGAAAGGAAAATCAATATTAGGTATTGTTGATGATCCTTATAAAAAGGCCTTTGCGCAACTTACCAAAGATATATTTAAAGGAGATGCAGGTTGGCTTGAATTTGAAATTACAGGATTAAAAGGAACACACCGTTGGCTAGAAACAAATGCAGTTCCGTTAAAAAATGCCGATGATACCATTTATTCTTTGCTAGGTGTAACCCGAGATATAACCGAAAGAAAAAAAGCGGAAATCAGATTAATAGAAAGTGAAGAAAAATTCCGGACATTAGTGGATCTGGCTCCGATTGGTATCTTCTTTGTTAAACCGGATGGGGAAGTAACCTATGGTAATGCTGCTGATTTGAAAATGACGGGACTTACCTGGGAAGAAATGGAAGGGTTTAACTGGATTAATGCCATTCATCCTGATGATAGAAATAAAGTCTTAGAGGATTGGAAAAAATCCAAAGAGACAGGCAACCCTTACAAAGCAACCGGTCGTTATTTGCATAAAGATGGTAAAATTGTTCATTGGGATATATCAACTGCTCCAATTATTGTCGAAGGAAAAAATATAGGATTTATTGGAATTGTTCTCGATGTAACAGATCGCATTAAAACAGAAGAAGAAATCATTTCCACTTCCAAACAATTAAGACAATTATCAACTCATCTTCAAAACATACGCGAAGAAGAAAGAACACATATTGCTCGAGAAATCCATGATGAACTCGGACAATCACTTACTGCATTAAAAATGGATGTGTCATGGATTAAAAAAAAGTCGGATAAGAAAGATGAATTCATTCAGGAGAAACTTACAGGTATGATATCACTAATTAATGATACTGTTCAAACCGTAAGAAGAATATCTTCTGAACTACGTCCATCCATTATTGATGACCTTGGATTGATTTCAGCACTTGAATGGCAAAGTCACGAATTTGAAAAACGCACTTCAATAAAATGTAGTTTTAAATCCGGTTTCAATGAACTTACATTAAACAAAGGCTCTTCCATTGGTATCTTCAGGGTTTTCCAGGAAGCACTTACTAATATTGCAAGACATGCAAAAGCATCCGAAGTGGAATCTGTAATTGAGAAAAATGATAAACATATTTTTCTTAAAATAAAAGATAACGGTATTGGTTTTAAAATGAATCAAACTAAAAATTCAAACACACTTGGATTGGTAGGAATGCGTGAACGAGCAATCATGCTTGGAGGACAGCTTAACATTGAAAGTACAATCGATAATGGAACTGAAATAACTCTCGAAATCCCTTTTGATTTAGAAAAATTGACAAACGAAAACACATGAACATATTAATAGCCGATGATCATACAATAGTAAGAAAAGGTATAAGACAAATTCTCATGGAAGAATTTAGTGATGCATTTATTGAAGAAGTTGCGGATGGAAATGAAATGCTTCATAAAATAAGAAATGAAAAATTTGATATTGTTATTAGTGATATTTCTATGCCAGGCAGAAGCGGATTAGAATCATTGAAACAGGTAAAAGAAGAATTTCCCAAACTTCCTGTTTTAATTCTTAGTATGTATTCGGAAGATCAATATGCCATTCGGGTTTTAAAAGCAGGAGCCTCAGGTTACCTTACTAAAGACAGTGCTCCCGAAGAATTGGTGAAAGCAGTTAAACAAATTGTGAGCACCGGCCGTTATATTTCCTTAACAGTTGCCGAGAAACTGGCCGAAAATATTAATCAGAACTCTTCGGAACAGTTGCATGAATCGCTTTCAGACCGCGAATTTGAAGTTTTAAAAATGATAGGCTCCGGAAAAACAGTTTCTGAAATAGCTCAAATACTTTCTCTTAGTGTAAATACAATCAGTACATACAGAGTTAGAATATTGGAAAAGACAAAGCTACATTCCAATTCTGAAGTGATGCATTATGTGCTTGAAAACAAGCTTGTTTAAACTTTTTGTATAGCCATTTTTTGTAGTGCAAACCATGACATGTACTAGTTAATATTACTTACATTTTTTTAAAGAAATGAGCTACAAACTTTGTTTGAGGGCTTTCGTTTTATTGTATGTAATTAAATACTTAATGCCAAAGACAAACAAATTTAAAATACTTCTTGCCAATCAATCACCGCTTATCAATGGGAAATTATATTCTATGATATCCGGTCTGAATAATATTTCCGTGATCGGCATGGCTGAAAATAATACTGAAGCTATGACAATTATTGAAGTAATGAAACCTCATGCCATTATTCTGGATACCCAACAAACCGGAAATAATAGCATTGATCTGTTAACAGAATTACAAACTAAACATCAGCAAATAAAAGTTATTGTTTTTACAAACCGGACAGACTCATATTATAAATATTTGTGTCTGAAGCACGGTGCAGACGTTTTTCTGGATAAGTCGAGTGAGTTCGAACAGTTACCTGAAATCTTAAATGTTATGTCAAAGGAAATTCTTGAATAAAAAGTATTTCGATTTGTAGAATTCAATTTACAATATTAAAAAAATTAAAAAGTATGTGTGTAAAAATTAAGATGAAGCATCCCGAACAATTATTTCCGGCTATAGAAAATGGAATTAAGGTTAACAAAATAAAATCGTGGGAAATTGACGAAGACGGTCATATTACACATACTCCAAATAAGTTCTATAAAAAAGCATGGTTTAGCGCAAGCGTAGATCAGAATAATGGCGAAGTTGTTTTTAAATACATACGTCAGAAAAATGCAAAAGAAGACAAAGCACTATACGGCATGTACCACGGACGTTTGTTGAAAATGATTATGTCGAATTTTTACAAAAAGTTTGAAGTATTATCGACTGTAATTGAGTGAGTTAGTAGGTTTTTATATCGATTTTTAATTTTTTTAACTTTTAATTATTGTTTTTAAGTTACCCAAAAATGGGGTTAGACTTATTTCTCATAGTAAAAATACAAGTAGAATAGTTAATATTCATTACTATCAAGCTGATAAAAAACTATTGGCTGACTTTATATTTAGTCTATATTTGCAACCTCAAAAAAAACAACTTATTTTTAAAATAGGACCCGTAGCTTAATTGGATAGAGCACCTGACTACGGATCAGGAGGTTGGGGGTTCGACTCCCTCCGGGTTCACAGACATTATAAATTAACTACCTATATTTTAACCTTTTAAAGGTAGTATTCCTCTTAAAATCAATGAAAAAATTATCATCTTAATTTTAACCGAAGTTTATTTTTCCGTATTGAACAATTAAGTAATGGTACACCCATTTCACATAAATTATCTCATTTAAATTAAGGAAGTAAATAATCTTGAGCTGCTATTAATTGCCAAACACCATTTTTATTAAACCATATATCGGTAAATCTGTATTTTCGGTTGAAATTGCTTCCGGATCCTCTACCGTTTACAAAAAGCCAGCCTGTAACGATGGCAGTCTTATCTTTAATATGCACTTCCATATCTTTATTATAAGCACTCTCTATTGTGTCTGATATTGACATAGCAGACTGTATCACTTCAGAACGTGTATACATTTTTTCATTCTCCGTATAAAAGAAATCATCGGCAAGTAATTTATTAAACACAGTTTCATCGCGGTTTACAAGTGCTATCGCCCAGTCATTTTCGAGCTTTAGAATTATTGTTGAATCCGCAATGTTTGATATTTTTTTCTGACCGAATAAGGTTGTTGAAATTAATATCGCTATTAAAATTGACAGTAATTGTCGAATCATATCAATAAAAATAAAGGATACTATTTATTATAATTTGAATTTAACCTCAACCATTTTTAACCAATCACCTCAATCCATTTAATTCCGGTCACAGCTTTCCTTTATAATAAGTCATCGCTTTAGGCATAAAAGCTTGAAGGTCTTTAATACGGGTTTGATCGCTTGGATGGGTGCTTAAAAATTCAGGCGGCTTTCCTCCTACATTGCTGGCCGACATTCTTTGCCAAAAAGGAATAGCTTTTCTTGGATCATATCCTGCCATTGCCGAAAAAATAATACCGAGTTTATCTGCTTCCGATTCTTGTGTACGGGAAAAAGCCAATACGCCAAGTGTAGAACCTACTCCATACGAAGTAAGAAAAATACTTCTGGTCTCTGCACTATTACTTGCTAACGCTACATTCAAAGCAACACCACCTAATTGAGCAAGCAAACCCTGGCTCATTCGTTCATTACCATGGCGTGCTACGGCATGACCGATTTCGTGGCCCATTACAATAGCCAGACTAGCCTCATCCTGAGTAACCGGTAACAGTCCGCTGTAAACAACAACTTTTCCTCCGGGCATACACCAGGCATTCACTTCTTTTGAATTTACAAGATTAAATTCCCACTTATATCCTGAAATCCTGTCACCCATTTTGTTTTGATTCATGTATTGCGTAACAGCATTTTGAATTTTTGCTCCGATATTTTTGACCATCTGTGATTCAGGTGTTCCATTTACCGGTGGATTCTGCTTTAAGAAACTCTGATATTCAGTCAGGCTCATTGAAACCATTTCACTTTCCGGCAATAAATTCATCTGCCGGCGATTGGTAATCGGAACTTTGGAACATGAACTAAAGAAAACAAATAAGCATAGTACTTTTAAACTGAATGATTTCATATTTTAATTTTTAGGAATATAATTTTGAACCCAACAATGGGCAATACAGGTGAAAACAAAAACCTATTTGATTACGGCCGATAAGCCACGATCAATGAGACCTTCTTTCATTGGTTTTAGCTTCAGATAAGAGCCGTTTTTAACAGAACATTGGCCGTTGTAATGAACGATGTAAGTACATTGTTCTGCCTGCACCAGATCATGTTCGCAAACATCAATTAATGCCTCGATTACATGTTCAAATGTATTCACATCGTCATTGTAAAGAATAAGTTCTCTTACCCTGGCTTCTTTAACATCGTCGAGGATTACCTCGTCAAATTCCAGTTCTTGTGTGTTTTTAAAAACATCCATAGCTTCTAGTTCTTTGATATGGATGTAAAAATATAAAAAAAAATCTTTAAGTCAGCCTACTTTTTCATTTCTTCCGTAATTGGAATCCTTTTCCCATCTTTCAAAGCGACGATAAAAGCATCTTTAACACCTTTTGAAACGATTTCTGTTTGTAATACCGATGCTTCGTTATAACTATTGCAATTCCCAATATAAAAAATATGAAGTCCACGCTGAGCATCCGTTTTCACTGAAATACCTTTATTAATGACAGCCAGAAAGGATTCAACCATATTATACGGAACATCGTTTTTGAAAGCACCAATTTGAATCTTATAGATTAACTGTCCGGGCTGAGAAACCGGCTCCGAACTATTTTCTTTTTTTGCTACGGCTGAGTTTATATTTGCTTTAGTTTTTTTGTTGTTTACAGCTAAACGTTCATTGTCGTTGTTTAAAACAACACCATTTTTATAAACAACAATAAACGCATCCTTAATACCCGATTTAATAATTTGCATTTTTGCAGAATCAGCAGAAGCGCGATTCGAATATCTACCACTCGTAAAGCGGAATAAATTAGACTTTGTAGGGACTGTTTGCAAAGGCTGAATGGATGCAATTGCTGCAGGAGCTTCAGCAGCACGATATACACCTACCTGAACTGAATATTCGGTTAAACCGGTGGCATTTTCTGTTGATGATATAGCCGGTTTGCCATAAAATGCATTTAGGTCTTTATCATCGTTATTTGAAGATGGCGTTGAATGAATATTTAAAGCACGCAGCATTGCGATTTCTTTAGCGGATTCATTTTTATAGGCCATAAGGTTTTCCTTTTCTTTCAGCATTGCATAAGCTTCGTTAAGTTCAATGCGTTTACCATTGAAATAGGCGACAACAAATGCATCCTTATAACCACTTCTTTGAATTTCTTTTTTTACAATGTTAGCCGGTTCGAAAGCTTTAAATAAACCTGCACAGTAACGAATCCATCCCGGACGAGTTGTTTCTCCTGAAATAGGTTGCAATCCTTTAAAGATATCTGATGGCAATGGTTTATGAAATGCTCCAATCTGAACTTTAAATACAAGACCATCGGGAAGATCAGGATTCATTGGTATCGGATTTTTTTCCGAATAAAAAGCAGATTGGTTTTTACCAAATACATTTCGGGTAAATTCATCCAAGCCGTTTTTCGTAACATCTACCGATTCGATAGCTTCTTCGTTTACACTTAATTCATCATCGTTTTTGGATGTCATTGCAAAAACTGGAGCCTTTTTCTCCAAAATCACATTTTTCTCAGCTTGCTTTTTAACTGGAGATATTACAGGTTTTGCTTTGGCTGAATCGTCCCCTTTTTTTATAATTCCGGAATTTACTTTTGAAGATGCTGTTAAAATATTCTGATCCGATTTACGGCTAATTCTATCTTTAACAGAAGCCAGATCAAGTCTTAATCCTTTTACTTCTTTTGTATGCTGCTGGGAAATGGCAAATTTTTCTTTTGCCTCCTGTGCATGTTTTTCCGAAAGAGCTTTCTGTTCGAAAGATCGCTTTATATAATCACTCTTTTTATCTTTATCTGTTTCCGCATAAGCACTATCCATTAGCGCCAATTCATTTTCTTTTTCTTGAACCGATTTATTGTTCAAATTAATTGCTTCAGCAAAAACATCGATAGTTTCGACTTGTTTACTCGTAATTTCTTTTTTCAATTTAACATACATCGGATAATCAGGATGAAGCGTATCTAAATTTGCTTCTGAATCATTTTTATCCTGTAAATATTTAATACTTGAATCCGTTGAGCCGGATGAATAATTAAACTTTGTTTCCTTTACAGGTATTGATGGTTTTGAAATTACAGCATTTGCCTGTAACGTTGAATCATTTTGTTTAACCAATCCTGCATCATTAGTTTTTACTAAATTCTTATCTGATTTAGATGAATTCAAAGCATAATCATTCACATTCATTTTATACTCAACACCTGAATCTATTTTTCGTGCTTCCTGAATCTTTTTTAATGCTTCCTGCCATTCGTGAATAGATTCAATGGCCAAACTGTTTGATTCTCTTATAAGACTATCGCGTTCCGGACTACTGTGCAAATGACTTATTTGATCTTGTAAATTTAGTGATTGAGTAGTAAGTTCATTGGAATGTTTCATTTTATCCTGATACGCACGATACGCAATCCTTGCCTCTTCTTTAACAGGCATAGGTAAATTCTTGGCTATTCTCTCATCACTTTTTTCATTATTGATACCGGACTTATTTATTTCAACGGAACCTGCTTTTAAATCCGGCGCAAGAACGTTTTCATTCGGATTTTTTGTCTTTAAATTATTAGTTGTATTGTTAGCCTGAAGATTGCTTTCCGAATGAATTGAATCTGCTGTTGGAATAATAGAAGCATTTGTTTCAGCTAATATAGCAGAATTAGATTCCGTTGATTTAATTTTTGATAAAGAAGAATCAGCTGTATAGATAGTATTTACTTCTGCCATACTAGCTTTATCAGGAATTACTACTTGATTATTCTCTGATATATTTTCACTGATTGATTCATTTGTAGAAGTTGCTTTCTTTTCTTTCAAATTAACATCCTCAGCAACCTTTGAAGAATCGGTTATATTCGCATTCGTTGAAATTGTATTATCAATAGGCGAATTGTTCTTCAAAACATTTGATTTATCGTCTGCCTTTTTCTGAATTGCTAGATCATTTTCTTTCACTTCAGTTTTTAAGGCTTCGGTAGAAACATTATCTGTAGAAGTCTTTGTTTCCTGAGCGAGAATTTCAGCGTGATCATAATTCTTTATTGGAACTTCATCCTGGCAAGCATTATTTGTTTCAACAGTCAATGAAACATCGTCCATTGTTGAAAGTGATGAAGATTCATCTGTATTAATATTTGGAATAAATGGAGCATTCAAAGTATTCTGATTTTCAGATTCTGTTGATGTTGAATCAGATTTATTCTCATTTAAATTTATTTTTTGATCCGAAGCAGTTACACTTCCATTTTCAGTTGATATTGATTTTGAATCGACAGAATCCGAATTAAGAACAGTTTCTGTTTTTCCTGAATTAATATTAGAGTTTTCAGGGGCATTATTATTTATTACATTTTTCTTTACTGAAGCTTTTCGTTTTAAAGCAAGCGGTTCAGAAGTTTTAGATTTGTTAAATATTTCATTAGCCTCCTGTATTGCCGTATTAGCTTCAGCTTGTTTTGAAGAAGCTATTGAAGAAAGTTCATCTGCTTGTTTATTGATTTCATCTGCCTCTAAACGATTTAACTCCGATTGAGCTAATAAATAATTTATACTATCAGAACTTAATCCTTTGTTTTCAGACTTAGTTTTCTGTAAGAGTGCTAATTCTTGTTTTTCAGTTGCTTTAATGCGCAAAAGTTCAGCTTCGTTTTTTGTACTATCAGCTTCATCCTGCAATACCTGAGCATCACTATAAGCCATTTTAGCGAGATCTTCATTGCTGACATTAAAATCCAACGATTTTTCAGGAGTTGTTTCGTCGGATACAATTTCTTTCATCCTCTCAGCTTCTTCCTCTTGCTGTTTTAACTGATCGGAAGAAATTCCTTCTTCGAGAGTAGGGTCGTATTTATCTCTTTTTTTAATTTTAATTTCAGGCAAAGCACTTGAATCACTTACAGTATTTTCCAATAAAGTATTTTCACTTTCAATTGAAGTTGATTCAACAGAAGAACCGGAAACTGTTTCGGTATTAGCAGTCTCTTCAGCTACCGGCGAAGGAGGAGTTACAAAAATAATCTGGTCATTAATTTTTACACTGATCATGGAAGATGAATCAACTTTTGTTGAATAGGATCGTGTAATTGATTTAGTAGGTCTGGATGAGTTTTTTTCTGAAGAAAAGAAATTCTGAAGCGACAATTCTTCTTTTTGATCGTCTTTATTAATATTTACAACCTGTTTTAAATCAGGATTGACCATTCCTGAAGGAAGATCAAAAATTTCCGCATGGGGAAGATAACCACCACCCTCAACAACAATCATGTAATTTTGTCCGGGTTGTAAAACCAGTTCATATTTACCGGAAGTAGGATCAGTATGAACAGAAGTAATTATTCCATCACCGGAACTGGTAAGAATAGATATTCGTGCATCCCTTCTCATTTTTTGATCCTTTGGAATATAAACTCCCGAAATAGTAACCATTTCATTTATTCCACCCGGGATTTTTATTGAACGAATGGTAATTGCATTGTTTGTAGATTCAACCGTAGTTGAATAAACGGCATCTTTACCATTTACATTTGGAACAAAAAGAATATCATCACCGGTTGTATTGATAGGCATTCCCAGGTTTTCCGGAATAGACCATTGCTTAGTATTAAAATTATAGACAGTTTTAAAAATATCGTAACCGCCTATACTGTTATGGCCTTTACTCGAAAAATAAAGTGTGCGTCCGTCTCTGTCTAAAAATGGGAAATCTTCATCTGAATTTGTATTAATAGAAAATCCCAAATTTTCGGGAGCAGACCACTGATTGTCGGGAGTTTTACGAATGAAATAAATATCCTTCCCCGTCTCTTCCTTCTTTCCATAACTCGCAATGTATATTTTTTGCTTGTCATCGCTAATATACATTACAGGGTCTTTCACTTTAGCACGATCAATTTCAGTTTGGAATTGTTCAGCTGCATTTACAATTTTACCGGAAGAATTGCTGAAGTCGTAATTATTAAAAAAGGCATTTCTACCTACATACGAACTATTCGTTATTACTATGTTTTTTCTTTTTTTGGAAAGTTCTAATCCACTTTTGCAATTTTGAATACAGACGTCAATATCATATTTCTTTTGTTTTAAAGCGCCGGCAATTTTTTTAAATTTTTCAAAGGAGTCATTCGCTTTTAAAAAATCATTGTTAATCATAAAACTTTTACCAAGAAAATACCAGACATCTTCTGCAGTAGAAGGATCTTTGGCGGCAACTTCAAGATAGGTAGAAGCATTTGCTTTTTCTTTGCCTGCGAGTAAAAGGCAAACGCCAAAACGATAATTATAAATCGACTCGGTCGGATATAAACTGAGAAGGCGGGAATAATCGGGTAAAGCGGCTTCAAAATTTTCAGCGGCAAAATAATGGTCAGCGCGCTTCTTGAGATCAGTTTCCGAAGAAACTTTGGTCTCAGAAAAAAGCTGGCCTGAACATACTAGTAAAAGTAATAAGGACCATCCAAAATACCTGTTTATCACAAGGCGCACGTTTTCAGTTTTATATTAAGTATTACTTATACTAAAAACTTAATGCATGGTTTCTTTAAAAAAATCATTTTCCAATGCAATATCACTTATATATCAAGGGTTTCATCATATCTTCGTTAATCTTGCAACGAAAAGAGTATCACCTCCTGATTTATAACCTTCAAGATAGGTAGATTTTTCAAGTTTAAGAGGTAAATTGTTTACAAAATATTGAATATTTTCTTCATTTTCTTTTTTAAAAACAGAACATGTAATAAATATCAAAGGAAATCCAACTTTCAGGTAAGGAATAACATTGGTAACGATCTTTCTTTGAAGTGGGATAAAATGCTCGGTCAGACGCATGTCTGTATTGTTTTGAAGCCATTCGGGAGAACGAGACCATGTACCTGAGCCAGAGCATGGAACATCTGTAATAATTCCATCGAAATTTCTATCGGAAAAATTGATCAATGGCAATGAAATATCCAAAACTTTGGTCTCATTAAATAGAAAACCTGCTTTCCTCAAGCGTTCTTTGTAATTATTTAGAATATTTTCACGAACATCTGTTGCCAAAATTTTTATATCAGAGGCTTCTTCATTTAATAAAAGACTCTTCCCTCCTGCACCGGCACAAGCATCCCACCAGAATTCATTTGGCTTAGGTTGAAAAAACTGTTTTGTAAGCTGAGAGAATTTATCTTGAATTTCAAAAAATCCTTTTTGGTAAGCATCTGTCTTTTCAAGAGAAACATCGGCAGGGAATGAAAAAATTAGTGGGTCATCATCGGAAGAATATGAAATAGTTTTTTCTTTCAATTCTTTGCGAATTTCTTCTTTATACTTTTTACGAATTCTAATCCAAACTTTTGGTTTAATGAGAAAAGACAGAAACCACTCTTTTCTATCTATCTGTTGAGAAAGTTGATCAGACATTTGAAAAATAGAATCGATTTTAAAAGCAGAATATTTCTCCTGAACGATATTAATTTTTTGATCCAATGGTTTATTTAAATCCGTTTCCGAAAATTCAGAATAGGTATTTAACAGATACGAAAGGGAAGGATAAATGGTATTGGAACAAAGAAAGCAAGCAATGCTTAATCGTATTTCGAATGATAAATCTAATAAGTTAGGTCCGATACGAAGCAGATTAAAAGCCCAACCGCGAGTTTCGCGGCGATCGCGAGCACCCATTTCGGGATGTTTTCGAAAATGTTCCCTTAAATAAATCGAAAACGGTTGATTAAAAGAATAGCTTTCAATTAACAATTTAACTTTTTGAATCAATCTTTCTTCCCGCATATCAGAAAATTATTGTTTCCAAAATTAATATTAAATTGCTTCGAATA
>JANOVV010000073.1:0-7551 GCA_031417555.1 Bacteroidota bacterium
TAAACAGCATGCTCCATCGCCTTTTCATCAACAGTAACACCTAATCCAGAAGCGACTGCCATTCCTAATTGAATATCGGCACGGAAAAAATGACATAGCTGACGATTTATGATTTCATCTTTTTTACTTCCGGAAATTCCACTCATTGCAGCAACGATATTATGAACGAGATTTTTTTTATCCTGATCATTCATTACTTTTCGATATAACATTCCGGGTTGGGAGTAATGATCGTTATCATTAGCATTGCGATCGTACCAATCGGCAGTCAGAGAATCTAATTGCATCGACGGCTCTTTGTATGATTCATCAACAACGATTTCATCAAAGCTATTCGGACGATAATTCGGATCGGAATTGCCGTTATCTCCAACCTGCATATGTCCGTCACGTTGATAGTTTGCAACCATGTATGGACATTTGTTTACAGGAATTTGTTCGTAGTTAACACCCAATCGATAGCGGTGGGCATCGGGATATGATAGTAAACGTCCTTGCAACATTTTATCAGGAGAATAACCGATTCCATCAATAACATGAGCAGGAGCGAAGGCAGATTGTTCTACATCACGAAAATAATTGGAAGGGATTTCATTCAATTCCATTACACCGACATCGATCAATGGAAAATCTCCGTGAGGCCAAACTTTCGTCAGATCAAATGGATTCCATTTAAAGGTTTTTGCTTGTTCATCAGTCATTACCTGAATCTTCATAGCCCATTTTGGAAATTCTTTTTTCTCTATTGCTTCAACCAGATCTCTTTGAGAATGATCCGGATCTTTTCCTTTCATTTCAGTGGCAGTATCGTTTGTGAAATTTTTAATTCCCTGCATAGTTTTGAAATGAAATTTTACCCAGACTCTTTCATTATTTTTATTGATGAGAGAAAAGGTATGGCTTCCGTAACCATTCATTGCGCGGTGTGAAAAAGGTGTTCCTCTGTCACTCATTAATATCATTACCTGATGCAATGACTCCGGATTGAGGGACCAGAAATCCCACATCATCGTTGGACTTTTGCAATTGTTTTTCGGATCACGTTTTTGAGTGTGAATGAAATGAGAGAATTTTTTAGGATCTTTTATAAAGAAAACAGGAGTATTATTACCTACTAAATCCCAGTTTCCATCTTCAGTATAAAACTTCATGGCGAAACCACGTGGATCTCTTTCGCTGTCGGCGCTTCCTTTTTCGCCGCCAACAGTTGAAAAACGGATAAACATTTTTGTTTGTTTCCCGATTTTGGAAAAAATCTTAGCTTTCGTATACTTTGAAATATCATTTGTAATTGTTAAAGTACCGAAGGCACCTGTACCTTTTGCATGTACAACTCTTTCGGGAATTCTTTCACGATTAAAATGGGCCATATCTTCGTGCAGAAAGTAATCCTGCAACAATATTGGACCGCGCGGTCCTACAGTCATTGAGTTATCAAACTCTGTAAAGGGTCTTCCGCTTGCTGTAGTTAGTTTTTTCTTTGACACGATAGTTAGTTTTTGGTTATGATGGCGAAATTGCATTTTTTTAATCTATAAATCAAATAGATATTTTCTATATTTACATAGATTATATCTATAAGTATGAACTTACAGCAACTGGACTATATTATTGCCGTTGACACCTTCAGACATTTTGCCAAAGCAGCTGAAAAGAGTTTTGTGACACAAGCGACATTAAGCATGATGATTCAAAAACTTGAAATAGAGTTGGGCGTAAAAATATTTGACAGAAGTCGTCAACCGGTAACTCCAACGGAAATCGGTAAAAAGATCATCGAACAGGCCCGGAAAATTGTTTCTGAAGCCGGACAATTAAAGGAGATTATAAATCTGGAAAAGGGAGATGTGGCGGGGGAATTGAAAGTTGGTATAATCCCCACGTTGGCTCCTTATCTGCTTCCGTTATTTTTAAAAGAATTTTCTGATACTTATCCGCAGGTAAAACTGAATATCAGTGAACATACAACAACAACAATTATTCAAAAACTAAAATCCGGATTATTGGATGCAGGGATATTGGCAACTCCTTTGAATGATAATTCTATTAAAGAGCAGCCGATATTTTTTGAAAAATATTTTTTATATGTGAATAATAAAGAAAAAGGTTTTGATAAGCAATATGTATTACCTTCAAATATTGATATAAGCCGCTTATGGATTCTTGAAGAAGGCCATTGTATGAGGTCGCAGATTTTAAATCTTTGCGAATTAAAAAAAGCTCATTCTGATGAAGAGAAAATTCATTACGAAGCCGGAAGTATTGAAACACTCAAAAACATTGTCGAAAAAAATTTTGGTATTACTATCATTCCTGAACTAGCCACTTTTAATCTTACAAACTCGCAAAAAAAACGGTTACGATATTTTAAACCACCAACACCTGTGAGGGAGATTAGCATAATTACACACAGGGAATTTATCAAAATGCGACTGATAGAAGCTCTTAAAGAAATGATATTATCTGTAATCCCGGAGACAATGAAATCAACAAAAGATATAAAAGTCGTTGAAATTTGATTTATTTCAATTTTTTTATTTAATTTTCAAAGGCGGAAAAGAGAAAAAATATTCCTAATTTTCGTTTTGTTAAATCCAATCTAGCCGGAAGAGACTAACCGGATTAGGAGAATAAATTTTTTTACGTTGACTAATTAATTTTAAAAATGATTTCAGGTATTAAAATATTTTTTGGCTGTTACATTTTTAAACTCATAATTATTTTTTTATTACTTATTTTTTCTAGTTGCTCTAATAGCAATCAGAATAGTGAAGCTATACTTAAAGACAGCATTTTAAAAAAAGGATCCACACAACTTTCTGAATTGCTAAAAAGTGATGAATGGACTGCACCGGATACTAGTACAATCCCTCAGAATGATTCCGGAAAATTAATTCGTTATGGAAGAGCATTGATAGCAAATACGGCAGAATATTTTGGACCCAAAGGGAAAGTAAGTCATTTTGCTAACGGAATGAATTGTCAAAACTGTCATTTGGATGCAGGAACAAAATTATACGCGAATAGTTATAGTGCAGTGTATTCTATTTATCCAAAATTTCGTGCACGCTCCGGAACCGTTGAACATCTTGAAAAAAGAATTAACGATTGCCTGGAACGCAGTATGAACGGAAAAAAAATCGATAGCTTAAGTAAAGAAATGCGTGCTATGGTTGCTTATATTAATTGGGTTGGTAAAGATGTAAAGAAAGGCGTAAGTCCAAAAGGAGCATCTGTAGTAGAGCTTCCTTTTTTAGATCGGGCTGCAGATATTGATAACGGGAAAATATCTTATCAAAAAAATTGTGTTACCTGTCATGGTGAAAACGGAGCAGGAAAATATAATGCTGACAGCATAACATATTTGTATCCTCCACTGTGGGGAGAAAACAGTTATAATACAGCAGCAGGATTATACAGACTTTCAAGGATAGCCGGTTTTATTAAATCTAATATGCCAAACCTTACGAGCAGTTTTGAAAAATCAACCTTAACAGATGAAGAAGCATGGGATATTGCTGCTTATGTATCCAGTATGCCTCGTCCGGATAAGAAATTTAAAAACGATTGGCCGGATATTTCAAAAAAACCCTTTGATCATCCCTTTGGTCCCTATTCAAATAATTTTTCTGAAAAACAGCACAAATTTGGGCCTTTTAAAGAAATTGTTGAGTCATCGAAAAAATGATGTAGAGTAATTGAAAAAATTATACTTTTAAGCTGAGTTAGTAAGAATTAAAATATTTTTTTTAACCCTTAAAAACAATTCACCATGAAAGAGAACAATTTAAAACAAAATGCTCCTCGCAGAGGATTTCTCAGAGAATTGGTAACCGGCGCTGCAGCGTTAGGTTTAGCAACATTAACTTCTCCTATTAAACTTATTGCTCAACAGCAGAAACCGGGAGTTAATAAAACACCAATGAAGACATTGCATCCCGCTGATCAATGGTTTAATAAATTGAAAGGAAATCACCGGGTAGTTTATGATGCAACACAACCTCATGAAATTATGCCTTTCGCATGGCCTAAGGTTTTTTTACTGACAAATGCAGCAACCGGAAGTCCGGAAAGCGATTGCGGAGTTGTAGTTGTTCTTCGACATGATGCCATTTGTTATGCTTTTAAAGATAAGATTTGGGAGAAATATAATTTCGGCGAAGTTTTTAAAGCCAATGAAATCGGAGGAGCATTCCAAGCTTCGGATGCAGCAGTAGCAACAAAAACCCGTAATCCATTTTGGAATACAAAGCCTGGTGATTTTGTAATTCCCGGTTTTGGCCCTGTGCCAATTGGTATTAAGGAACTTCAGACGAGTGGTGTAATGTTTTGCGTTTGTAGTGCTGCGATGACAGTATTTTCTACTGTATTAGCCGGTAAAATGAATATGAAGCAGGAAGATGTTATGAATGAATGGAAAGAGGAATTAATTCCGGGAATTCAGATTGTTCCTTCGGGAGTTTGGGCTTTAGGTCGTGCGCAAGAGCATGGTTGTAAATATATTTTTGCCGGTTAAAAAACATATGTCATGAAACGAAATATCATTATTACCTGTTTGTTTTTATTGATATGCAATTTCTCAATTGCACAATCAGCACCGTATAAAGTTGTTTTTGATGTTACGACAAAAGATACGATTGTTCACCAGATGGTAATTCGGTGGGTAAAAGAAATTTTATCAACGTCGCCAACTGCCAATGTTGAAATAGTTTTTTATGCTAAATCACTCGACATGATTACCAAAGATAAATCAGTTGTAGCGGGTGATGTTATACAATTGGCTGCGAACAAGAATGTTTCTTTCAAAGTGTGTGAGGTGGCAATGAAAAACAATATGGTAGAAAAAAATCAACTATTAAAAGGAGTTGAAACGGTGCCGGATGGTATTTATGAGATAATTTCCCGCCAACATGATGGCTGGGGTTATATCAAAGCAACGCGATAAATCATACATTAGCTTGAATAAGATTATTATGTGAGGAAAATAATCTTTTAAATAATATTTTTTCTTCACAGTAGATTATTTTTATTTTCAAGTTAATCATTGGATGGAAATTATCGGTTTTGTTTGTGCTTTACTTGTAGGTATATCGCTTGGATTAATGGGAAGCGGTGGGTCGATACTTACCGTTCCCATTATGGTTTATATTATGCAAGTTAATCCGATTGATGCAACCGGTTATAGTTTGTTTGTAGTTGGAATTACAAGTGCCATTGGCTGCATAACCTATATCAGAAAAAATTTAGTGGATTTAAAAATTGCTGCAATTTTTGCTGTGCCTTCTATTTTAAGTGTTTTTCTTACCCGAAAATTTTTGATGCCTGCGATTCCAAATCCAATTGTCTTTTCATCATCATTTATTATCTCCAAGGAACTTTTTATAATGATTTTTTTTGCTGTGCTTATGATTGCATTTGCTTTTAATATGATTAGTAAATCGAATTTTAAAGAAGTTGATGAAAAAGGATTTCAGAATTTAAATTATTTCTGGTTGTTTATCATTGGTTTAATATCCGGGATTTTGACCGGTATACTTGGTGTAGGAGGGGGATTTATTATTATTCCTGCTCTGGTATTGATTGCAAAAATTCCAATACGGATGAGTGTAGGAACATCGTTAATTATAATTGCATTTAATTCTCTTAGTGGATTTTTAGGAGAAGTAATAGAAAAACATGCTGTAATGGACTACAAGTTTTTAATGACATTTGCATTGTTTTCAATTTTTGGAATTTTTATTGGATTCAGATTTACATTAAAATTGTATCCGGCACAATTAAAGAAAATGTTTGGCTGGTTTATTTTGGTAATGGGTGTTTTTATTTTTATTGAAGAGGTTTTTTTCCGATAAAATAATTTACCATCCTGTCAAAATCTTGAATCAAAATAATTTAGTTTTATGAATAATTATTGTAATTAATCCGGAAAGTGAATATTCGGATAGCTATTCTGCAAATAATCGAATCATTTCTTACAGTCATTAAGACTCTTCATTTAAAACACTAAGTAATTCTATAACCTTGTATGGAATAAGCTGTATAATGACCTTCATTACTTACAAGAAAAATATATAAAACAAAAAAAGATAAATGAAAAAGATAATAATGTTTGTTGCAATTATAGGCTACGTACTAATTTCATCATGTAAAAAAGACGAAGCTACAACGTCGGAAATGTCTGTTTACCTTCAGGATGCTCCTGCAGTAAGTTATGAAAAGATAAAAATTGAACTCAAAGGTGTGTCTGTATATTCTCAGGCATCAGGAACATGGGTTGCTTTAACGGTAAACAACGGTATATTCGATCTTCTTACACTGGATAGTATGCATCAGGCATTTCTTGGAAAAATAAAATTATCAGAAGGAGATATTTCTGATTTGCAATTAATCATTGGAAACC
This sequence comes from Bacteroidota bacterium, assembly GCA_031417555.1. Taxonomy (GTDB): domain Bacteria; phylum Bacteroidota; class Bacteroidia; order AKYH767-A; family 2013-40CM-41-45; genus JADKIH01. Next base: position 6,401 of record JANOVV010000073.1, read on the forward strand.
AAAATACTGTAACAGTTTCCGGAATAGATTATCCACTTGTACTTGACGAATCTGATTTGGACAAATTGAAAGTTAAAATTTCCAGTCATATTAATGGCGGAACTGCTTATAAGCTGACGATAGATTTTAAAGCATCGGAATCTATCGATAGTAACGGTGGCGTTTATAAGCTAAAAGCATCGTTGAAAATTACTGTTAAAGAAATATAAATTTTTGATTGGAATTAATAGATCTGTAAACTAGCCCCGATTGAAGCGGAAACCGCCCCTTCGCGGTTGCAGCGGAAAGCGGGTGGAGGCAGTGAAGCGAAGATGTATAATTGCGCTTCTAAAAAAGGTTTTGGTTTTGGTTGATTGAAAGGATGCGTAGTAATTTCGATATTTTTAACGAGTTATCAAATTACTGTTGTCCGAAGAAAAAACATTTCGTCCCTATGGAACTTTAATTCGAGAGGAGCTGTTTGAATATTACCTTTATTTAGCTCCTAACGGAGCATTAATTATACAACATTCCCGTTAGGGACAAAATTTAATTAATTCAATTTCAAAACTGCCATAAACGCTTGCTGGGGAATTTCAACATTACCTACCTGACGCATCCGTTTCTTTCCTTCTTTCTGCTTCTCTAATAGTTTACGCTTACGGGAAATATCACCGCCATAACATTTTGCTGTAACATCTTTACGTAAAGCTTTTACGGTTTCGCGAGCGACTATTTTCGTACCGATACTTGCCTGAATGATGATTTCAAATTGTTGACGGGTGATTAACTCTTTCAGTTTCTCGCACATTTTTTTCCCGAAATCATGAGCATGGCTGCGGTGAACAAGAGCTGATAAAGCATCTACGGGTTCTCCATTCAGGCGGATATCAAGTTTAACTAAATCACTTTCCTGATAGCCGATAGGATGATAATCGAACGATGCATATCCTTTGGAAATGGATTTCAGTTTATCATAAAAATCGAAAACGATTTCAGCCAACGGCATACTGAAAGTAAGTTCAACGCGGTCGGTTGTGAGATAATGTTGTCCCATGATAACTCCTCGTTTGCCAATACAAAGAGTCATGATTGCGCCGATATATTCTGCTTTTGTAATTACCTGTGCTTTAATATAAGGTTCTTCGATACGTTCCAAAAAATTTGGTTCC
>JANOVV010000074.1:0-16451 GCA_031417555.1 Bacteroidota bacterium
TCTGAAAATTTAACATTCGAAAGCAGAAAGTGGATATCTGTTTCATCCATTCTTTTTCTCACAACAGCTTTCGATCTTTTACTCAGGCAATCGGATATATTAATGGTTAGTTATTTTTTAGGGAATACAAAAGCTGGATATTATTCTGTTGCTGCAAAACTTGCTCTCTTAGCTTCTCTGGGTTTATCAGTAGCTGATTATGTTTTTATGCCAAAAATTGCCGCACTTTTTGAAAGTCGTCAGTTGATGAAACTGCAACAATTTGTCAGAAATTCTTCTCTGCAAATATTAAGCATAACACTGCCTGTCGTCTTCCTGCTTTTTCTCGGCGGAAAATGGATACTTGGCTTTTTTGGAAATGCTTTTTCATCTTCATATGTACCGCTGATAATTCTACTCTGCGGACAAGTTATCAATGCAATGACAGGAATGGTTGGCGGATTAATGTCAATGACCGGTTATCAAAAAACATTTTTCGCTTTTTACTTTTTCGCTTTCATTATTCAGTTTACATTAAATATTATTTTAATTCCCATTTTTGATATTGTCGGAGCAGCCATAGGTTCTTCCCTTGCAATGATTTTTCTAAATATCTGCGCCTATATATTTGTTAAGAAAAAATTAAAGATTAAAGCTTCTTTCTTTTGATGGGATTGTTAGGCCTAATACTTAGGTTTATCCAATTTGTCAAGATTTTTGTATATTTGAAAAAATATTTTTTATGACAGACTATAGAGAAATTATATTAATAAATCCGGAAGTAAGGTTTGGAAAGCCTTGCATAAGGAATACTCGTATTTCTGTTTACGATGTGCTTAGTTGGATGGCTTCAGGAATGACATCAAAAGAGATATTAGGAGATTATCCAGAGTTATCTGAAAACGATATTCAGGCTTGTTTGGCATATGCAGCGGACAGAGAACACAGAACAAGAGTAGCTTAAATGAAACTATTATTTGACCAAAATATTTCCTTTCGAATATTAAAGAACCTTGATAAAATATTTTCAGGTTCCGAACAAGTAAAAAATCTTGGACTTCAAGACTTTTCTGATAAACAAATTTGGAATTATGCAAAAGAAAATAATTTCTCTGTCGTTACATTTGATTCAGATTTTTTTGATTTAGCAAATTTATTCGGCCATCCTCCTAAAATCATTTGGCTAAGAACGGGAAATCGTAAAACAAAGGAGATTGCAGAATTGCTTATTTCAAAAAGTGTAATAATTCTTGACTTTCTATCAAATCCAATTTACAAAGAACTTTCTTGCATTGAAATTGATAAATAGACACAAAGCATAACATCGCATTACCTCAACCTTACTTTTTTAATCTTTTTATACTATGGATAAAAAATAAGACTGTGTCAACACTTAATGATTTTTCGAATAAAAAAATTAGAAGTGAAAATAATCATGGTTAAAAATTAAATTAACTGATACATCAATTGCGGATACGAATTAATCAATTTATAAATAATATTTATAGAATATAAGGTCAATAATAAAAATTGAACTAAAATTCAAAAAACATCAAAATGGTTTTCAAAAAAACTAGCTTTTGGAATTTATATCATGAAAAGAATAATCCTTCGTTTATCAAATCAATAATATTTATTCTCTAAGTATTGCATAACAGAAAATAATTTTTATATTTGATTGTAAATAATTCTTATATCATTTTTGAAAATGAAATCCTTGTTGTTGATACCTGTTTTTTACTTTATTAGTTTTAATTTATTTGCCCAATATGAATGGATGAAGACGTATTCAATTGGTCTTGATAATTTTATTACATCAGTAGATACATCTTCTGAACAAGGATATTTTATAGCGGGAGGTGTTCAGGGCCAGGTCTCTTTAGGGAATTATATTGCAGCGAAACTTGATAGTAATGGAAATGAAATATGGCAGATTATCGGAGATAAATTTAATGCAGGGACAGGTAATAATTCTGCTAAGTGTATTCTTAATACTGGTGATGGTGGATGTTTGGTAGATGGTATCATTCAGTCTAATAATAATGGGATAGATTTATATTTTATTCGCATTGATTCTACTGGTCATGTGGTTTGGGAAAAAACGTACGGAGGTATTAACGATCAATATCCTAATTCAATAATAAGAGACGGAAATAATTATTTGTGTACATTCTTTTCTTTTCCTAATCCAACTTTTAATGCTATTTTAAAATTAAACGATCAAGGAGATAGCCTTTGGTCCAAAAATCTCGCGATTACTCCTAGCGACTACCCATCTTCAATGATTAGAAGCGTTAATGGAAATATTATTATTTGCGGGATTGCGCGAAATATACTGGATAGTAGTTTTTATGATCTAACATATAGTGAATTGGATACGAGTTGTGAAATTGTAGATACAAAACGTTTTCCAGATACATTGATTTTTGGTCCTATTACAATTAATCAAACAATCGACGGCGGATTCTTATTAAGTTCATTTGATTATTTTAATGATATTTCCAAAATTATTAAAGCAGATAGCACTGGTATAATTCAATGGGTAAAAGTATTTAACAATGCTAATTATTGCGCTGCAACTGTATTAAAAAATAATGATATTGTAGTTTCACTTGGCTCCAAGGATTATTCGATTAAAATATTACAATTTGATATGCAGGGAAATTTAAAAATGATTGATTCAGTTTCAACAAGATTTCGTGAATCTACAATACTGGATAATATAACTGATCAAAATGGCAACTTGATACTTTGTGGAGATATGTACGACTCAAACTCTTGTCAGAGTTGCTCTTCTTTTGGATGGTTATTGAAAAAGAACTTTGAGAGTACAAATTACATAAGTGATCTTTTATTAAAAGATGCATCTAAAATTAAAATTTACCCAAATCCAATAAACATGTCTTTTTCTGATTTAACAATTGAATCAAAGACACAAATAAATAAGATCACGATTCAAGATTTAACAGGAAATATTATTTTTCAAAGCGATAAAAATATTTCAAAAGAAGACACTCGATTTCAATTGCATTTAAGAACTCAACTTTCTGCAGGCACTTATTTTATTTTGTTCGAAAATGGTTTTGGTTATATTGATTGTAAAAAATTGTTTGTGTTTAATTAATTTTTAAGAAACATTAATTCTTATTGCAATTTACTTTTTTAAATTTTAAGTAGATGGCAAACAACTTCACAAAGGAATGATTTCGATTATCAGGTAGTTGAAAAATAATGCGTAGTGATGTATTTATTTTGATTTCATTTTTTTTAATAGACTCATTGGTATTCTTAAAGTACACTTTTAAACTTTAAAAAGTGATTATTTTATTCTTAAAATAATTAAAAATGTCATTATAAATGCTATATTTGTACATACTGCTTTTCTGTAATGCAAAAAGTTTTACGCTTAAGTCGGACCATAACGCGGTTTAAATCCGCACAACTCGGTGAAAAATTAAATTACCGGGTAAAAAAGTTTTGCTACGAAAAGAAAATATTAGGCAGAAGTAAAGCAACCGTAGACCATTCTTTCCCCATCGATTTTTTCCCCTCCTACTCTACTTCCTCTAACTTAGCCGGATTAAAATTTACACTCCTTAACCGCTCGAAAGAATTTCGTGACGATATAAACTGGAATTTTAACGGCTTCGGTGTCTTATGGAATGTAATGCTTAACTCTTTTGAATATCTCAATACAGAAAATATTTCAGCAGAAGATGGTATATATGCCCTTCATTCATTTATAAAAAAAGAAAATAAAAATAAAAGTCTGTTTGATTCTCACTGCATTTCTCAGCGTATAATTAATTCAATAAAATTTTGCTCTCGTTTTAAAATTCACGATAGAACAATTAATGAATTTATTTATTGTCAGTGCTTATACCTCAAAAAAAATCCCGAGCTCCATCTTCGTAACAATCACCTGCTCGACAATGGCTTTGCTTTATTGTTTGCCTCTCTTTATTTTAATGAATATTCTTTCTTCGATTTTTCTGAACGTTTATTATACAATAACATCCCCAAACAAATTTTACCCGATGGCGCCCATTTTGAACTTTGTCCGATGTACCATCTTCTTGTTCTACATCGCATACTTGATTCAATTTACTTATTGGAAAAATCAAACTTCCCTTCTGAACGTCTTCAAACAAGATTAAAAATTTATGCCCCTAAAATGTTAGGCTGGGTGCAACAAATGCAGCTTACCAACGGCAGTCTTCCGGCATTTAATGATAGTGCTGATGGCTTTGGCCCAAAAGTCTGCGCAGTTATGATATTTGCAAGCAAATTAAAAATTGATGCCGTTGTAGCACATTTAAAAGAATCAGGATTTCGTAAATTAAAAAACCGAAATTTCGAATTGGTTGTTGATGTTAACGGCTTAACTCCATCCGAAGCACCCGGACATTCTCATGCTGATACATTTCATTTTATCCTAAATGTTTTTGGTGACCCATTTATAATTGACACTGGCGTTTCTACTTTCACACTCGGAAAAGAAAGGGCCTATGAGCGGTCAACCATGGCTCATAATACAGTTGCTATCGGCAATTTAAATCAAAGCGAAATTTATGACAGCTTCCGCGTAGGCAGACGAGCGAAAGTTATTCATCTGCAGGAAAAAAATAATGAAATCGAAGGAACTCATAATGGCTATGCTCATCGCGGAATTTTACATTCAAGAAAAATCAGTTTGAATAAAGATTACATAGAAATTACCGACAGCATTAAATCGAAAAAACCTGTTACTTGTAAAGCCTTTTATCACATCGATAAAAAAAGCGGTTTGGTAAAAAAAGATGATAAATTTATTTCCCGCTTTTCAAACATCGAATTTTCTAATCACACTTCTATCACTTTAAAAGATGGCTGGCATGCACCCTCTTTTGGAGTAAAATCTCCGTGTATCGTTATTTGTACAAGCTTCCAGAATGAATTGATAACCCGAATTCGGTTGAATAAGTAAAATTATTCTTAGAACTTTAGATGGATGCCATTTGGAAATGTATGATTATTATTTTTGACAGCGTCTTAAATTTATACTTAAATAAATAATTTTCAAAGAGTTAACTTTTTGCAGGAAAATATTATTTAAGATTATTACACCCATTTTTGAAACGAAAAATTTTCTCTTCCCTTTTTAGCTTTTGACCTTAGTATTTTGTGATATGACAAAGAAAAGCTGAGCAAAAAAATTGTAAACTTGCATCCGCTTTAAGAAAAAATGCAGGAAAAATCATTATTTCTTCCCCGTACTTATTCGATTTCTTCACGGATTCAGGATTATATGCAGCTGACAAAATTCCGGCTTTCCGGTCTTGTCGTTTTTTCTGCTGCCTTGGGTTACTTGATTGCGACAGGAAGTAATTTGTCGTGGACATCTTTATTTCTATTAACACTTGGTGGTTTTCTGGTGACCGGCTCATCCAATGCCTTCAATCAAATCATTGAAAAAGATACTGATAAGTTAATGGACCGAACGGCAGACAGGCCATTGCCTTCCGGACGAATGTCGGTAACTGAGGCTATGCTTGCCGCAATTATCATGGGAGTTTCAGGAATATTCATCCTTTGGACAGGCCTCAATCCGCTATGCGGAATTCTAAGTTTCTTTTCTCTTCTTATATATACGCTTATTTACACACCGGCGAAAAAGATTACTTCATTCTCTGTTTTAATTGGTGCAATTCCCGGCGCTTTTCCTCCACTTCTCGGATGGATTGCAGCCAAGAACCACATCGGACTGGAAGGATTAATCCTTTATGCAATACAATTCATCTGGCAATTCCCTCATTTCTGGGCAATTGCATGGGTTCTCAACGACGACTATCTGAAAGCAGGCTTTAAAATGTTACCGGGAAATGGCCGCACAAAGAGTTCTGCTTTTCAAACAATGGTATATTCCATTTGCCTTATTCCATTGGGATTTGTTCCGGAACTTTTCGGATTTACCAATACATTCGTAACAGTTTTATTGGTTCTATCCGGTATATTCTTTACGGCTCAAGCAGTTAAGCTTTATGCCGATTGTGAAATTAAATCCGCTCAAAAGCTGATGTTTGGCTCTTTTATTTACCTTCCTGTTGTTCAGATTATCTGGATGATAGATAAATTTTTCTAAAAATGTTTTTCACGTCACAAGCCATAAAGCCGGCAGATTCTACTGAACCGGAAATAAAGAAAAAAGCATTACGTGCTTTGTTGTGGCTTGGTATTGTGAGTATTGTAATGCTTTTTGCAGGGCTAACCTCCGCTTACATTGTCAGACAAGGTGAAGGCAAATGGGTTGATTTCGCCCTTCCACAATTGTTTAAATTAAGTTCACTTATCATTATCTTAAGTAGCGTAACAATGCAATGGGGCCTGATGTCTATTAAGAAAAATAGCGTTAAGAATTTGAAAACCGCCATGTTATTGACGCTTGTACTCGGTCTCGGTTTTGTTCTTAGTCAATATTATGCCTGGTCAGATTTATATCATGACGGTATTGTTTTTACCGGGACTATAAAAGATATCAAAACTGATTTTAATTATGTTCCATCCGGAAAAGAATCCGTCGCCGATGTTCCTGATGCAGGAAATGTTGCAGGTTCATTTTTATATGTCATAACCGGACTGCATGTAGCCCATGTCATAGTAGGAATGATTGCATTAATTGTCGTATTTTCGCGCGCATTGTTGGGAAAATATACAGTAACAAATTATAATGGAGTAAAAATGTGCGCCACCTACTGGCATTTCCTCGGAGGATTGTGGTTGTATTTATTTTTATTTTTACTTTACATCCGGTAAGGAAGAGACAAGAAACAAGAATCAAGAATCAAGAAACTATTAACGATTAACTAATAACTAATGTCAAATCAATCTTCAGTAGCAGCAACATCGGCAAATTCCGTTTGGGGTGGAGGAGATTCTCCGTTTAAGGTAAGATGGGGAAAATTGTACATGTGGATCTTTTTAGTTTCTGATGCATTTACATTTTCAAGTTTACTCATAATGTATGGTTCTTTAAGGCACCGGTTTACGGGAATCTGGCCTAAACCAAATGAAGTATTTACACATTTTCCTTTTGTACATGGGCATGTTCCATTGGCATACGTTGGTCTAATGACATTTATCCTGATCATGTCATCGGTAACAATGGTGCTTGCAGTAGATGCCGGACATCAATTTAAAAAATCTTCCGTGCTGCGTTGGCTGGGATTAACAATCGTTGGAGGTTTTATGTTTCTTGGTTCACAAGCCTGGGAGTGGTATCACTTTATTGAAGGTTCAGAAAAGGGAGCATATATTCTTGCTGATGGCCGTTTTGCCAGAACAGATAATCTTGAACCCGGCGTACTTAAATTTCATGATGGAACAATTGCAGAAGGGTCAGAAGCGCAGGCAATGATTGCATCTGCTAAAAAAAATATCGTCGGAGCAACCCTTCGTGAAAATGAATACGGTAACACACCATTATTCGGAGATTTCTTTTTCTTCATTACAGGTTTTCATGGCTTCCACGTATTCAGCGGTGTGGTAATAAACATTATAGTTTTCATTCTTGTAGCCCGCGGATTTATGGATCGTAAAAAAGATTATGAACTCGTCGAGAAAGTTGGTTTGTACTGGCATTTCGTTGATCTTGTTTGGGTCTTCGTCTTTACATTCTTCTACCTTGTTTAACTATTAAAAATACAGACATGTCAGATATACATCACGAACATATTTCTCACGAAAGCGTTGAAAAGGCTCACAGCGGTCTTAATACTAAAGTAATCTGGAAAGTATTTTGGATACTTTTAGGTGTAACAATTTTCGAAGTAAGTATTTCCTTCACGGGAATTTCGAAAGAGGTTCTTTTATGGACGTTTATTGTACTTACCATTGTAAAAGCATATTACATTGTTGGTTATTTCATGCACATGAAATTTGAAGTGATGCCATTGCAATGGTCCATCCTTTTACCGTTTGTGCTCATCGTGTATTTGATTTTCATAGCCATCTATGAAGGAACAGCCTTAGGTATTTCGATCTATTAATACGAATGAACCCACGCTGGAAAATTCTTGCTCCTGCCCTTGTAATATTATTTCCTGTAATTTTTTGGCTTGTTCTGGTCAGAGGACATAATAATTTTCGCAAACTACCTGTCATCGGTCCTTTTGAAATCAGTATAAACGGCGATACCGTTTATCACACCATTCCACATTTCGAACTCACCAATCAGGAAGGAAAAATTATTTCGGATAAAAATACAGAAGGAACTATTTATGTAGCCAACTTCTTTTTTTCAACCTGTAAAACTGTTTGTCCGAAGATGAATGAACAAGTACACAGAGTACAAGAAGCATTCAAAGATATTAAAGACATTCATTTTTTAACTTTTACCGTTGATCCCGATAACGACACCGTTGCAGCTCTCGCCGAATACGCTAAAAAAATGAAAGCCGATAATTCGAAGTGGTGGTTCCTAACAGGCCCGAAAGATTCAATCTATCAATTAGCGCGTGAAGGATATTTAGTCCCCGCTTCTTTAGGCGAAACAGCTAATGATTTTTTTCATTCACAAGATCTAATTCTTATCGACAAAGAAAAAAGAATGCGTGGAATTTATGACGGCACCGTCCCGGCAGAAGTCGATACACTGATCGATGAGATTAAGGTGTTGATGAAGGAATATGGGAGGTAGTATCGGGTATCGGGTATCGGGATTCAAGAGACAAGAAAGTTTTAAAAATTTTGTTTTGGGGAGTGGGGGGTTAATATTGCGAGGGGTTAGAAGGATTTTATTAGGGTGAACAACGTTTTTTGTATACCTTGTCTTTAGTATCAATAGTCTGCAAATCGGTAATCAATTTTAATAAATTTAAGTATCGGTAATTTTGTCGCTAATTTATTTATTCGTTTTTCAGATTATTTAAATTTTTTTCAAATTAAATAAATTGAGATCTATATTTTACGTCGGATTAATATTGTTGACGTTAGGCGGATGTGCAGACATTTATTCACCTATTACACCTAATATTACAAACTTTAACCGTAAATATGAATTTCATGGAGAAGTTGTAGGGAATTTGAATGGATTAAATTTAAAGTCGGCCTTTAGTCCGCTAAACCATGTATGCTTACAATACAATGGAAGATTTTCGGGTAGCAATAAAGGAACAGAGTTTGTAATTGGAGGATACAATTTAATTACATCATCGAGTTATAATCAATTATCATTTGGATATGGAACAGGCAACTTTGACTATAGTGATCCATACAATGGGAGTGATTATAGTTTGACTAGTGCCAGTGGGAATTATAAAAAAATATTTGGACAGCTCCATTTTATTTTTGTAAAAAATAAGAAACTATCTAAAGGATTTTGCTTCCGTATAGAAAAAGTAAAAGTTAGTTATTCAGATGCTAACATAAGAGATCTTGTTGGAAATACGTATGATGTTATATTACTTGAACCATACTATACAATCCAATTCCATTTAAGTAAACATTCTAGTTTTATAATTTACACAGGAGTAATTTTAAATTCTCAGCCTAATGTTATTAAAACAAATGCAATTAATTTGGGAGTAGGCCTTGCTGTTAAATTATTTAATGAAAAAAAATAAAAATACAGACTAAAATATTGCACGCACAGGTATTATCACAACATGTTTTTGCTCTTTTATTTTTATATTTGATAAAAATGTTACGTTGCTGTGTCCTGATCTTTAGTCAAAATTCAATATGGAACTTAAATCAAAATTGAAAAGTGAACTTATCCCTGACTTAACTGGTAAAGTTGTAATTATAACTGGAGGGAATTCTGGTATTGGATTAGAAACAGGAAAGGTATTAGTAAAAAATAACGCAACCGTTATTTTGGCTTGCAGAAATATTTCTAAATTTCATGAATCTGCTAAAAATTTATCAAATAAAAAAAAACTTTATTTTATTTCTCCACTTAATCTATCAAATTTAAAATCAATTGATTTTTTTTCAAATAAATTTAATAAAGAATTTAATCAATTAGATATCTTAATTAATAATGCAGGTGTGATGAATACTCCATTTGAAAAAACAGTTCAAGGCGTAGAGATTCAATTCGGTATAAATCATTTGGGACATTATGCTCTTTGCGGACAATTATTGGATTCACTAATAAAAACTGACAAATCTAGAGTAGTAAATGTTTCCAGTATCTTGGCTAATGATGCCATTTTTGATCCTTCCAAAATATATAGTGAAGATAATTACGATAAAAAAACAGCATACAAATTTAGTAAATTGGCAAATCTTTATTTTTCCATTGAATTGGACCGCCAGTTTAAAAAAAATAATCTTAATTGCATTTCTGTTACAGCACATCCTGGTTATTCAAAAAGCAATTTACAAAGACACTCTAAAGGATTACTTAGAAAACTTCACATCTTTTATACTACAAACAGGCACGGTCAAAGTGCAAAAATGGGCGCCTTACCAATCTTGAGAGCTGCAACAGAGATAGGTCTAACAGGCAAGGAGTACTTCTATCCAGATTCAAATAATGGGCTTAAAGGTTTTCCTATTGTTGGCAAATACCCCGAAATAGCTTTAAACGAACAAAACGCAAAAGAGCTCTGGAGCTTGTCGGAAAAATTAACCAATATTAAATATGATTTCAAACTATGAGAATTGGATTAGTTTATCCTAATGAAGGCAAAAAAGAAAAAGCAATTCACCTTGGATTAGGTTATATAGCAGCTTACGCAAGAACCCAACATTCAGACTTAAATTTTACTATTCTCGACACCCGTATTGCAACAAAACGTGAGAAACGAAATTTTTTTACAACTCCTTTTGACATAATAGGAATCACTCTAATGAGTGGTATTTTTAAACAAGCTTTAGAAATTGCCATAGAAATAAGAAAAAATAATCCATCAACACTAATTTGTGTTGGCGGTCCTTACGTGTCATCTTTAGAAAAAGAGATTCTACTTTTTTCAGAATTTGATTTAGCAATTTTTGGTGAAGGTGAGATTACATTTAGTGAGATTATCAGTTTTAAGAAAGGCGAAAAAAATCTCTCACTTATTGACGGTTTAATCTATAGAAATCCGGATGGAAACATAACCATGAATAATGCAAGAAGTATTAAAAATTCAATAGACTCTTTACCAATTCCAGCTTACGACCTCTTTAAGATGAGAAAATATCCTAATTATAGAATTTTAAGCAGCAGGGGTTGTCCGTATAAATGCTCATTTTGTAGTTCGGCTGATGTATGGCAGTATAAATGGCAAAAAAGAAAACCGGAAAATATTCTGGATGAGATACAATTTCTTATAAAAAATTACGGCAGAAAAACATTTTTTTTTAACGATGACACATTCAATATGAGTTCGCAACGTGCAGGGGAAATTTGTGATCTGTTAATTGAAAATAAAACAGAAATACTTTGGACAACACCTTTTAGAGCCGACCGCGTTGATATTAATTTGGCTAATAAAATGAAAAAAGCTGGTTGTTATAATGTTGCTATTGGAATAGAATCTGCCGACAATACTTTACTTGAACTCATGGAAAAACAAATAACAATTGAACAAATAACAGAGGGTATAAAAATTCTTAGAGCTGCAGGAATCGAAGTGTTAGGTCAATTTATAATTGGAATCCCTGGAGAAACACCTCAAACATTTGAGAAAACACTACATTACGCGCAGAATTCAGAACTCGACTTTATTTTATTTTATTCTTCTTTGCCTTACAAAAAAACGTCACAATGGGACTATATAGAAAATAATGGAAAATTCCTACATAAAATAATGCACGACTATCATGACATTAAACCGCGTGTCGTATTTGAAACAAATGAATTTCAATACAAAGACAGAGTGGAAGCAATAAAAAAAGCAGAGCAAGCGGGCTTTTATGTTGACGATAATAGATTAAGTCATGTTTTTGATTTTGGAAGAACTGCTGCTAAGTATTTTCAACAATATTTACCAGCAAAAATGGGAAACGCGATCTACCTAAAAATGAAAAAATTCTATAGGGAAAATTTAAAAGGAAAATTGATAAAAAATTAAACTACCACAAACAATACCTATAAATTATTGGTGGTTCTTTGGTAGATTAAAGTTTTGTACTTAGTATCAAGTTCAGTATTACAAGATTGATTAGCACTATAAAATCGCCAATATCTTGCAGTTGCTAATTATTATTTTTCAATCCAGACCATAATACAATCTCCAACATAACTTTAAGAAATTACCTTTGCCCCACCCCAATGGAAACCCACGCCCCCCACCTCCACAACTCCCCCGGAAAAAAATTTCGGCATTATTTTTATGAATTTATAATGTTGTTTCTGGCTGTCTTTGCAGGATTTACGGCGGAAAATATCAGGGAACATAAAATTGAGAGAACGAGAGAAGAAGTTTATATGAAAAATTTGTACGAAGATTTAAAAGATGATATCTCTAATTTTGCTGAGTATGAACATAGCACCATTGTATATTTAAGTACCATTGACTCAATGATGTTACTAATGAATAAACCTGACCGGGATTTATATATGAGTAGAATATATTACCTGTCGAGATCCGCTACCCTGAAAGCAAATTCATTTTTTTCTCCAAATGATCGCACCTTTGAACAAATGAAATATTCCGGTTCGCTGCGATTGATTAGTAACAGATTGATTGCAGATAGTGTTTCCGGTTATTATTATTCATTAAAAAAAATAGAGGCCCAAAATGAGATTATCAAAGATAGAATTACGGATTATATGCTTGCAATGGGAAAAGTATTTGATGGTCAAATATTATTTCAGATTTTTAAAGACAAGAAGGAACCTGATAGTAAGTCTATAAAATTATTAACAAATGATCCAATTGCCATAAATATGCTCCTTACTAGCACCCAATATTATTATGGTTCGCGTATGCTCCAAAAAAACCATTGTACAGAACGCACTTTAAAAGCGCAACGTCTTCTGCAATTAATCAAACAAGAATATCATTTTGAATAAAACTATTTATGGACATTAACTTCCGTTTTGCTAAAATAATATTTTTGCTTGTAATTGTCGTACTGTTTGCACAAAACAGCTTTGGACAAGAACAAAAACAAATCAACACGGGGAATCAAAACATGTATGTTGATTCAGCCATATTCTATTTCAATAAAGCAAAGACCGCCAATGTAAATGACACGGCTTTGTATTTAAAAGGAATCCGGATGATTGACAGCATTCCAACCGATGCAAATACTATACGTAAAATTGAAACTGTCGCTGAAGAATTTAAGACATATAAAAAATTCAATTTTTATTCCAACATTGAATCTGCTCTAATCAACAGATTCTTAAACGCTAAAGAATATTATAAAGCAATCGACTTAGGTAAAGAAATTATTAACCGTTATGATGCCGGCCAAAATCCGGAAGACAGAATTCTTTTTCTGAATACTTTAGCTGATATCAGGATTCCATTTCGCATTTCCGACAAATTAGCCGAGGGTTTCGATTTTTATACATCAAAGCTCAAATTATATCTCCAAAGAAATGATTCTGCAGCCATTTCAATCTGCTATTATGTACATGGAGGATTCTATCATACCAATGGTTTAAATGACCTTTCTATTTACTATTATAAAAAATCCATTGCGTATATAAATGTAAATGACACTACCGGTGAATCACCTTTTTCGGGAATTGGTGGATGGACAAATAATACATCAGTTGTAGGCCAAATTTATAATTCAATAGGTGATTATCCCAATGCAATAATATTTTCCAGAGCTGCTCTGAATGCAAGGTTATCCATTGAAAAGGATACATCTAACGTATCATACATTTATAAAAATATTGCCTATTCAAAGATTTTGTTAAACGAAATGGATAGCGTTATAGAAATAATAAATAATGCTATAATCAGCGCTAAAGTTACAGATCGGGGCAGCTCTCTTGCCAATTGTTATCTCGTAAAAGGTATTTATTACTTAAAGACAAATCAACTGGATTCATCAGAATTCTATATAAAAGAATGTACCAAAGTAATGAATAAATTTAGTCTTCCTGCAAATACAAGAGAGGGAAAATTAACACCAGATTATTATTTGGCGCTGGTCAGAAAAAAACAAAAACGTTTTAAAGAAGCGGAAGAATTAATCAAAAAAGAAATCCCAAAACTTGTAAACTTACGGGTAGAGGTATTGAAAGACTATAAGCTTCTTGTCGAAGTATACCTGGAACTGGGAGATATAAAAAATGCCAATGAGGCTTTCAAGCAATACCAATCCTTACAAGAAGAATTACAGGCTGATGAACGCAAAAATCGTTCAGTAAGTTTTGAAACTGAACAGAAAATTGCAGAAGCCGAAGGAACAATAAAAAACCTCGAAACAGAAAAACAAGTAGCTTCCATTACACGAAATTACCTCGCAGGAATTGCGATTTTATTACTGGCAATTGCATTGATAATCTTTAATCGTTTCAGAATAAAGAAAAATGCAAATTTAGCCTTGGAAGAAAAAAACAAAATCATTTCTATTGAAAAAGCAAATGTGGAAAATGAAAAAGCCAACGTAGAAAAGGAAAAGGAACGGTCGGATAATTTATTGTTGAACATTCTCCCCTCAGAAGTTGCTGAAGAATTAAAAAACACCGGCGAATGTCAACCGAAAACATTCAGTATGGTTACGGTGATGTTTGCCGATTTCAAAGGCTTCACCAATGTAAGCGAAAAAATCAGCGCTGAGTTATTGGTGAATGAAATAAATTATTGCTTCAGCGCTTTCGATACTATTTTACAGAAACATAAAATAGAAAAAATTAAAACCGTTGGCGATGCCTACATGTGTGCCAGCGGTTTGCCAACACTCAATTACACGCATGCCTTTGATGTGGTAACAGCGGCACTGGAAATAAAAAACTTTATTCTCAACCGAAAAAAAGAGAAAGAAAGCAAAGGAGAAATAGCCTTTGAAATTCGAATCGGAATTCATACCGGTCCGGTAGTGGCGGGTATAGTCGGCATTAAAAAATTCTCCTACGACATCTGGGGCGATACAGTAAACCTTGCCGCACGAATGGAACAAAGCTGCGATGCAGGAAATGTAAATATCAGTGGAAACACATATGAATTAGTAAAAGACAAATTCACATGCACACACAGAGGAAAAATCCAGGCCAAAAACAAAGGCGAAATTGATATGTATTTTGTAGATGGTAAATCTTAGTTTGAATAACTCAAAATATTTTATCCCATCAATCCCAAAAAACTTTACCTTACTTAAATTTACATACCCAATACCCAATACTTGGCTCTTGATACTTGATACTTGATACATGATACCTAATCCTACCACCTACAAACGCCTCATTTGGATTATCTCCGTTGTAATATTTCTTACTGTTTTAATTTTATCACGACTTCCAAAAGCAAGTAATATTCCAACCTGGTTATGGATTCTTCCTGCTATGAATGCTGTTTTGAATTTAAGCACCTTCATCATCCTTTTATTTTCCTTTTATTTTATCCGTAAAAAGAAAATTTCCATTCATAAGCGATTGAATATTACCGCTTGTATTTTATCGACGATTTTTCTGCTTTTTTATGTGACGTTTCATTCTTTTGGCGTAGAAACAAGATTTCCAGTTGAAAATCCATGGCGTCCAACCTATCTTATTATTCTATCAACACATATTATTCTGGCTGCTACCGTTCTGCCATTGGTTTTATTATCTTTGTACCGTGGCCTCACCATGCAGGTTGCCAGCCATAGAAAAATTGCACGATGGGCTTATCCGATATGGTTGTATGTAACATTAACAGGAGTTATTGTTTATTTAATGATTTCGCCTTATTATAAATTCTAAACATGCGTAAGTCTATATTTATTTTTTCAATTATTTCACTGCTCATATTGAGCTCTTACAATTCATTTTCACAATGCGCCATGTGTCGCCGTGTTGCCGAAACCGGACATTCCAACGACAACAGTGCTGCAAAAGGGTTGAACAAAGGTATTCTTTACCTCCTGGCAATTCCTTATGTACTCGGTGGTGTCGGTGCTTTTGTTTGGTATAAGAATAGAAAAAGGAGCTAACAAAAAATATTTAAAAATTTGATACCCGCTGGCATTGAAATATTCTCCGGCTAAATTTATATCGGTTTTCATTTCTTAAGAAATTTTCAAAATAAATTCCCCCTATTCCAATAAAAAAACTTTGCGAATCGCTGCTCGTTGCATTAAAAACCTACTTTACAATAAGAACTAAATCAACATTACAAACGCACCACTTAAATCCCTTTCTTTAATGAAGAAGAATAATTCAACCTTAGAATCAATTCCAATGTAGATTCTTTAAAGTCAAAAGGTCGAGTAAGCAAGGGCATTGCAGCCCAAGCTTCTCACGGAACCGTACTTGAAAGTCTCCCTTCATACGGCTCTTATTATCCAATCAACTATTAATACCCATTCTCCAGTGATAGAATAATGTTGGCAAGTCAGAT
>JANOVV010000075.1:0-95488 GCA_031417555.1 Bacteroidota bacterium
ACCTGATGTTATTGTCTAACACCTTTTCCTTGCACGCTCAGCACCATATCTTTTGAACACAGCACCTGCAAGGCAGTTTGCATACTCCGTCTGTACAGCGTATACGATAGACCTACTATCATCTTTTATTCAGCATTGAAAAGAACGATACTTATTCTTACATTCGTGACACACTTCCCTTCTGGATGACTTGTGTCATAGGTGGTTTGAGGAAGAAATTCACAAGATTCTTTCTGAATTTATCGATAATTTAATTCGATTTAGCAATGTGATTTGAGGAGAAGAATTTCTGAAAGAATCTTGTGAATTTCTTCTTCATCTTTACTACTCATTCGTCAACCGCCAGCTGGCGGTATTTGTGAGTTTAATGTTATGTTTTTGAGATCGCTCCTTGTGTCTTTATTGAAACCAAGACCGATGGGCAACATAAAATTATTTGAAAACAGGCAACTTCGTAGATATTACGATACAGAAAAAGATATCTGGTATTTTTCTGTTGTAGATATTGTAGAGGCCTTAACTGAATCTGTAAACCCAACCGATTATTTAAAAAAATCTTTAGTTCCCGACCTAAAGTTCTGATGATTACCCAGATTTTTTAAATTTAATTTTATTTAAATTACCATGTAATTCTCACAGGTACCGCCAGCTGGCGGTTGACATTTGTAAGGATTCGTAAAAATCCACACAGGATTCTCTGAATTTAATGCATTCTCCTTAATATATTGGTTGTTACAAAAAAAACCATTCTTCATTTTTGATGAATGCTTTACTTTACATATATAACCACAAACACAAAAAAAAGTGTTTTTTATACCGGGATGACAAATGATCTAAATAGAAGAATGCAAGAACATCGAGCAGAGAAGGGAATATGGAAACATTTTGCAGGTAGATATTATTGTCACAAATTGGTTTATTATGAAACATACAATACAGCAGTTGAAGCAATAGAAAGGGAAAAAGCTATAAAAGATTTGAGTCGTGAAAAGAAAATAGAATTAATAAAAACAAAAAATAAAAACATGGACTTCTATTGTATTTGGTAATTCAGTAGGAATCCTGTGAGCTTTCGAACAAAAACAGACTTGTGTCATTCAGGAGGAAACCTGTGAGAATCGTGAGCAATTTTGTGAAAGTTGTATAGAGATTTAATCCTATTCAAAAGATGTGGGTAATCATGAGGCCTTTAGACCAGGGAATAAATGTACTTCCAATAGTCGGCTTATGCCCCAAAATTTCCGGCGGGATGAAATTAAATTTCACAATTAGCCTGACGCATATACGATAGTTGTCGGGACTAATACGCTCTCTCATTACTCTTCTCAATATAATTTACAAACGCCCTACTCACGACTTTATTTCCACCGGCAGTAGGATAATTGCCGCTGAAATACCAGTCGCCGCGATGATTCGGACAAGCACTGTGTAAGTCCTCAATTTTTTGAAAAATTATTTGAAGGTCTGCCTGAAAATTTTCCGGTTTTACTAGCTCTGCAATTTTAGCACTTATTTGTTCTGCACTGAAAGGTTGATAAATCATTCGAACATAATTTTTCATTTCGCCAACTTTAGTTTCAAGTTGTTCTTTGCATCGTTCATACACCTCTTCGATAGTGTGTTCGAGATTATTTTCTTCGAGTAATTGAATCGCCGCCCGAAATGCAATGAGGTCGCCAATACGTGCCATGTCTATTCCATAACAATCCGGATAACGGATTTGTGGAGCTGAACTGACAACAATTATTTTTTTGGGTCCCAGTCGATCCAGCATTCTTAATATTGAGGTCTTCAATGTCGTGCCTCTTACAATTGAATCATCTATGACTACTAAATTATCAGTGCCGCGTTTTATTGTTCCATAAGTAATATCGTAAACATGAGCAACCATATCGCTTCTGTCATCGTCATTGGTAATAAACGTTCTGAGTTTTGCATCCTTAATTGCAATCTTTTCCGATCGTGGCCGTATCGACAATATCTCTGTGAGTTTTTCATCATTCGGGTTTGCGCCGAGTGCTTTTATTTTTCTTTTCTGAACATCACGGAGATAATCTTCCATCCCATGAAGCATTCCATAAAAAGCTACTTCGGCTGTATTCGGTATGTATGAAAAAACCGTGTTTCGTAAATCGTAATCGACAGACTGAAGTGTTTGTTGACAAAGCAGGCGGCCTAATTCTTTTCGTTCTTTATAAATATCAATGTCGCTGCCGCGTGAAAAATAAATTCTTTCAAACGAACAACTCAATCGTTGCGTTGGCTCTTTTATTTTTTCTTCTGTGATTCTTCCATTTCTTTTGATAATCAACGCATGACCGGGAGCTATTTCTTTGATTGACTCTACAGAAACATTTAAAGCAGTTTGTATTGGCGGCCGTTCACTTGCCACTACAACAATTTCATCGTCTTTATAATAATATGCCGGACGAATTCCGGCCGGGTCACGTAAAACAAAAGCGTCGCCATGACCGAGTAATCCGACAATCGTATATCCACCATCCCAATTCTTTGAAGAGTTTCTTAGAATTTTTGCTATGTCCATGTGTTCGGCGATGAGAGGAGAAATTTCCTGTTTACTATTTCCCAGCTGCCTGAAACGTGCATACATTTCTTCGTTTTCTTCATCAAGATAATGGCCGATGTTTTCCATAACCGTAACAGTGTCGGCTTTTTCTTTTGGATGCTGGCCAATCAAAATTAAGTCATTGAAAAGTTCATCCACATTCGTCATATTAAAATTTCCGGCTACGACCAGGTTTCTGGTCATCCAATTATTTTGACGAAGAAAGGGGTGGCATGATTCAACATTATTTCCGCCATATGTTCCATAGCGTAAATGCCCTAACCATAATTCACCTGTAAATGGAAGGTTTTTTTTCAGCCATTGTGTGTCTTCTAACAAGGCGGGATTTTTTTTGCCAGCCTCCTCAAAACGGATTTGTATTCTTTTAAAAATATCCGCAATGGCTTGCTTGTGATTTGATCTGTATCTGCTGATATATCGCGTACCGGGCTCTATATCGAACTTTATATTGGCAACACCGGCGCCATCCTGGCCACGGTTGTGCTGCTTTTCCATCAAAAGGTATGTCTTGTTTAGTCCATAAAAAGACGTACCGTATTTTTTATGATAAAAGGAAAGTGGCTTTAAAAGCCGTACCAGGGCAATACCACATTCATGATTAAGCTTGTCTGACATTCACTTCAAAGGTAATGCTTTTAAAGTTTTGAAAATAGGTCTATCCTATTAGAATTTTTTAAGCCACAAAAAGAAGAAAAATGCAAGAAATAATTCTTTGATGTGGAGTAAAAATATTTATGCTTCAACTTCTTCTTCCGGAACGATTGCTTTTTGAAAATGAATAGTAAAAATATGTAGGTTGTTTTTGTAATCGTAATCAATAAAAAATTCGTCATGATCAATAATTTTCTTCACAATGGCCAGGCCCAGGCCAATTGAGTCAGGCGAATCTCCTTTACGGAAACGTTCAAAAACCTCTTTACCGGGGATGGTAAGTGGTTCGCCACTGTTGGCAATTGTTAAACCTTCTTCCGTTAAAGTAATGAAAAGATCACCGCCATTAATATTATATTTAATAGCATTCGATAAAAGATTGGTGAACAATATCCCCGCGAGGTGTGGGTTCATTTTAATATTAACGTTGTCGTCAATCTTTGTGTGAACAACAATACTTCGTGATGAAATAAAAAGTTCAAGATCTTCAATGTGTTTTCTCAACATAGTACCCAACGGCAGCAATTGACGTCCGGGGTATTGATCGTTTTCAATTCTCGTTAATAAAATCAATCCTTTATTCATTTTAGAAAGCCTGTTCACAGAATCCAACGTACTCAAAACCTGTTGCACCTGTTCTTCATCATTTGCCTTTTGAAGTAATAGTTCGAGTTTGGAACGAATAATGGCGAGCGGGGTTTGCGTTTCATGCGACATGTTCTCGGTAAATTCCCGCAGATTTTTATAATCACGCGCAACTTTATTCGTAAGTCGTGAGAGTTCTGAATTAAGTGTATTAAATTCGTCTACTTTACTTTTTTGAAAATGGGCGACGCCGCCTTTTGTTAAATCAAAATTCTTTAATATGTTAAGAGCTCTGTAAAAGGGATTCCACACTCTGCTGGAAAACCATCTGTTAAGAAAATAAAAACAAATAATTATATCAACAGCAACGAGTAAGAGGGTAATAAATATTCCATTAACGAGTTGTTCATTTTCGGTTAATCGCCTTGCAATTTTAACATTATAGCTTTTTCCTTTTACGAGTTGTTGATATGTAAGCACCCGAAACGGAACTTTTTTATTTTCATACAAATCATAAATACTAGTATCCTTTATATTAACCTGAAAGGTTGTAAATTTAGGAATCGGTTCTATTTCCAGTCGGTCGCCAATGATAAAATGTATGTCCTGAATATCCTTTTGAAGAGCAATTTGCTTTTCGATTTCCATTTTTTCATAAAGCATGTGTTCGGAGGTCTCATTATCTACAATATAAACAACACGATATGCCAAAAATGCACTGCTTACAAGAAGTAAAACAAGGGCAATTATAATATAGTAACGATTCGTAATATTGAGAAGCTTCATTCGGCAACAAATTTGTATCCTACGCCATAGACCGACTTTAAATAATCGTTGCCGCCGTTATCGATAATTTTCTTTCTGAGATTTTTAATATGGCTGTAAATAAAATCAAATG
Organism: Bacteroidota bacterium; assembly: GCA_031417555.1. Taxonomy (GTDB): domain Bacteria; phylum Bacteroidota; class Bacteroidia; order AKYH767-A; family 2013-40CM-41-45; genus JADKIH01. Next base: position 4,722 of record JANOVV010000075.1, read on the forward strand.
AATCGGCAATATCAGCATGGTCGCCCCAAAGGTGTTCTGCAATTGACTCTTTTGTCAACACTTTATTCTGGTTACTGATAAGATATAAAAGCAACTCGTGTTCTTTCTTCGTAAGGCTTACCATTTTGTCTTTTACATACATCTGCATTTCATCGGGAATTACCCTCAGTTCATTAAAAGCAATTTCATTCTTTTCCTGAAAAGACCTGCGGCGAACCACTGACTTTATTCGGGCGACAAGTTCGGGCATATAAAATGGTTTTGTGATGTAGTCGTCGGCCCCAAAATTTAAACCTATTAATCTGTCATCTAAAGAGTTTTTTGCAGAAACAATTACTATTGCTGTTTGGTTTTCTTTTTGTTGCATTTCATTAATTACCTTCAGGCCACTTCCATCCGGCAAGCCGATATCAAGAACGATGCAATCGTAATCTGATTTATCAATCTGTTCGATCGCTTCTGCAAGATTCACCGCTTTATCACAAGTCATCCCCGATTCCTTTAAAAACGTTATCATCGAATCCAATAACTGTTTTTCATCCTCTACGATTAGTATTTTCATGGTTTGTTAGTTATTGTTTATTTCTCTCTAAAAATTATTTTGTTTATAAAAGTTAAACATTTGTTCTCTTATGATATTTATACTAATAAATTATTGTAAAATTAAATATACTTTATAAGATTTCATTAGTATTATTTGATAATTAATTATCCTTTAAAATTAGGACAATTAATGCAGTCATCCAATTTAATGATTTTTTTATCAGAATCGATGTGAATATTGGACTTATAAACTCTATTTTGATTTATTAATCTATCTAAAACTTTTTAAGGATGGCTACTCTTGATTTATTGGACGAAGTCTTAGCGGATGTTTGTTTCAAATATTGTTTATTCGGGTTCAATCATCCTTTGTTCTCGTTTATCTATTTATATAGTGAATATAGGTTTCCTATTCATATTTTTGAAGTAAATAATGTCATAACCCGATCGCTTACCTGATTTGTTAAAAAGTATCTATTTATTAATTAGGAGTCTTTAAATAAATTCTTGTTTTTTTAAAATAACTCTCAATGAAAAGAAAAATTATTCCCTCAATTTTTATTTGCCTTTTGCTTTTATTAAATTCATGTAAACATAATACAGACCTTGCCTCAATTGGAGAAATTTCTTTTAGTTCAGATATTCAACCGATCATTGCAGGAAACTGTGCTCAAAGTGGATGCCATAATGCACAAGGGGATGCTGAATTTTCTCTGGTAACCTACAATGACGTAATTTCAAATGGAGATATAAAGGAAAGAGATGCCCGTGGAAGTAAATTCTATCAGGTTATAAGCAATCACGGTGGGGAGAAAGCAATGCCTCCTCTTCCTTTACCATCGCTTTCTTCCGATCAAATTAAATTGGTTTATATTTGGATCGAACAAGGTGCTAAAAATAATTAATTTTATGAAAAACTTTTTTGCAGTTTGTTTATTAACTACTCTGCTTAACGGATGTTACTATGATAATCTGGAAGAATTGCATCCTTCTTCTCCACCATGCGATACAACTGGAGTAATCTCTTTTAGTGCCGATATTCTTCCAATCATGCTTCACAGCTGTGGAAGTCAGAATTTGGCCTGCCACCAATCGGACGCTTCACAAAGCGGATATGGTTTAGGAAATTATACAGATATAATTAATACTATTAATGGGAGCGGTATTTTTCTGGAAACAATAATTCATGATCCTTCAATTAACACAACAAAATGGATGCCGAAAGGGTCAAGTGCCAAAATAGATAAGTGTAGTATTCAAAAAATCGAAGCCTGGCTGAATCGTGGGAAACTCGATAACTAATATAAAAATATGACTCTAAAAAAACTATTCCTGATTTTTATTCTGACGTTTACTTTTTTTTCATCTTATAGTCAGGATATGTTAGGTTCTCTTGATTCCGGTTCTTCCGGAGAAAAGGATTTCGTAATTGCAACTTTCAAAACAACCCGGTTAGTCGATCAGCATACATTGGAATCTGTCGGCCCACGAACTCTTGATTTCCGTATATCCCATCGGTTCGGCGCTATCAATTCCGGTTCTTACAATGCATGGGGTATTGACGGGCCTGCTAATATCAGACTAGGTCTTGAATACAGCCCGAATGGTCGGTTTATGTTTGGTATTGGACGAAGTTCTTTCGATAAAATGGTTGATGGTTTTTTAAAGTACAGGCTACTTCGGCAAACAGTTGAAAAGGGAATGCCAGTAAGCGTGACTTTATTTACAGGCTCGTATTACACAGCAATTAAAGATGGAAATAAAATTGCTAATGGATATGATAAATATGAGAATTTGTCAAGCCGTTTTTCTTATTGTTTTGAAATTATGATTGGGAGAAAATTTACACCAAGTTTTTCTTTTCAAGTTTCTCCCTGGTTCGTACATTATAACTTAGTAGATAATATCACCGACAAAAATGACTCTTATGGATTGTCGGGTTTATTTCGATTAAAGTTTACAAAACGAGCAGCAATTACCATGGAATACGCTTATCGTTTGAATAACTTTTCAATAGTAAATAAATATTATGACAACATGTCCATCGGTTATGAATTAGAAACCGGAGGTCACGTTTTCCAAATTCACTTCACAAATAGTTTTGGACTGGTTGAAAACCAGTTTTTCCCCCGCACCGAATCAAAGTGGAATGATGCCGGAATCCGTTTGGGGTTTAATATTTCCAGGGTGTTTACATTATAGCCTTCTTAAAAATAATTTCTGCACTCTGTAAATTCATTCGGAATAAGTACTGTTGCGACTTGCCTTTGCTATTTAAAAATTATTTTTTCTGCAGCAAGTACTTTCATGGTTTGTTTATGTTGAACAAACGATACTAATTTATTTTTTTCAGAAAGTTTTTTCCCTTTTAAAGAAATTTTTGCTTGACCTTCTTTTTTCGGAGTGTCAACCGAAATAAAAAAACTTACAACATGGTCGTGATTTAAAACTTTTCCTTCATTTTCACCCTTCTTAACAGAGCTAATCAAACCATCTTCTGTCAACGCTAAACGCAAGACAAAATTCGGATCTGTATTTGATATTTTATAATGTATGTATAATGTGTCATTCCTAATCGAGTCTTTAGAAGTTGTTAAAGATATTTTCGGAATAACAGCAAGTGCTTCTTTTATGTTTTCATCCAATTTATCTTCCCTTGAGCCCGTAAAAGACTTTTCTCCATTGATAACAACTTGTGGTGTATACATTTCTTTTTCCGCCAAAATCCGAGAATAGTTTTCCTGCCTGAGTGTAAACTGATACTTGCTGAATGGGTCTTTCCAACCTCCCTTGTTCCAGTAATCTACATGATAAGCCAGAAAAAAAATATTCTGTCCGGATTTCTCGGCATTTATTCCGGTTTTGCTCAACAAAACATCCGCAGGAGGGCATGATGAACATCCCTCTGATGTAAATAGTTCAACCAATGCAAATGGTTTTTGTGCGTTGGTAAATAGAGAAAGAAATAGAAAAATAATCAGAATCGGTTTCTTCACTTTTAAATGTTTTTAGTCTGATGAATTAACGATTGCACATAAAATAAATTTAATAAAACAAAACTTATGTTGCGAAGAGATGTCTTTCGTTATGATTTTACAAACCGGTCTTTATTCATTCCCAGCCATTCCAATGCCGTACCGCTAAATAATCTCTCTTTTATTTTATCGTCATAAGGCATCGAATTAATTAATTTCCCGGGTGAAAGTTCTCCCAGCGGAAAAGGGTAATCAGTTCCAAGAGCTATTCGTTCGTGTCCCATAAGATTTATTAATACCTCAAGCATCATTGGATCGTGAACGAGAGAATCGAGATAAAAATTTTTTAAATATTTTCTTGGATTCTCTTTGTTGTCGATTGCGACAAGATCAGGTCTTACATTAAAACCATGTTCTATGCGACCTATTGTAGCAGGAAAAGAACCTCCGCCGTGAGCAAAAGCAACTTTAAGTTTAGGTAATTTTTCAAAAACGCCACCGAAAATCATCGAACAAATTGCAAGCGATGTTTCTGCAGGCATTCCTACTAACCATGGCAACCAATATTTCGGCATTTTTTCTTTTCCCATCATGTCCCAGGGATGAACAAAAATGGATGCTCCTATTTCCTGGGCAGCTTCAAAAACAGGAAAGAGTTCTGGTGCATCCAGATTCCAATCGTTGACGTGTGAGCCAATTTGAATTCCCCGTAATCCAATTTTCATACAACGCTCCATCTCTTTTATAGCTCGTTGTGGATCCTGAAGCGGTATGGTGCCGAGCCCAACAAAACGATCCGGATATTTTTGAACAATGCCGGCGATATGATCGTTCAGCAACATAGAAAGATCAAGTGCATCTGCCGGTTTTGCCCAGTAACTAAACATTACGGGTATTGTTGATAGTACCTGTACATTTATATTGTGGCTATTGCAATCGTTCAGTCTAACATCAGGATCCCAGCAATTGTCCTGGATTTCTCTGAAAAATTTTCCATCAATCAACATCCGAGCACAACAAGGTTTGTGATGATCGAGAGAAATAAATCCGCTATAGCCGTATTTTTTCTTCAGATCAGGAAGGTCTGCCGGAATAATGTGAGTATGTATATCAATTTTGAGCATTGCTTTTTGCAGAAACTTGTTTGTATAAGCTGTCATAGCGATCGCCATTGGCAGTATCGCCAATGTTCCTGTAAGTTATAGCCAATAATCTATATGGTTCTGCGAATTCGGAATCGGCATCAATGGCTTTTTTAAAATATATAATCGCGTTTTCGAAATTTTCTCTCGCTGATCTGATGTGTTGGTCTTTATTCGCCGGGTCTTTTGTAATCATTTCTGTTTCTCCCAAACCATATACGCCATAAACGCTTGCTGTATTATTTAAAGCATGGGCATAACGTGGATTGTAGCGAACAGCTTGTAGAAAATAATTCAGTGCTTCCTGATATCTTCTTTCATCAAAACAAAGTGTTCCATAGTTATTATAAACAATAGGATGCGTCGGATTACATTCTAGTGCAGCTTTGTAATCATTTTCTGCCTCTTGTGTTTTACCCAATGTTTTATAAATATATCCACGACGCTGGTAACCGTCGGCATATTTTGGAAAAATTTTAATTGATCGGGTAAGGTATTGGATTGCTTCCAGGCGTGAACTATTTTTTGAACTACTGTCCGGTAACGCTTTTAAATATTCATCACTTGTAATATGATTGGCAAGATAAAACAACATGTGTGCGCTATCAGGCGTTTTTTTTGTGTCCGTTGTGTAAAGTGTAAGGTTGTCTTTCCATTCTGCATTTCTTGCCGTAGTTTGTATGCCAAATAATATTACAATAACCATAACAACAGCAATTGGTTTTATGTTTTCAGAAAAGAATGAATTAAGGTTTGTAAAAGTTTTGTTTATTGATGATGCTGTCAGGATTTTTGAAATTAAAACCGCTATCAGTATACAAAATCCAAGAGATGGCACAAACATTAACCGTTCACCATAATTTGTTCCTATGAGTATAATAACATTAGAAACAATGGAAACAGTAATAAAAAAGTAAAGAATAGAAAAAGAAATGATGCTCTTTTTTTTAAAACTAAAAATTGCAAAAATGCCCGCAATAAGGAATATGATTAGTGGAATCAAAAACTTCCAGCTGGTAAATCCAACCGGTGGAAAATGATTATACGAGCCATCCGAAATCAGCGGAAATGGCAATACCAATAATTTAAGATAAACGCCTAAAAGATAAATTGCATTAGCCTTCTGAAGAAATATATTTTTTATCGCTACCAATGAATTATCTTCCATAGGTATTAAAGCAATTGTATCGCCTAACACCTTTCTCCGAATAAGTAAAAAAAGTATTGTACAAAAACCTGTTGCCACAAGAGTTTTAAAATATTTTTCTTTTTTAGCATCTGTAAAAAAATAATAAAATAATGGAATGATAACAAGGAATGTTATGGCCGATTCTTTTGCGAAGAGTGCAATAAAGTAACAAGCTATTCCAATTATGAATGCCCGTTTTGAATCTTTGGTTACAAAAAAACGCAATGACCATAATGCCAACAAACAAAAAAGAAAACTAATTATTTCATCTCGGCCTTTAATATTGGCAACAACTTCACTATGTAAAGGGTGAGAAGCAAAAAGCAAAGAAGCAATGAACGGAACGAGCAATGAGTTATTCATGTAACTGTTTAGTACACGAAAGAGGACATAACATAGTAATGAAAAGAAAAGAACGTTTAACCAATGACTGAGTGCGGGATTGTTTGGTGCCATATCCCATTCTATAGCAAACATCGCTTTTGTTAACGGACGATATAACTGGTAATCCGTAATGTTCATTCCGTATCGGTAAGATGATTTAAATATTTCCGGAATTGCGCTTATTCCTTTTTTGGTTTGAGTGTTGTCTTTTATAAGACCAAAATCATCAAGCACATAATCATTAGAAAGGCTATTTGAAAATAAAAGAAATCCGGCCAAAGCAACAAGAAGTCCAAGAGAACGAACCAGTGAGCGGTTTTTGTTTTCCGAATTAACGTTCTTCTTTGGAGAAATTATTTCTGCCTTTTTCTGCAAGGCAATTTTCTCTTTTCTTGTCGGTTTTTCTGCCATAAGATCAAGCTGATAAAACAGGTGGATCCATGATAGTCCCACATTTTTTACATGTTCTGAGATCCCTGTTGTTGTAAAAATTATTCATGGCCAAAGGTAGTTGAGTTACAATATCTGTTAAAACAAAATATTCTTCATGAAGTGTGTGTTGACATTTTTCACAATACCAAATACAACCATCTTTCATTCCCGGTCGTCGTTGAATTTCCATAACAAGTCCTATCGTATTCTTTCCCCTTCTCGGAGAATGCGGTGTTCTTGCTGGCAATAAATAAATTTCACCTTCTTTCACTTCAATATCAATATGTTTTCCATTCTCAACAATCTTAATCAATATATCTCCTTCCAGTTGATAAAAGAATTCTTCCGTTTCATTGTAATGATAATCTTTTCGCGAATTTGGGCCTCCTACAACCATAACAATAAAATCTTGCTCCGGTTTATAAATAACCTGGTTTCCAACCGGTGGTTTTAATAAGTGCCGGTTTTCGTCAATCCATTTTTTGAAATTAATTCCTTTTGTGGCTGCCATGGGTTTTATATTTTAATGTTGGTGATGAAAGAAAATCAGAATGCAAAGATTATTAATAGTTTTGTGAATCCTATTTTTCAAAAATAAATAAACTTTATTCAATTCAAAGCCGATGAAAATAGATTTGGAAGGAAAAAGAGCCTTTGTATGCGGAAGCACCCGCGGAATTGGCAAAGCCGTAGCCATAGAACTTGCCTCTCTTGGGGCAGAAATTATCCTTATTGCCCGAAATGAAGATGAACTAAAAAAAGTGCTCGCTTCTCTTAAGGCAGGCCCAAATCATCAATATATTGTAGCTGATTTCGAAAAACCCGATGAATTAAAAGAAAAAACAATTGCTTATCTTAATAAATTTGGCCCCGTTCACATTCTTGTGAATAATACCGGCGGCCCTTCCGGTGGTCCTATTATAAATGCTTCCGCTGATGAGTTCAATCGTGCCTTTTCAAATCACCTGATTTGTAATCAGATTCTTGCTCAAGCTGTTCTGGAAGGAATGAAGATTTCAAAATACGGAAGAATCATCAATATTATTTCAACTTCCGTTAAACAACCCCTGAAAGGACTTGGTGTTTCAAATACAATTCGTGCAGCTGTTGCAAATTGGGCAAAAACATGGTCGAATGAAGTTGCTATTTTTGGAATAACCGTTAACAATGTTCTCCCTGGTGCAACAAATACTGACAGACTGCATTCATTAATGGAAACGAAAGCAAAAAAAACCGGTGTTTCTATCGAACAAGTTGAAAAAGAAATGATCCATGAAATACCAATGAAACGATTTGCTGCTCCGGAAGAAATCGCTTGTGCCGTTGCTTTTCTGGCTTCGCCTGCTGCTGCTTATATCACCGGAATTAATATTCCTGTTGATGGAGGACGTACTTCGAATCTGTAATTAATTTGAGAAATGAAAAAAATTCAAAATTATATTAACGGTGAATTGATTGCACCTGTAAAAGGTAATTATTTCGATAACATTAATCCTTCTACCGGAGAAACATACAGTCTCATTCCTGATTCCGATTCTTCTGATGTTGAAATTGCTGTGTCCGCTGCAAGTGCTGCTTTCGAAGGTTGGTCAAACATGCCAAAAGATAAACGTTCAGGAATATTGATTCGCATTTCTGAAATGATTAACGAAAGACTGGAAGAGTTTGCTCTTGCAGAGTCTATTGACAACGGCAAACCGATTAGCCTGGCAAGAGAAGTAGACATACCACGTGCTGTTTCGAATTTTTTTTTCTATGCCACTGCTGCTCTTCATCAATCTACTTCTGCTCATTCAATGGAGAACACTGCAATCAATTATACCATTCGAATGCCTATTGGAATTGCAGGCTGCATTTCTCCCTGGAATTTGCCTCTATATTTATTTACCTGGAAAATTGCTCCTGCACTTGCAAGTGGAAATTGTGTAATTGCAAAACCTTCCGAAGTAACACCTATGACGGCTTTCATGCTCAGCGAAATTTGTATTAAGGCAGGATTGCCTAAAGGTGTTCTGAATATTATTCATGGCTTGGGACATAAAGCGGGAATGGCAATCGTTTCACATCCGGAAATTAAAGCCATCAGCTTTACCGGTGGAACGAAAACCGGCGAACTCATTGCTCGCACGGCGGCACCAATGTTTAAAAAACTTTCTTTAGAGTTAGGCGGTAAAAATCCCAATATCATTTTTGCTGATTGTAATCTGGAGAAGGCCGTTAAAACTTCCATTCATTCCTCGTTTTCAAATCAGGGAGAAATTTGTTTGTGTGGTTCACGAATATTTATTGAGCGGCCTGTCTATGAAAAATTTAAAACTTTGTTTATTGCACAAACTGAAAAACTAGTCGTTGGTGATCCCTTAAATGTAGAAACTAAAATCGGCGCTATTGTTTCTAAAACACATTTCGAAAAAATTCTTTCATATATAAAACTTGCGAAAGACGAGGGCGGGAAAATTCTTTCAGGCGGAAACGTTTTCAATCCCGGCGGAAAAAATAAAAATGGTTTTTTTATTGAACCAACAATTATCGAAGGGCTTCCCCACGATTGCCGAACCAATCAGGAGGAAATTTTTGGTCCTGTCGTTACTATTATGCCTTTTGATACGGAAGAAGAGGTTTTGATTTATGCCAATTCGACTCAGTACGGACTTGCTGCAACTCTTTGGACTCAAAACCTTAGCCGAGCACATCGTATGTCGGCAAAAATTGAAAGTGGAATTATTTGGGTCAATTGCTGGCTGTTACGCGATCTTCGTACACCATTCGGAGGAATGAAAAATTCAGGTGTCGGTCGAGAAGGCGGTTTCGAGGCTCTCGATTTTTTTACAGAAGAAAAAAATATTTGTATCCGATTGTGATTTTTATAAATTACGTTCGGTATAGTAGGTTTTTCGAAATGTTTTGAACGCCTCCAATTGGTTTTTAATCTCCCGCTAATACTATTTTGCTTTCTCATTTCTACAAAACATATAGTGTAAGAATTTTATTGATTTTTTGATGATCTTGATGTTAATTGTAAGAAAAGTATTTATTTGTTCGTTTTTCTTTCAGCTTAATTAAAAAAACACAGCGCTTAAATATTAATAAAATAGATACTTGTTCAACAAAATCTAAATATAGTTCTCTTACAGACAGAATATGTCACATTATTATTTTGTGTAATGCTTTCAATATAGTATGCTATTAATTCTAAACGAATTTCGCTATAATTCGTAATAATGTATTTATCTTAAGATAGAATCAAATAGAAAAACACATTTTAACAATGAAATTTTATCTAGCTAATAAATTTTTTACTATTCCATTTTTTTGCCTGTTCTATTTAATACTGGCAACATCCGGAACACTTTATGCTCAATCGTTAGGATTAAACAATGCTTCACCGAATGCCTCCTCAATTTTAGATGCAACATCAACAACAAAAGGGGTTTTAATTCCGCGAATGACCTCTGCACAACGAGATGCAATTGCGTCACCGGCAAATGGTCTTTTGGTTTATATTACTGACCTTACTTTGGGATTCTATTATTATAACGGAATTAAATGGGTGAGTATGTATTCGCCATCTTCTACAATCATTGTTAGAAAAACTGCTGACGAAGTCGTCTGCGGGACAAGTGGGACCTGCACACAAAAAACTGGCACTACTCTTCAAAATGATGATCAATTAGCTATTCCATTGCAAGCAAACGAGAGTTATATTATCGAAGGATTTTTATTTATGATAGCTAGTGGAAATTCTCCAGATTGTAAGATTGCTTTTACATTGCCTGCCGGAGCTACTATGACATTAGGATATCATTCTAACTATGGTGATAATAATACAAACATGGCATCTGATATTCTTACCACATCGGGTTCTGCTAGTTCAAACATTCCAAACAATGGAAATGGTAAAGAAGCTCCTGTATTTATTTCGGGCAGTGTGGTTATGGGTGCTACTGCAGGTAGTTTACAATTTCAGTGGGCTCAAAATTCAAATCATAATACCCAGACAATTACCATCCGCGCTAACTCATATATCAGAGCAATGCTTGTACAATAAATATTGGCCCTAAGTATTACTCTATTAAAGAAATGACCCTAGCCACTAAACAAAGAATTGCATTTATAATTGTCTATGTCTTTCTGTACCCATTTGCACGAGGCCAGATCGTAACCATTGATAATTTAGCTGTCACTGCTACATCCGGGTTAACAATGACTATCTCAGGTGATTTTAAAAATCAGAATAATGGAACAATAGATAATGCAGGAACAATAACCGTTTCCGGTAATTGGACAAACAATGCTTCGAACAATGTGTTTAGTACTAATTCCGGAACAGTAAAGATGATAGGTACATCTGTTCAAACAATTGGTGGCACTAACAGTACCTTTTTCTATAATCTGGACTTGAATAATTCAAATGCAACCACTACAAGATATACTTTAGCCAGAGATCAAACAATTAAAAACACGCTTACCTTATCAGCTGGATTAGTCGACCTTTCAAATAATACTATGACGATAGGAACCTCGGCCTCTTCTGTTGGAACATTGTCTTATACTGCAGGCTGGTTATATGGAGGAACATTAAAAAGATGGTTGGGTACATCAACTATAACAGACGGCTCTGTTGTTGGAATGTTCCCAATGGGTTCCTCTACAGGCTATCGTCCTTTTTACGTTAGTGCTCCATCCGTCGGTCCAACCACTGGTGGATCTATAAGTGTTGTACACAACAATATTGCAGGAAATACTCCCGTTTCATTTACAGATATCGATATTACAATTGACCGGGTATGCAATCCATATTGGGCTATTTCTACCGACAATGGACTAATAGGTGGAACTTATAATCTGAGAGGTGAGGCAACAAGTTTTACTGGCATTACAGTATACACGTTCCTTCGATTGACTTTAGCGGGTAGTTCCGTTGGTGTAAATGCGGCAAATGCTGGGTCAAATACAAATCCGCAAGTAAACAGAACAGGATTAACGATGGCTGAATTAACAAATAACTTCCACTTTTCATATCCGGCGGCGGCAGCTTTGCCAATCGAATTGCTTTCATTTAGTGCAGAACCTACAGCTACTGAAGTAAAATTGATTTGGATAACAGCCTCAGAAATAAATACAGATTATTTCACAATTGAAAGATCTGAAGATGGTCAAATATTCGAAGCTATTGCTAATGCCAAAGGAGAAGGCAACTCAAGTATTAAAAAATATTATTCAACAACTGATATTAATCCTTTAGACGGATTGAGCTTTTATCGTTTATGCGAATATGATTTTGACGGTACTATCACCTGTTTCCCTCCCGTTTCTGTTCACTACAATAAAATCAATAGTACACTTGAATTTATTTCATCACATTATTCAAACGACCATTTGGTGGTAACAATTCTTTCCCCCGTTTCTGAAAATTATAAATTAGATTTTTATGACGCTTTAGGAAAGTTAATCGCAAATCAATCCGGAAACCTTTTAAAGGGGTTTCAAGATATTACAATTCCATTGACCAATAAAGCAGCTGGTATTTGTTTAATCAGCCTAAGAACTTCAAATAATCTTATTACAAAAAAAGTTTTTTAGCCTTTCTTCTCCGTCTATTTATTTGATTTAATGTTGTAATAAAAAAATAGAACAACGAAAAACAAGTTTTTACTCAACAGCAATACAAATTGTTTTTGTAAAGTCTGAGGACTGAAGGCTAACTAAATAAATTCCCTGAGCAAAAAATGATAAATCAATTGTATGATCATTTAATCCCTGGTTTAGTCTGATGTCATCCCGTATAAGTTCTTTTCCGGTTATATCCATAATTACCAAATTTGCCCGGATAGATTTTTTACTGTTAACCTGAATTGTAAGTTTGTCTTTTACCGGATTCGGAAATAAATTTACTGAACCAATCAGTGTGCTGTTTTCCTGAATACCAACTACTGCATTAATAGTAATATCGTCATTTGCCGTACAACCATTTAATGTGGCCTGAACAGAATAATTGCCAAAATGATTTATGGTAATTGTTTGTGTTGTTTCACCGGTAGACCAGAAATAGGAGTCAAATCCCGCTCCGGCATCCAATGTTAATATTGTTCCCGATTCTATTGTTGTATCATTCCCCAAAAACAAATTCGGTGTTGATAACACAATTGCAGTAACGGGAGTTGGAACACTTGAACAATTAGAAATTACAATTGCATAATAAGTCGTTGTTGAATGTAATACCGGTGTGATGTAATTGTTTCCAATTGCAAGAACGGCGCTTCCTGTTGATTGTGAAAACCAATAAATCGGATCCGGTCCTGTTGCACTTAAATAAGCTGCTCCGCTTCCACATATAACCGCATCGCTTCCCATGGGTGAAGCAGGTAATGGTTTTATAGTTGCACGCACCGGAGTTCGGCTGCTTGAACAAATATCATTAGACTCAGCATAAAAAGTCGTATTGGAATTAATTACAGGAGTTTCAAACAAGGAACCAGAACCGAGCGACACTCCTCCTGTTGGCGTGCTGTACCAGAAAACCTGATAATCGGACGTTGCATAAAGTGGAACACTTCCGTTTCCACAAGCAGAGCTGTCGAATCCAATGGGTGGGTTAGGAATCGGATTTACCATTGCAGTTGCAGGAACCCTGGCGCTTGCGCAACCATTGTTAGATTCTACAAAATAATCTTTCGTCGAAGTAAGATAAGGCGTAGTAAAAGTAGTTCCGCTTCCAACTTGGTTGCCACCCGAAATTGAATCAAACCAAAATATGGGAGCCAACGAACTTGCCGTTAATGTTAGCGAACCGTTTCCGCATCTTGAAACAGAAGTAACCACCGGTGGAATTGCAGATGTAATATGAACATGCACCTGTACTCTTTCGCTTACACAAACAGCACTCGCTTCAACATAAAATGTGGTATCATTGGGAATGTATCCTGTTACAAATTCATTTCCTGAAAATATTAATCCGCCTCCGATATCGTTGTTATACCAGTTCACATTTGCAGTATCAACAACATCAATTGTTACCGTTCCGGGACCGCATCGATCAACATCAGAAACAATTGGCACCGCCGGTATCGGATCTATCATTGCAATAACAGAAACAAGAGAGCTTGGACAAGAGAGGCTTGTTTGTGCATAATAGGTAGTCGTTTGATTTAATGTTGGAGTTGTAAATGTTGGACCGGTACCAATTATATTTCCATTCGGGGAAGCATACCAATAGACTGAATCGTTTGCCGATGCAGTAAAAGTTACAGATCCTTCACCGCATCTTGCTTCAGAAGAAACTGCTGGTGCCTGACCTGAAGAGACTACGGACACATTTACCGTATCGGAAATTGATGTACATCCTTGTGTAATTACTCTTGTTGTATAAGCTCCGGTCTCATTGGTCGTATAAACTGTATCTGTTGCACCCGGAATGTCAACCAGATTTTTTTGCCACTGATACGAATATCCGCTAGTATAATTTACAGATAAAACTGTATGTCCACCTTGACAAAATGTAGTGTTACCGGAAATGTGTGTAGATGTCGACAAACCGGATGAGCGTGCTCTTCCTGGTGATCCTCCCAAGCATCCGGCATACCAACTGTTTCCATTATTCAGATTTGCCGTATTCGAACTTAATTCACAAGTATACCCTTGTCCATCCGCCTCAATGGGCCATGGAGAAACATCCTGATAATAGAAAGAAAGATATTGCAAATTATTTGCATCGTATATCCGTATTTGATCGCCGCTGTTGCTAAGCTGAAATGGTAATGATCCTATTACATTATTTACATTCGGATAAACCTGGTGAAATGCCGCCAAATCATTCGCAACTACCAGATAAGAGTTAGGCGAAATTATTGTTCCTGTTGGAAAGGTAAATGCATTATTATCGTCTTGATCATTAATTTTCCACCCACTTATGTTTAAAGAAGTGTTTCCATAGTTGTGTAATTCAATCCAATCTTTGGAGTTGGATGACGAATCTGAATTGTAATTAAATTCACTTACCGTTAATAATGCCGGCTGAGAAGATCCGGAGAAATATGCAGTAATTGCTTCAGTTGAATTTGAGAAATTGTATGTGGTTGTCTGATTATGATCATTAGAAATAGCATGATTAGAATTCCAACGATCAAAAGTATATCCCGAGTTAGGAATTGCAGTTATTGTAACCGGGTTACCATCAAAGTAAACTCCTGTCCATGGCAATGAACCGGGAACTATTGTTGAAACCTGAATACGGCCGGCTCCTGCAGGACTCACATTAAAAGTAAGAGTAACTTGCTTACGTAAATTAAACTGGCTTTGAATATAATCACGTGCATAACCCGGACGATTATTAATAAAACTCGCCATTGAATTAATGTGACTTTGCCAATTGCTTTTTGTACTTCCCCATTTTGCAAAATGCTTCGTCATGTCATACGACATAGAATCCTGAAATTGATGCATGATGCCAAGCATTGACGAAGGTTTAAAAATTGTATTAATCAAATCAGCGTAACGATTTATGAATTCTCTTTTGAATTGCGAATTGTTAAGCATCGCTTTAAAAATTTTAGACGAATTACATGTCGCTGTAGGATTAATTGCAATTGCAAGTCTGTTATCCGATGCGCCGCCAGTACCTCCACAACCGAAATCAAGATCATATAATAAATAACGAAGTTTTCCTCCCGGCTCTTTGGGTCTCCAAAGTTTTATATTGTTTGTCCAGTCGCCAATCCAATCACCATTATTGTAATATGTTTCTGCTATAAAATAATCCTTATAATTATCCAGATCCCAAAACAAACTCATGTCGTTGTAATATTGAGAAGAAGATGGGTTTTGAGTGGTGGCATAATTAAAAGATTCCCAAAAAATATCATCGGTTCCGTTTTTAACATCTAACGAACTTCCGCTTTCAACAATATAGTCGACTTCATCTTTAGAATACTGAAAATTATTTTTGATCCAGTGGTGGTCATGGTTTTCATGGATAGTAAAAACTCCCCAATATTCTCCGTTTAAATACATAACAGCAGGTTCGGTTCCAATATATCCTGAATGCGCAGGCTTCATCACGCGCTCCATAAAAGCATCACGAAAATGAACTTCATTCCAATCTGTTCCTGCATTTCTAAGAACCATATTATTTACTTTATCAATTGCCGGTTTATCAGGAATAAAAACATAGTTAAGGTCTCCGGTCCCAAATCGGTCACTCATAGAAATCTCTATGCTCTTCTGCGGTTTGGCTCTTGAATAATTTCCATAAATTCCAATCTCTGCATCGAAATTGAAAACCAGGTTTTTATTTTTATCAAAATATTCTATCGTTGCCGGTTTTCTCCAGTCTTGCCAGAAGTTTGCATTTAAATAAGGATAATTAGGTTCGGCATTCGATCCCAGCACATAAATTCCGGTATTATTATCCCAAAGATTTGGTGGATCCGTTGTTATGCTGAAGACGGGAAGCTTAATAGTTTCATTAATTACATATGTATTTGTAATTACCGGACTTGGTAAATATCCGGAAACAAAAACTCGCGCGCGAATTGTTTTTGATGATGATAAACGGATCGGAGAAGAATAAGATGTGGATGAAGTGGTGGGTGTACTTCCATCTGTCGTATACCTAATAACTCCTCCGGGTGTATTATTGATGAGCGTAAGGTTTTGTGTAGAAGAATAAAAACCCGCCTGCACCGAAAAGATGGGTTGAAGAGCATAGCCCGTATAACATGTTGAAGAATTATTTGAGCTTTCCGGTGTTGGTGTTTTAATCAGACACCAGTTGGATCCGCCATTCGGTTTTCTTCCCATCGAATTATCGGATTGCATATAAGAATAACTCTGCTGATCAACAATGGTTCCGGAAGGATTTGTCAGATAAAGTGTTCCGCCAATTCTTTTAAGTTTAAACTTTGCGCTAAAGGATTCGTTTGTTGTACGGTTAAACCAGGATGGCGGACTTGGGAATGTGGTACTGCTGTTTCGTATTCCAAAAGTTAGAAATGGTATTGCACTTAAATCATTTGAGTTTGAAAGTTGATTGTGAACTTCAACCGCAAGAACGTTGGTGCCTTGTCGTAAAATTGTTTTCAGATATGACGGATCAATAAAAAATGAATCCGGATCCATGCCCTGATACATAGCAGCTTCGTGAGATGAATTAGCTAAATCATTGTAATAAGGCCTGTCGCCCGGAACTCCCAGATTTGCCCGGGCTATTTCTGCGCCATTTAAATAAGCAACAAAACCATCGTCATAATCAATGTTAAAAATTGCTTTTAAAATGATGCTTGTGTCTGCCAGTTCAAAAGACTTTCGCATCATGACAGATTTACTACTCGTAGAAATAGTCTTCTGATCATCTCCGTCTCCATATCCGATTCCTCCCGTACCCGTAGACCAACCCGAATCATCAAAAGAAATATTTCTCCAATTAGTATCAGGCTGACTGGCGCCGGCAAAATAACGCCAGCTGGTACTCGACTTAACCGCAGTTTCCCAGTGATTTACCGGTAATGGATTATTTACATCGTTAGCAAAAATAATAACAAAGTGGCCGTCGTCAAGGATATACGATGGAAATCTGAAAGCATAAGGTTTTGATATATCATCTGAAAGACCATACCCTTGTAGGTTTACAGAGGACTGGCCGGCATTATAAAGTTCTATCCAATCATCATAATTTCCGCTTCCATTCGTTAGTCCACTGATATTGCCGGGTACAAATTCATTAATAACGATTTGTCCACTACAAATTTGAGTGCCAATTGATAACAATAAAAAAGCAAAAGCTAAAATAGCCTTGTTCATTTTGTGGTGGTTATAAGTGCTTTTATGGGCAGAAAACGTTTACTAAGTTAATTATCTAATGTTACGATAAAATAAAATTTTGACTAATCATTCTTAATTATTGGTAAAACCTCATTCCCTATTGGCTTTCCGACGCAAAAGTATAACCTTTAAATGAAATTGCTCTCCCTTTAAATACAAAACCCCATAAAAGTAACTAACAATACAATTGTGAATATCCTTTAAAAAAGAATTTGGTAGTTTTGAATAAAAATAAATCTCATGGATAAGTCTCGTCGCAGTTTTCTAAAAAAGGGTTCTCTTCTGACCCTGGCAGGTATGGGTACCCAGGTCCTTTCAGGATCGTTGCTTAAAGCAATGTCATCAAGTGAATCGGTGTCTCTTAACGAACCATTTTTATTGCCAACGTTACCTTATTCATACGATGCCCTTGAACCATTTGTTGATACTATGACAATGGAAATTCACTACAGTAAGCACCACAAAGCCTATGTAGATAATTTGAATAAAGCAATGGCAGAAGGTAAAATCAATGCTACACTGGATGAGTTACTAATGAATGCATCTAAATATTCTCCAATCATTCGAAACAATGCCGGCGGCCATTGGAATCATTCTTTTTTCTGGAAACTTATGCGGCCCGAAGGCGGCGGTGAACCGGATGGTGAAATTGTTTCTTCAATCAACGAAGCCTTTGGCTCCTTTGATGTTTTCAAAACCCGCCTGGAAGAAGCCGGACTAAAACGCTTTGGCTCAGGTTGGGCATGGCTAATTGTTGACACAAACAAAAAACTTTCAATCGGCTCTACCCCCAATCAAGACAATCCGTTAATGGACTTATCTGAATTGAAAGGAACACCCATACTTGGTATTGATGTCTGGGAACACGCCTACTACCTTAAATTTCAAAATCGCCGCGGTGAATATTTAAAATCGTGGTGGAATGTGGTGAATTGGACAGAGGTGAATAAGAATTTTGAAAAGGCGATGAAATAAATTTTTTATCTCTCGAACATAATTAAAAAAGATCTGCGTGATTGGGTCTGTGGATACATAACAATTGGCATAATGAATTCATAAAAATTCTTTAGCTTTTTATAGAAAAATTTTTGTTGCCATTTGGCAAATTTTTAATTGGAGTTGCATTACTATTTATTAGTAGCCTCTTCTCATTTTTAATGTGTCCCTTTATTGATATTAGTGCTTGTGCTTGTTGAAACAATCTGATTAAGAAATTATAAATTACCTAACCACATCTTTAAATGACAAAGAAGTCGCAACGTTTAAATGACGATCTCTTTTCCAGCTGAAAATCAGTTTGCTCAAAAAGTTAAAATTTTATCTGAAACTTTATGGTTAGAAAATATGGTTTACTATAGCGAATCTACTATAATTGAAATTGGAAATTATGATTTTAAGAGTGAAAAATAATTTAATTTTGTTATTGGGAAAGAACGTTTAATTAATGTTTTAATTCACAACAAATTTGGATTCAGGAGTATTTACGTTGGAAGTTTTTATGGGAGATTAGAGGTTGAATCATTTTTTAGCGTCAATCTGGTTTTTAAGATTTGTAATCATTTTGAAAAGCATCTTCGAAATTTCCTCAAATAGATTTTTAATATACAAAAAATCTTTCTTATCAGAATCCTCAATTAAGTCTAGAACAGATGCACATTCGAAAGCAGATCCTCGGGCAATTACAAAAAAGTTTTTGCGATCTGCCGGACTAAATCTGCTGCTTCCTTCTGCAATATTGAGGGTAATGCTATTTGATGCTCTTCTTAATTGATCTTTCAAAGATCGATCAATTTGAGACATCGTTAGTATTTTGGTCTTTAGTTCCGAATTAACTTCGAGGGACTTTTTATAGACAGTCAGATCAGTGTATTGCATGATGTAAAGATTGCTTCAGGGATGAGGAATCACAACCGAATAAATGCGGGAAAAATAATTAGATCAATAAAATAGCTGAAAAGTGAGTCAGAAACAGAGCCGGAAACAGTAGGAGTTGAACAGTGTGCCAGAAACAGAAACAGTGCAAGTGAGCAGTGTGTTGCCACTGTTCTCTCGCACTGTTCACTTGCACTACTAGCGCTCTCCCTCCTGGGCTCGAACCAGGGACCCTCTGATTAACAGTCAGATGCTCTAACCAGCTGAGCTAAGGAAGAATTGGTTATTCTCTCCGGAATGCGGTGAGAAGACTCAACTTTCCTGCTCTCGCCATCCGCCGGCTGGCGGACTAAAGCATACAGAACAAAGGGTGTTTTAGGGGTCACAAAAGTAAAAAAAATAAACAAAAATCCAAGGTGGGGAATAAAAAAAGCATTATTAAATAGCTTTTTTAAAGCGCCATTTGGACACAAATCATTCTTTCATTTTATTTCAACGCCTGTTTCTAAAGATACGGATTTTGGAGTACAGGCAAAAAATTCCAATATCTTTGCCGCTTAATCACAAACAAATATGAGCCTTGTTGTTGTTGGAACCGTCGCTTTTGATGCCATTGAAACTCCTTTCGGTAAAACCGATAAAATAATCGGTGGCGCTGCCACCTATTCGGGAATTTCGGCTTCTTATTTTACGAAAAATATAAAACTGGTTTCTGTAGTCGGCGATGATTTTCCGAGTGAAATGATTAAAAAATTTGCTTCTATTGGAATTTCTACAGATGGCTTACAAATTAAAAAGGGAGAAAAAACTTTTTTCTGGTCCGGGAAATATCATGTCGATATGAATGCCCGAGATACACTTGATACTCAACTAAACGTCCTTATCGACTTCGATCCGGAAATTCCTTCTTCTTATCAGGATTGTGATTTCCTCATGCTTAGTAATCTAATGCCTCAACTCCAGAAAAAGGTGATTGAGCGCCTCCATAAACGCCCCAAGCTGGTCGTTATGGATACAATGAACTTCTGGATGGAGACTCAATGGGATTCTCTCATGGAAACCATTAAACTTGTTGATGTATTAACTATTAACGATTCCGAAGCCCGACAAATTACCAATGAATATTCTTTAGTCAGAGCCGCTCAAAAAATACTTAGAATGGGTCCCAAGTATCTGATCATTAAAAAAGGCGAACATGGCGCTCTCTTGTTTAATAAGGATCAGGTTTTCTTTGCTCCTGCTTTGCCACTCGAAGATGTCTTTGACCCTACCGGTGCCGGTGATACATTTGCCGGTGGATTCATCGGCTACCTTGCTCAAACACGCGACATCTCTTTCGATAATATGAAACGAGGAATTATCTATGGTTCTGCAATGGCTTCTTTTTGTGTAGAGAAATTCGGCATTGAACGACTAATCTCTCTCTCACAAAATGAAATAGACGAACGTGTTCAACAATTTATCGACCTCGTTCAATTCGATATCGAATTAGTATAAACAAAATTATTCTTCCTGGTTTTTATTCTCCCGATTTTGGAAAAATCTTCATTCCGAAAATAAATTGGTGTGGCTTATTTTTTTCTTTTAATATGGTTGATGAATAATTTTTTCCATAATAAAGAGAACACAATATTAAAAGCCCACCTTCAAAGCTTGATTTTTAAAATTGATGCCAACAAAAACACTTTTTATTATTTCTTTACTCTGATTATGACTATTTATTATTGGCTATGTGGTAATTTGTCTAACGTTTTAATAGAAATTAAAAAAGGCCATGAGTTATCGTAACTCATGGCCTTTTTAATTTATGATTTAAATACAACGAGGTTAGAAAGCCTATTGTATTTATTGATTTTGTTATGGACTTGGAACAGCTGCTCCTACAGCATTCTGATTGTTAGGATCGTAAAGCAAGAAGTCTGATCCATCAACTGCGCCGTCACCATTCAAATCTGAATTTTCATAACCACCAAGAGCGTTTTGATTATCCGGATCAAATGAAAGGAAATCTGATCCATCAACTGCCCCGTCCTGATTAAAGTCTCCCGCATACATTGCTCCGTAAAGTGCATCAAATGTTAATGCCTGATTGTTAGCATACGCTTGTGATTGAGCAGAAAGGAAGTTGTAGGTTAAGGATGTTGTTAATAACACCGGAGTTGCACTCCATGTTTCAACGTGATTGTGATGATTTACCTTAATGTAATACTGGTGTCCTGCTACGACTGCCGGGCCAAATGTTACAACTACCTCACCATTTTTCTTCAGGATTCCTGTTTGTTGATCAATAAGAGCATGTGAGAAATCTATCGAATCCATTGCACTAACATAAATAGTATCAGTCATGTCAGAAGTAATTAATGGATCTGGAGGGGAGTTTGCTGGATCCTGATCCCAGTTATAAAGCAATGTGTTCATTTCGCCACCACCAACATAGAATCCTTCAAGTAAAACTTGCGTTGTTAACGTTACACCACAAGTTGTTACTGTAAACGAAGCGCTTGTTGCTACACAACCTGTAGGACCAGTTACAGTAACTGTACCCGTTGTAGCCCCTGCCGGAACTGTCGTGTGAATTTCTGTATCACTGAATACTGTGAATACAGAGGAAGTACCATTGAAGGATACATTTGTTGCTCCTGTAAAGTGTGAACCGGTAATTACAACTGCATTACCCAGACACGCTGTTGAAGGAGCAAGGTTACTTACATGAATAGATATTGGTGCATCTGAGGCGGTAAGCGTTACCAATCCTCGTTTTCCAATCGTTGTTGTATTCGCTCCACCCGGCCATATTCCATCGCCATCTGTTTCAGCACCGAATATAGTATTGTTTGCATTTCTGGCTTCAATGCGCTGCACGCCGCTTGGATTATTTGCGCCCAATGGAATTATTGCTATAAAGTCTCCAAGTGCTGAGGCTCCGTTTTGCATGTAAACATCTTTCATAATTGAAGCCGATGGCGCTGTCAGGAAGCCGGAAAATCTGGCAGTTGTCGTGTCAATCGGAATCGCTTGTCTTGCCTGATAAGAGAACAACGGTTGTCCTGTTCCCGCAGTATTATCATAAACGAGTATGTATTTTCCTGCAGCACAGTTTTCAACTGTTCCTTTCAGGAAGGCTCCATCATCACCACTGCTAACAGTAAGTGCCGTTGCGGCAATGTCTAATGATGTGATCGGAAGAGTTCCAATAAAATTCGGTGCTGATGGCGTACTTCCCGCTCCATGTGCAACATAACCTATCCGAACATTGTGAGATTGTCCCGCTCCAAACCGTGAAGCATTTCCTGATGGCTGAAAATAAACCCAAAACGGTCCGCTACTTCCTGAGCCATTCGTTTGAAAAGCATTTTGAAGATTGCTTGTACCAAATGAACTTCCACCTGACCAGAAATTACCTGCTCCGTAAAAACCCGGATTTGCTCCAACAAGATCTAATCCTCCTCTGATATCATAAAATGTATTAGGAACCAAATTGTCTATCTGCAAACAAACAGCAATAGCTGTACAGTGTGTATTTGAACTGGCGCCAGATTTACTTCCCATGAATTTAGGAACAACAAGCTCTGACATAACCGGAGTTGCTGTGATTGTAATTGTTGTACTTGTCGCACCCGTTAATGCAGGTGTTGAACTAGCTTGAAGTGTATAAGGTCCCGGTACACTAAATTGTATATCGTTAAATGTTGCTACGCCGTTGACTACCGGTTTCGTAAGTGTTCCAGATACTACACCAGGGCCGCTTAAATATGCAATCGTAATTGATCCCGAGAATCCTGCATCCACTGTTTGATCCGGACGAACCGTTTTTACAGTAATGGCACCAACAACAGTATTTACAATACCGCTGGTTGGAAGTGGATCAAATAAAAGTTCCGATGCAATGTCTAAAACATCAAACGTTGCACTTTGTCCATCAGCTAATCCGAGAACTCCTGCCGAACGACTTGCATTTAATTGAACTCCCAGTTGAGGGGAATCGTATTTAACGCCTGTGATTGTAACTGTATTTGTTCCGGCTAAAATTACGCCGCTTGTAGTTCCTGATGCAATGCTTCCACCAAAGAGCGGAGTTAAATTAACTGTTGTGTTTATATTAACATTCTGTGGATTGTCAGCGCCATCCTGCGTTTGTATTACCACACTAAATCCCTGATTAACTACAGGATTGTTACCACCATTAACAGAAAGAAATACAAGTTTCGTTGGAGGAGATGCAGATTCTGTGAAAACAACTGCAGGGTTATCAACTTCGGTAGTTATGTTATATCTTGAAGAAACACCGCTTCCGTTAAAACCATATACTCTAAATTCATATAAGGTTCCGGCTGTAAGTCCTGTAATGTCAACCGAGTCTAGCGTCCCATTATATACCACCTGCTCTCCTGAATTTTGCCAAACCGGATTCGCTGAATAGCCTGTAAAGTTTGATGGGTCTGTAAACGCTCCCGGATTTTCATGCATTTTAACCAGGTGATTAGCTCCATTTCCATTAATCCATTTAACTCTAAGTGTAGTTGTAGAAATTACAGGAAAGTATATATTATTGTCCTGAGCCGTTGGAGTAACCGGAACTGTAGCAGAAAATGAAAAATCATCAATTGATAATCCATCATCAGATCCGCCTTCATTGGCATCCGCCCATTTTAAAATAAGTGGTTGACCCGGTAGCCAGTTTCCGTTCATTGTGAAAGTAGCTGAATAAACTTGATTATTTGGTGCTACGTTTCCATCTAAAACAACACCCGTACCAACATGTGATACAAGAGAGTTGTTGTTTAATGCAGTAACAGCAGCGTATGTTCCTGTTAGAATATTCGTTCCATTCAATGAATATGAGAAAGCTAGTTTATTAGTATTTCCACTACCGCCATCTCTCCATTGTTCTCCTGTATAAGAAATAGTAACCGTATTAAGTATATCGGGTGTATTATTAATAAGCGCTACTCCTAAACTGGATATAACACTTCCTGATGCTATGGCGCCTAATGATCTGTCGGAACTTCCTGTAGATCCAAAACTATAAGCGGATCCTGCAGTGTTACTGCCATTATCAACATTAAATGTTTGATTAGGACCGGTTCCACCTACAAGCGGATCGGATGACTTACCAATCTGCCATCCTGAAGCACTTGATGCTCCGATTGGACAAGCAGATAGTAAATGTGGTCCAATTCCAGAAAGAGAATATGTGCCGGATAAAGGCAGCCCATCGAAGTCTTGTGAATAAGTACTTCCTGTAGTCGCATAAGAAATTAAACCGAGTGTTGAAGTACTGCCCGATCCAAAAGTAGATGTCAGGTAGTTTTTGATTGTTCCGTTGCCATTGTATTCATAAACCTTAACGCTATATGCTGTTGATGATTGTAGTCCTGTAATAGTTACAGTTGTATCACTTGCATCATAAACAATTCTATTATCAGCAGGAGTTAAAGGACTTGCTAAAGAATAATTGCTATTTGCGCCTGCGGAATAATCTGTTAAATCAACAGGAGTAAATGTAGCAGCAGTTGGAGATGCAACAACTACCCTCCTTGATCCATTACCGCCTTTAAAAATAACAACAATTGAATTGAGTCCGGAGCATCCAAAAGTTACCGTAGATGCCGTTGTTGGTTCAGATGCTACTGTTGATCCGGATACAGCTACGTTTTGCGTTGTCGCTCCAGTGCTTGCATTAGAAACATTTCCACTGTGTGGCCCGGCTCCTGTTGGAGCATATCGTACATCAATAGTAGTATTTGGAACTGTTCCTGAAGAAGGAATTAGTGTAATTGCACTAGTAGAAAACGGATCCACCCCTGTTCTAATTTCAAATTCCGCCGGTGGTGTTATTACTAAATTAGCAGTAAGAAATTGGGCAGATACCGTATAAGGTTGCGAAGCACTTTGTGTTCCCACCCCTGTTAAAAATGGTGTAAGTGTTCCTGTAACTGTAATTACCGGTGATGGTGCTATTACTGTAAATGTTGCACTATTCCCGGCTGTAAGAGGATCGCCCGATGTAGCTGTGGCTGTAAGGCTCACCCCTGATTCAACTGTATTGTAAATCACTCCTGAAATTACAACATTGTTTGTTCCCGCAACGATGGTTCCGGTTAGTGTTCCACTAAACGCTCCTGTTCCTGAAAGATAAGACAATGTTACTAACGTATTTGTTAAAACATTTTGTGGAAGGTTCCCTGCGTCCTGAGCTTGAACTGTTACACTAAATCCCGAGTTTTGTGTTGGAGTAGCCGGTGAAATATTTGTAACTACAAGTTTTGTTGGAGGAACACCCGCTGTTATTTTTACATTGTCAATGGAAATTTTAGCACGGCTGCCGTTTGTACCGTCGTCCGCTGCTGATGCACCATTGTATTCATAAAAACGAATAATTGCATTAGCAACACCCGTTAATGTTGCAGGTAAAGCAACATTCACAATTGATCCCGAAGCAGGAACATTGTTTGCTTTATTTAAAACTGCAGCACCGGCCAGTTCTGTAAACGTTGTTCCATTAATGCTTGTATAAACTTTTAAAAAGGCAGGCCTGTCCCCTGTGCTGTTAGCAACCGCAGCCCAGTCGAAACTTAAGGTTCCGGCAGAAACGCCACCTGTAAAGTCAGCATGTATGTCTATTGCACAAGCATTACGGGAACCGCTACTTGTAGATAAAAGAACAAGCGTACCGGGAACGTTATTTATTCCAGCTCCTGTTAAACTTCCTCTTTGTAATCCACCCGATGTTGTTAGTGTAATAAAAGATAAAGTACTTCTGGTTGTAGTTTTACCATCAGGAATTGTTCCACCAACTGTAACATCATAAGCGCTCCAGTGTTCGGTGCCTATTCCGAAATTAAAACTATTTCCCCAGTTGGCTTCATCTGAAAAATTCTCTGTATATGATAAGCCTGGCTGTGATGCCATTGGAATAGGAACTAGTACTCGAGCAGCTGTTGTTGTATTATTTATTGCCGTAGATGGAGTTAAATAGTTTACGGTTACTCCGCTTCCATTGTATTCATAGACTGCAACATGGTAAGCAAAAGATGCTCCTAATCCTGTTACGGTAACCGAGCTTCCGGAACCATCATAAACAATTCTGTTGCCTGTGCCTTTATCCGTTGCTGAGAAATAATGACTATTTACGCCCGTTGCAGCAAAACCATCTGTTGGTGCATAGGTAACAGCATTCGTATCTTTTACAACAACGATACGCGAAGTTCCATTACCTCCTGAAAAATTAATTACTATAGAGCTATTGGTTATGGCTCCAAATGTTACCGTAGATTGAACGGTTGGTTGTGCTGCATTTGCATTTCCGGAAACCGCTTTATCTTTTTGTACTGCACCCGCACTTGTATGAGTAATATTTCCACTGTGACTTCCACCTGCTGCCGGATCATATTCTACATCAATTATTTTAGGTGTAGCGACTTCGGCCGGGGTTAAAGTTACCGGACTTGATGAAAATGGATTTGCATCTTTTCTGATTTTGAATTCCGCCGGAGGGGTTACTGTTATATTTCCAGAGAGATCTGTACCTAAAACGGTATAGCTCTGCGAAGCACTGGGTGTTCCAACTGTGGTAGTGAATGCTGTTAATGCCGCCGCCGAAAGGGTAATCGTAGGGGTTCCTGCTGCATCAATTTCTCTTAAAGTACCGGTTGCGCTTCCATTGTTAGGAGTAATTGATGCTGTATAATTTCCCGGTCCAATGGAAACAGAAACATTTCTTGAAACATCTGCTGCTGCGTCTACATTGGCTACTATTAAATAATTTCTTGCTGTTGTAATACCTGTTTCTCCTGTAATGGTAAGTGGTATAGAGGCTGCAAAAGCTGCTCCAGCTCCCGAAACCGAAAGGTCTACTCCAATATCAATAGCACCATTGCCATTATTGTCACGGAAAACTCTAACTGTATTGATATCGGAAGATGTTGCCGATCCGCCACCCGTAATTGTAACGGCGGTAAAATCTGAAGCCGGATTTGCTGCAACCGTAAAGCCTGCTAAAACAACATTGGGTGTTCCTTGCAAGATAACTCCGGAAGGTTGTGGTGAAATATCAGCTAGTGTTGTTGATGGAACCGGAGTAACGCTTGACCAGGTTGTACCAACTCTTATTTCGTCAATAATCAAAGTCTGAGGGGTTTCAGTGGTACTAGATTGCCTTAAAAAGATTCTTTGAATACTTGCTAGATCTGACCCTGTTAAATTGGTAGATGTTGCATTAAAGGCTGGCTCGGCACCTCCTATTGTTGGATCAATCCATACTTTTGAAACATCATTAGATGTGCCCGCAACCAACTGGTGGCTTACCACAACTAAATATGTTGTGCCAACAACCAAGGTGTTTGTAGCCCAGTTAAGATTTCCAATCACCGAACCTGCACTAATACCTACATTATAATTTGCACCGCTTGCTCTTAAAAAACATCTCGCAACAAAAGAAGAAGTTGTCCCATCAATTAATCCAATGGTATATCCACCGGGGCTGGCTGCTAATGTTCCTAGCGTAGTAACATTTAATAAAAAAGAATAATACACTGTGCCCGACGTCTGGCTAGTAAATGTTGTGTAATAGTCTGTTCCCGCATAACCATACGTCACGCTATTACCCGAAGAAGTTAAAAGCGGAAGTGATGGGTGGGTTAAATTTCCGGCAGCAACTAATATTGAATCTCCGGAATTAATAATTTTCCATACTCCTGCGCTTTGCACCGACAAACCATTTGTAGCATGAGGTGTATAATTAAATGGTTCTGTCAATAATTGTCCAAAACCTTTCTGATTATGAACAAAAAATACCAGCAGTAAAATACAGATCATCCTTCCAATAAATGGAACATTGTTCTGCGTTGGGTTTGTAAGATTGTGTTTCATTTTAAGTATAGTTTAGTTTGTTTTATTTTTAGTTTTTTATAAATTTCAGGAATTGTGATTCGTTGTCTGTTTTAACTTCAACAATGTATAACCCTTGTTTAAGTTCTGTTGTTTGAAGTGGTTGTATGAGTTTTGATTTCTCAACAAGATAATGAAGAATTGTCTTGCCTTCAAGGTTTCTGATAAATATTTCTGATTTAAAACCTGCTTCGGAGAGCAGAAAAGCATTGTCGCTGGCGGGATTTGGAAAAATGGAGTATTGGCCTGTCGTTTTTTTGTAATTAACCGGAACAACATCGCTAAATGAAAAAGCACCATCGTAATCCGTCTGTTTCAATCTGTAATAGGAAATGCCATAGGTCGGCTTATTGTCATCCAAAGAATATTGAATTGTCGTTGTACTATTACCCGAACCGGAAACATTGCCAATCGGGAAAAAATTATCTCCATCTATACTTTTCTCAACGGTAAAATAATCATTGTTAATTTCTGTGGCTGTAGACCAGCTAAGCTTAACTTTATTTTCTTCCGCTTGTGCATCAAAGTAAAGTAACTTAATCGGCAGAATAGATATCATACTTGTTAGTGTCCACGATGTATTATAAACAGAAAATGTTGGCACCCCTACATTGTAAGCTATGCCTGTACCGTATTGCTGATTGAACCAATACGTCGTGTTCCAGTATTGCGCGCCTAAATTGGCCGGCGTTGCATCTGAGTCCGGCAATTCAATGGCACGGTAAGAAAACCGAACCGAATCTACTACAACAGGCGTAGTCGCTCGCACCTCCCAAAATCGGTCAACTGTCCAGTGTCTATTATCAGGCACGTTGTGTATTGAAATATAAGCTTTCAAATTTGTAACGGGTATTGGGGTTATCGGCCATGTAAGGTTATCTGCGGGTGTTCCATAGGTCGAAAAAGTAACGTCTCCAATCGATGAACCATTTGTCTTTGTTAAAACAACAGGAATATAATTCGCTGCACCACCCGGAGGAACACCAAAAGGAAAAGTATAAGCTCCCGTAGCTGCATTTATTCTCCAGACAATTTTCGAACTGTTATCCATTTTTTCTGAAACGATGTAACTGGTAGCGCTCTGCCCGGAAATTCCTGTGGTTAATGTGTTTCTAACAGTTAGTGTATTCGAATTCAAATCCACATATCCGGCACCGGAAAATAATAACATGTTAATCACATCAACTGCATTATTAAATTGCAGGTAGCTGGCTGTCTTCTGATAACGTAAAATATTATAAACTTCTCCACCGGGACATGTTATGGTTTGTAAAAGAGCACCATTAATATAAACCGTAGTTGTTTTTTCACTAAAGCCAACAGAATTATAATTTAACCAATTGCCGCCAACAAGAATAATACTTGTCACTGGGTTCGGGTCTAATATAGCTGTACCCGTTATTGTTAAATCATTTCTGATCCATAGCTGGCTAAGTGTTGTAGATTTATTCCCCGAACCGGAAAGAATAAGATTGTAATATCGATTAAAAACTGCTGGTCCGAATTCTGCAGCAACCCTTAAAGCTTGGTTTCCCGCAGCTGAATATTGAACAGTGCTGCCAATATTAAAAATATATGAATTGTTTGTTGTGCTTAACGTACTAAATGCCGGCGTTCCGGTAATGTCAAGTTTTCCACCGCTGTTAATTGTCAGACTATTTGTTGCAACTCCACTAGCTGCTGCAAACACTTCGTAAACTTGAAGAAGGCCATTAACAATCCATTTGCTTGAATAAGGAGTGGGAAGGTTGGTGGGATTATTCGTCGTCAAATAAAGTATTCCAGAAACGATCAGTGTTCCATTCACCGTAAATGTTCCACCACCTTCTATGGGATCTGCACCGTTGTTTCCATCAATACAAACATTACCCGTACTCGGCCCGCTCTGAATTAAATTAACGGTAGAGCCGGCATTAATCGTAACATTAAAAGTGGTAAGGGTGGCATTGTTATATAATTGTGCAGAAGCTGATGCACTATTCCACCGCAAATTAACGTCGCGCGCAATTGTTAAATTTGTAGTTGTATTAAACGTTGAACTTTTTCTCATCCGCGAAGCGTCAAATGTTCCTGTGCCGCTTATCGTTACATTAATTCCTTCAATATTGAATGAAATCTGATCAAAGATTGCTCCGTTTCCAATCTGTCCATTGCAAATTAACGATGACCCAAAAACGCTGATGTAAAAATTTGTCCCTGCACCTGCCCAAAGTACGGCACCTGCTTCAACAGTTAAATTATTACACGGCATCGGGCTTGCGGTAACGGTTACTGTTGTACCAGCAAGAATAAAAACATTGGTTAGTTGCGAAGGTGTTCCTGCTGTCGCCACCCATATCGCTCCATTCCATGTACTCCAAATAGCAGAACTCCAACTTCCGGTTGTAGTAGACCCATAGTCCCCTACTGCATATTGTGCCGAAGCCCCGCGAATATTCAGCAGGGTGAAAAGAGCCAATAACAGAAAGGATTTATTTATGGTTTTTAAATATTTCAATCCGGATTTTTTTGTTAGTTAAACACGGTTCTAAGAAATGACTTTTTTAAAGCCTTATTATTACCAGTGCATTAAATTGCCATTATTGTATATGTGGATTACTTTTTAATGCGGAGATCAAAATACGATATTTTTTCCAAAAAAACGCTACTATTTTGATCAATGTAATTAGTAATTATAGAGTAAGGTTGTAATTACAGACCTAATGTTTTGAAAAAATGCTTTATTCCATGTTTATTAGCATACAATCACCATCATACATCAACCCTATTACAATAATAATTTGGGGAATAACTGCATTGACAGGGTGAATTTTGCACCAAATGCTTCATTCCAACTCTCTTTTTCGCTTTTCAAAAATGATACGGAACAGGTCGGAACATCTACATAGGGCGTTGAACAAAATTGTGAAACAACCTGACTGATCGTTGGGTTGTGACCAAAAATAAAAACTGTATCAAATGAATTGTCTAATGACAAAATTATTTCTTCGTAAACACTTTCTTCTGCTTCGTATAAATCAGAATTAATTAAAATGTTTTCCTGCAAATAATTTATTTCACGAGCGATGATTAGTGCTGTGCTAAAGGCGCGAATGGCCGGACTGCTTATAAAAAGTTTTTTTCCGGGCGCTTTTTCTCTTAGTTGTGCTCCGATTTTGTGTGCGTCAGAATAGCCGCGTTCATTAAGCGGTCTGTCTATGTCTTTAATTCCCGGAACAGACCATTCGGATTTTGCATGTCGGATTAAAATTAATTTTTTCATTGTTGTCATACAAAAATAAACTTAAATAAACTTACATCATAAACTATTTATGTTTTAAATCGACCTGCATCAAATATAAACGCAAAGTGGTAACGGATCGCAAAGCAACGGTTATAATCAACAACAAATTTAGTCGGGGGAAAGATTGTTTTGCTCTGTAATGTTTGTAATAACGAAATTTACAATTAATATTCTTGTCGGATGTTATTTGGCAACGGCGTTTTGTACAAATTGATCGTGTAGCTGATGAACAATGCCATCGGCCAGACCTATTTGTGGAACTATAATTTCTCCAATGTCTGCTGCTTTCATTACACCCAAATAAATTTTTGCTGCCGGAACAATTACATCTGCACGATCAGGATTCAATTGCCAGATCTCCATTCTTTCATCAACGGTATGTATTTTTAATTCATCATAAAAATCCCTCAACTTTGAAATAGCAAGAGGTTTATCTCTTCTGTCAAGTATTTTAAAAATTTTATTGATGTTGCCGCCGGAACCAATTGCTGTTAGCGGCGAATGTCCACGCGTATTTTCCTGAACCCATTTTTTCATTTTCTCCCAGGTCTCTTTTGACACCTTCCCATTTAGCCAACGCAGGGCGCCAACATCAAACGATTGAGAGATAATAATTTTTCCTCTATCAAAAAGTGTAAGCTCTGTACTTCCACCGCCTACATCAATATATAAATAGCTCTGTGATTTGTCTAAGCTATCTTCAATATGATTTGAATAAATTAATTCTGCTTCCTGTTTTCCTGAAATGATTTCAAGATTCAGGTCGCATTCCTTTTTAATTCTATTTACTAATTCCGGGCCATTCGTTGCTTCGCGCAAAGAGGCTGTTGCACATGCACGAAAAGAAACCGGTTCAAAGACCTCTATCAATAAT
The DNA here is from genome assembly GCA_031417555.1 of Bacteroidota bacterium. Lineage (GTDB taxonomy): Bacteria > Bacteroidota > Bacteroidia > AKYH767-A > 2013-40CM-41-45 > JADKIH01. The sequence continues at coordinate 37,123 of JANOVV010000075.1, forward strand.
TTAAAAGCTTTCATGGTTTTAACAAACCGATTCGCTTTACTTTCTGAAATGTTACCGTTCAGAAATACGTCTTCGCCCAATCGCAAGGGAATCCTGATAAACTCGCTCTTTTTAAAGTGTACTACATCGTGCTCTTCTACTGCATTACAAAGGAGAAGGCGTACAGCATTCGATCCCACGTCGATTGCTGCATATCGTAAAAGTTTATTCTGCATAATAATGCTAAGAACGGAATTGTTTATTTTGTTTTGTTGGGCTTTGCCGGAAGATTATTAACCGGTTTTTTTGAAATTACTTTTGCTTTCTTTTTCTGAAAAAGTGAATTGAATCGAAATGGTGTATAACGTTTTGTTGAAAGCCACTTATAAATTTCACTTTGTGCACAAATGGTGTTTCTTTCCGGCGACGATGCATAAATATTTTCTCCATAGGGAGAATTCAACAATCTTGCTTTGCAGTTGTCGCGTAATTGAATTGAAATGTATCGCCTTAGTTCTTCCTGCAAGTCCGGATCATTAACAGGTACGGCTACTTCAGAACGAAAGTCGAGATTTCTATACATCCAATCACCCGAGGAAAGGTAAAGTTTATTATTACCACCGTGACAGAAAATATATATCCGGCTGTGTTCTAAAAATGTGTCAACTATACTAATGGCTTCAATGTTTTCGCTCTTGCCTTTAATGCCGGGCACTAATGAGCATATGCCCCTTATGATTAATTTTATTTTTACTCCGGCATTGCTTGCTTCGTAAATCCGCTCAATCATATCTTTGTCAACAAAACTATTCATCTTAAGAACCATCCAGGCTTCTTTTCCTTCATTTGCATTCTTAATTTCATTTGCAATTAATGCACTGAAACGTTTCCTGGTATTGAATGGAGAAACAATTAAATGGTTGTATGTTCCGGTTTTATAATTATTGAGATAAAATCCAAATAGTTTTTCTACTTCGCCGGTGATCGTTTTATCGGATGTCAATAATGAGTGGTCAGTGTAAACTTGTGCGGTTTTTTCATTAAAGTTTCCGGTTCCAATGTGTGCATACTGAATTATTTTATTATCCTCTCGTTGTGTTATTAAAAATAATTTTGAATGTACCTTTAATCCGGGCACTCCGAATATTACTTCTACTCCTTCTTCCTGAAGTTGGCTGGAATAAAAAATATTTATTTCTTCATCGAAGCGTGCCTTTAATTCAACAACTGCCGTTACTTGCTTTCCATTCCTAACGGCATTTATAAGGGCGTTAACGATACCGCTGTTATTGGCAACACGATACAGTGTGATTTTTATTGACAAAACTTTCGGATCGATTGCTGCTTCGCGAAGAATATCAATTATATGATTAAAAGTATGGTAGGGATAAGAAAGTAAAACATCTTTTTTTCGAATTGCCGTCAAAAGACTCTTCTGTCCTTTTAGTCGGGGATGTTCGCCAACAACCAGAGTCGGATTCCAAAGCTCCTTCCTTCCTATTCTCGGGAAATTAATAAAGTCTTTAAAGTTATGATACACTCCACCGGGAATTAGGCATTCGGAGTCGTGTAATTTTATTTTCCGTAAAATAAAATCTAAAAACTTTGTCGGAATTGATTTATCATACACTAATCGTACAGGCTCTCCTTTGCTTCTTTGTTTAAGGCTCTTTGATATTTTTTCCATAAGACTCTTTGATACATCGGTATCAATATCCAGCTCAGAGTCTCTCGTCATTTTCATCGAATACGAGTCTATAGAATCGTAAGTGAAAAGTGAAAAAATATCTTTCAGGCAAAATCGAATGATGTCTTCCAGTAGAATAATATATTTCTTATCTTCCGAAGAGGGCAGAACAATAAAGCGTGGCAACACATCGGTTGGTACTTCTATTAACGAATATTTTGTTTTCTTTTCCTGGTTTTTTATCTTGATTCTTACAGCCAAATAAGTCATCCTGTCTTTCAAATACGGGAATTTTGGCGCCGTATCTATCATGATCGGAATAACAAATGTTGAAACATGCCGGTCAAAATATTCTTTTACAAAAACCTGTTGTGCTTTGTTGAGCTTTTTTTCATCAACAATAAATATATTTTCTTTTGCCAGCTCGTTGACGATGCCATAGTAAAGGTTGTCAAACTTTTCTTGCTGTAAAACTACAACCTCCTGAATTTTTTCCAATAGTCTTGATGGATCGGCTCCTATTATTTGCTTACCCTTTTTGCCGAATTTTTTCATTCGTCGAATGGTTGCAACCCTGACACGAAAAAACTCGTCTAAATTATTCGAGAAAATTCCGAGAAACCTAATTCTTTCCAGCAATGGAACGCTCCGGTCTTCGGCTTCCTGTAATACCCTGGCATTAAATGATAACCAGCTTAGGTCTCTGTTAATAAGCCCTTCTTTATTTATTCCCATAAAAAAATTCTCAGGATTACCTTTTTGGCGCCCTTTTTTTCAATGCCGCTTTTTTCTTCTCTAACACTTTTCTTTTTAGTTGATTTTTCTTTTTCTCTGTTTTTTTTACGGCCTTGTTAAATTTTTTCACTAACCGTTTACTCGTCGCTTTTACATGTTTTTGTATTTCTGTTGCTGCGCTTTTTTCATAGTGCGAAAGTATTTCTGCTACTGCAGTCGCAACTTTCTGTTCTAGCTCATTTTTTATGGTCTTATTCATTTTTAAATAGTATTTATTAATGCTTGTAAATTATAATAAACATGTTTTTTAAACACCTCTTTTATAAATTTTAATATTGGCTTAATATTAAATTAACATTGGACAACTAAACAATTTTTTGATCTTGTCGGTTTTTGCTTTTAAGTGCCGTACAATCATTTAATGCTAATTTATTCTGGCCTTAAACTTTGATCCGCCTCCAACCCATATCCTTGTTGAAGTAATTTAGAATGAAGTTCAAAGATACCATGAATGACCGCATGTTCATACGAGTATGGAAATTAACACGCAAACCCTGTAGTTTACAGAGGGTTGCATATTACAACAATGGTTTTCTAAGGGATGCTGAAAATTTTAATTTGGTTGAAAATGAAACAATGGATCCAAATAATTTCAAAAAAAATTCATTTTTAATTATAGCCTTCGATATCATTGGCAATATTTTCTATCGCTATTATTTGATTGTTTTTTTTGTTCTCTACTTTTTAGTGTGGTCACTTGGTTTTATTTTAAAACGGGTGCATAAGTTATCATTGCGTTTAATCAAAATTCCCCTTGAAATTCAAACATTAAATTCTATTAAATCCGAAAAACTTTTTTAATGCCTTTATTAAGAAAACTACTGTTATGAATATTCTTCCACCAAAATCGTGTGCCTGTCCAGTCTCATAATCAAAAAAACCCGTCTGTATGTTTACACATAAAACATCATCACAGCTAAATCCAAATTTATACAATAGTGTTTTTGAATCTCCAAATAAAAAAATCGGTGTACATGAAGAAGACATTGTGGTTTTTGATAAATCAAGGGGGTGGTGTTCTGTTATGTCAATTGAGTTTTGCAAAACAGACGAAATCGTCGATATATTTATAATCGCCCGTGATTTAATGGAAACACATTCTTTTCTCGATTTTTTTCTTTGTGATGAGGAAAGGGGTGTCTGGTACAACATTAAAAAGGGTAGTTTGGGTTATGAGTTTTCCACCAATACATTGAGTCATGAAATTTTTCCCGATAAATCAATAGATTAAAAATCGTAATCTTCTTCAAAAATTTTATCATCAAAATCACATTTTTTGTGGTGACATTGCGTGTGTATTTGATTTCTATTTAAAAATAAAACAATGTTAGTGCCTAATATTTAATTACAATTATTAAAGAACATATTAATATAGTCAGCCATAAAATTATACCCTGAAGCAGCGGCCTTAAACCAACAATTTTTAATTTGGCTGGCGAAATTCCAAGCCCTATCAGAAACAAAGTAACACTAAATCCTATTTTTGAAAGGGTTAAAATATTTTGAGTAAATGTTTCGGGTAACGACAAATATGTATTTATTATCGAAGCGAAAATAAAAAACAATATAAACCAAGGAAAAGAAGACGCGGAACTTTGCTTTTTAAATATTATCGATGTAATTAATGCAAGTGGAATTATCCACAAAGCTCGCGCGAGTTTAATTGTCGTTGCTATCATTAGCGCCTCATTACCATAATTGGCCGCAGCTCCAACTACAGAGCTTGTATCATGAATGGCAATCGCCGCCCAAATTCCAAATTGCTCTTGCGAAAGATTAAATGCACGACCAATTACCGGAAAAATAAAAAGGGCCGCAGCATTCAGAATAAACACCGTTCCTATAGAAACCGAAACATCGTTTTCGTCTGCATCTACAACCTGGCTAATGGCTGCAATTGCACTTCCTCCGCATATTGCTGTGCCCACACTTATCAGGTATGAAATTATACGATCAACTTTTAAAAGTCTCCCGATTATAAAACCAAGGCCTATAGAAAATCCAATTGTTAGTAGCGTAAAAACAAACCCATCTCTCCCCGCTTCAACTACTTTAGTAAAATTCATCCCAAAACCAAGCCCTATAATAGACGCCTGTAATAAATATTTTATTATGGCTTTTGTCGTTTTCGGATATGGATTACCAAAAACAAAAACTACAACCATTCCCATTAACAATGCTATCGTAGGTTGTAGTTGAAAAATAATTATTAACAAAACAGAAATCAACAAAAATATTTTGCCGACTCTTATTAATAAACTTCCTTCTTTTTCCCCCTTTAACATTCAAGCCGAAAGTTCGATATAATTACCTTAATACCTATTTGGATATTGTCTTCTTTATTGACACCCTTTTTATTCGCCGGGCGTTTTTGTATCTTCGCCTAAGACTAAACAAATCCAATGTTTATACAACAGCTTTATACTAATTGTCTTGCCGAAGCGGCCTATTATATAGAATCGAACGGCGAGGCTGCAATTGTAGACCCGATTCGTGAAATAGAGCCTTATCTTGCTCTTGCTAAAAGCCGGGGGGCAAAAATTAAATATGTTTTCGAAACACATTTTCATGCCGACTTTGTATCGGGACATATCGATCTGGCTAATCAAACAGGCTCCACAATTGTTTTTGGTCCCCTTGCCGAAACTTCTTACAAGATTTATAATGCTAAAGACGGCGAAGAATTTAAGGTTGGCGATCTTACCATTAAAGCTCTTCACACTCCCGGGCACACTCCCGAATCAACCTGCTATCTTCTTCTTGACGAAAGTTATCAGGAATATTGTGTGTTTACAGGCGACACGTTGTTTGTCGGCGATGTCGGAAGACCGGACCTGCTTGACGGTAAAATGTCCAGTCGCGAGCTTGCGTCTTTGCTTTATGATTCTTTAAATAAAAAAATAAAAACACTGCCCGACGAAGTTTTGGTTTACCCGGCCCATGGCGCCGGCTCATCGTGTGGTAAAAATATCGGCAAAGAAACATGGAGCACAATCGGCGAACAAAAAAGAATGAATTATGCTTTAGGAAATATTAGTAAAGAAGATTTTATTCATGCCTTGACCGAAGATCTAACTGCTCCTCCTGCTTATTTCTTCGAAGATGCGCGGATTAATAAGGAGGGATATGCTTCAATTTCCAGCGTAATGAAAAAAAATCTTCGGCCATTAGAAATTGATTCTTTTCTAACAGAAGTTAATAACAGCGCTCTGATCTTAGATACAAGAGTGCCGGATAATTTTGAGAGGGGGTATATTAAAAACTCAATTAACATCGGTTTGGATGGCATGTTTGCTATTTGGGCCGGAACTATTATAGAAATCGGAAAACGACTGGTACTTGTTTGTGAAAAAGGGAAGGAAGAAGAAAGCGTGCAAAGACTGGCCCGTGTCGGTTTTGAAAATATTGCCGGCTATCTCGACGGTGGTTTTGAAAAATGGTTGTCTTCCGGACAAACCTATGAAACAATTTCTACGATAGATCCTAAAGAGTTTGCTTCGAAAGTTAAAGGCGGAGCCCGCGTACTCGATGTAAGAAAGTTTTCGGAGGCAGAGAATGGACATGTAAAAAATGCAACAATAATTCCCCTTGCCGAGCTTGAAAAAAACCAGGGTCTTCTCAACAAAAAGGAGGCTATTTATGTTCACTGTGCCGGCGGATATCGTTCAATGATTGCTTCTTCTCTCTTGAGGGCTCATGGTTTTGAAAACATCATCAATGTGAGAAATGGTTGGGGTAAGATAAAAGATTGCGGCGTTGAGATTTCAACCGGCGTTCCTGATAATATTGTAATCGACAAATAAAAAATGGATCCGCTTTTAGAAAAATGGATTTCCGGATCCCCGAATATCTTAGTTGACTTTTTTGCAGATTGGTGTGAGCCTTGCAAGTGGGTTGTTCCCGTGTTAGACGATGTGGGTAAACATTTTAATGAAAAAATAAAAATCACAAAAATTAATATAGACGAACATCCCGAGATAGCTAAATCGCTTATGATTCTAAGTGTTCCAACACTTATACTTTTTGTTGATAAAAAAGAAGTTTGGAGAATGCGTGGTTTTGATACCTCTCCTTCATTAATTAATATACTCGGTAAATTTGTTTAATAAAAAAACCGCCGTTTAAATTATAAACGACGGCCGATACATATCAATTAACTATTTTATCGAAGCACACAACTTCCTGCACCACTTAGATTTCCGTCTATATAAACTTCTATCAAATAAGTTCCGGGTGCAAATTTTTTGTCTTCTTGTTCCTCGTAATTCATACATAAATTCTGCTTCGCACCGGTAAACGTAATATTCGAAGAGGATGCATACATTATCTCTTCGCCGGATGCCGTTGTAAACGAACCCGAACCTGTGCCACGATTACCAATTGGCTTGCCTCCTGGCTCTGTGATTTTCATATAAACTGTTTTTTCTCCCTGCTTTGTTATTTTATTATCGAGGATATCAAAACAAACTTCGAGCTTATGAGTTCTTCTGGCCAAAGCTGTTTCAACATATTTGCCACTACTCCTTCTTTTAAAAGAGTTTACTTTGATATATTCCGATTTTAATACAGACGCAGTAGCGACTGTTGTTTCCAGGTTTTTAGATAATGATTGGTTTTGTCCCGTCAGTTGCTCTTTTTCTGTTACAAGTTGCTTGTTTACCATTAACAAAGAATCTATTCTTCCCAGATAGTCGTCGCGCAATATTTGAAGGTCGGCAAGTTGTTGTTTCATTTGAGCATTAAGTGACTTCAGGTTTTTTTCATTTGCTCCGATCGATTTGATCTTCTTAGCCTGCTCATCAATTTTAGCCTGAGCTTCGTTTAAAAGGCTGTCAAGATTTGCGGATATCCCGCGATATTTTTCCAACTCGGCTCTCGCATCAGAGAGCTCTTTTTCAACATTGACCCGCTCAACAACAAGGGTGTCAACTTTTTGTTCATACATATTGACTGAAGTAGAGTGGTTTCTCCATTGGTAAATGTTTAATACAACCGACAACAGCAGAAGTATGATCCAAAACATTCCTTTTTTACCTTTATTGTCCTGGTTTTGTGTTTCCATTATTTAATTTCTTTATTATTAAGTGTGGGTGAGTATTAAATTGTAAAATTAAACCAGCATCATTGTTCTTATTGGACCGTTCCTAAAAGTTATGAACGGCTTTTTCACAATTTAATTGAATACAAAAACATGATTTGTTTTAATTATCGAAGATGAAAAAAATTTATGGTTTTTCAATTATAAAACGTGTTTACTTTATGTTCATTCATTTTGCTTCTGACTGTTTCAGTAAGAATATTAATAATTATTTTAGTTGTCCGGAATTTTAATGCTAATGCGTATTACTTTTATTGAATCTTTAATGAAAATAAAAATTGATGAGCAAAAAAAATAAGCAGGATGATTTATTGAAAGTTTTCCTGGTGGGCGAGGTTTATAAAGCTTTTAACAAGCATCCGAATAAAACCTTTAATTACAAACAACTCATTCGTCTAATAAAATCTGAGTTACCCGTTTTTGCCGAAGCTAATCCGGATATAAATATTGATGGGTTGAGTGATGGGCTTAAAAAAGAAATTCTCTTCATTCTTGCTGAGTTGCTTGACAAGGGGGATTTACTTGAGGTTGAAGTGGGTAAGTTCAAACTCAAACCCAAACACTCTTACATGGAGGGAATAATTGATATAACATCGGGTGGAGCTGCCTATATTCTCAGCGAAACCAATGAAGATGATATTTATATTGCTCCGCGAAATGTCAAAAATGCTCTTAACGGTGATCGTGTAAAAATTTATTTACATGCACGCCACAAAAATAAACGGCTCGAAGGCGAAGTCGCAGAAATTATTACGCGAGCAAAAACCGAATTCGCAGGTACCGTTCAGCTCTCCGATAAATACGCTTTTGTTGTTCCGGATAGTTCAAAAATGCTGGTCGACATTTTCATCCCTCAGCATTTAGTTAATAACGCACAGCACGGACAAAAAGTAATTGCCGAAATTTCTGATTGGCCTAAAGGAACTAAAAACCCGATCGGAAAAATCACGAAGCTCCTTGGTTGGCCTGGTGAAAACGATGTGGAAATGAATTCTATCCTCGCCGAATATGGATTTCCTCTTTCTTTTCCTCGTCGTGTTGAAGATGAATCCGCCTTAATACCTGAAATGATTTCTAACGAAGAAATTAAAAAACGACGCGATTTCAGAAGCACTCCCACTTTTACAATAGATCCTGCCGACGCAAAGGATTTTGATGACGCCTTATCAATAATAAAACTTCCAAACGGAAATTGGGAAATCGGTGTTCATATTGCTGATGTTTCTCATTATGTAAGGCCAACAACACAACTTGATAAAGAGGCATACTACCGCGCCACTTCTGTTTATCTGGTTGATCGGGTTATTCCAATGCTTCCCGAAAAACTTTCAAACGGAGTATGTTCTCTTCGACCTAATGAAGACAAACTTTGCTTTTCTTCCGTATTCGAAATGGATGAACATGCAAAAGTTGTTAAACAGTGGTTTGGAAAAACGATTATCCATAGCAACAATCGATTCTCCTATGAACAGGCACAAGAAGTTATCGAAACAGGCAAAGGAATAATGTCTGATGAAATTCTAACATTAGATATTCTTGCAAAAAAACTTCGGGCAGAGCGTTTCAAAAACGGAGCCATTGCTTTCGAAAAAGTAGAGGTTCGATTTAAGCTTGACGAAAGTGGTAAACCCCTTGGCGTCTATTTAAAAGAAAGCAAAGATTCCAATAAACTTATTGAAGAGTTTATGCTTTTGGCGAACAGATCGGTCGCAGAATTTGTCGGTCGAAAGCATGAAATCGTTTCTGAAGGAAAAAGAAAAAAAGTTGTGGAGGAACAAACACTTCGCGTAGAAAAAAAACCATTCGTATATCGCGTGCATGATTCTCCGGTCACCGAAAGACTGGAAAGTTTTGCTGCTTTTGCCGGAAAGTGGGGATACAAACTTAAAATCACCAATGAGCGAGAAATCGCAGGATCGCTTAATGGTCTTATGAAAGAGCTCCATGGTAAAAAAGAACAAAATGTTCTTGAACAACTGGCTGTGCGTACCATGTCTAAGGCAGTTTATACAACAGAAAATATCGGTCATTACGGACTGGCTTTTGATTTCTATACTCATTTTACTTCTCCAATACGTCGATATCCCGACGTTCTTGTTCATCGCCTTCTTGAGTTTTATCTTGAAGGAAAATCAGGCGTTGATCAGGATTTGCTGGAAGAGCAGTGTAAACATAGTACTCAAATGGAAATCAAGGCGTCTGAAGCTGAGCGTGCTTCCATTAAATATAAACAAGTCGAGTTCTTGCAAGATAAAATAGGAGAAGTTTTTGACGGGTTGATTTCTGGGGTTACCGAATGGGGTCTTTATGTTGAGATCGTTGAAAATAAATGTGAAGGAATGATTCGCCTTCGTGATCTGGCTGATGATTTTTATGAATTTGATGACAGCAACTACTGTGTTATTGGTTCGAGAACAAAACGAAAATACACACTGGGCGACTCTGTAAAAGTTGAAGTAATGCGATGTGATCTTTTACGAAAACAAATCGACCTGCGAATGATTAATGGTGATGATGGTGCGCCTACATTTAATTCTCATAAATCTATTAAATCGCCCGGACAGTTAGAAAGAAGAAATACCCGTGGCCGAAAGAATAGCGGGTCGCGTTCCGGAAAGTATCATAAAAAATAAAAAATGGAAAACTCAACGGATGAAACTTCCGCTTCATCAAATCGGGAACTTGTTTTAGAAAATGAAACCATCTTATGTTTATTGGAAACCTCTCGTTGGGCTAATGTTCTATCAATTATGGGTTTTATTGGTCTTGGCCTCTTATTAATTTTCGGTTTGTTGGTTGGGACAGTAATGAATAATATAAACACGCCGGTATTTTCTTCGTTTTCTTCGGGTCTTGTCTCCGCTTTTTATCTTCTACTTGCCGGTATTTATTTTATGCCGGTTTTGTATCTGTTTCGTTTTGCTTCTCGAATGAAATTTGCTATTCGTGAAATGAATCAGGAAGCATTGAACGATGCTTTTAAAAACATGAAGTCCTTATTTCGTTTTTTGGGAATGATGACAATTGCTATCGTTTGCGTTTATGTTTTAATTTTAATTTCTGTGATTATGTTTAGTTTGTTTAGGAGTTATTGAGGGGTGTGCTACGTTTTTACTCGCGCAGAGCGCGCGGAGTTCGCAGAGGAGTTCGCAAAAGGTATAGTGGTTTATTTTCCGGTGCCCTCTCCGTCTTCAATTTTTTCGTCTTCAATTTTACTTTCTATTCCGCTGTTAAATGTTCTTCGGAAAATTAATGCCCCGTTTTCGTCAAACATTTTCCATTCGCCATCTTTTAGTCCAAGTCGAAAATTTCTTATTTCACGTATTTTACCATTGAGCCAATAGTATTTGTGGGTTCCCGTTTCCTGGCCGTCCAAATATTCACCTTCAAATGCGATTGGGCCATTCAAATAATATTGTTTCCAAACGCCGTCTTCTTTTCCTTCGATAAATTTTCCTTCAGCTACATATTCTCCGTTTTTAAATTTCCATTCTCCCTCTTGTTTGCCTTCAATGTAATTTCCTTCTGCTATTATTTTTCCGTCTTCATTGTATTCCTTCATGTAGCCATCTTCGCGACCTGCGATATATGTTTCTTCGCGGCGTAAAAGTCCGTTCGGATAAAACCACTTCCAGGGTCCGTTCGGTTTACCTATTATATAATTTCCTACTTGTTCTATTGTGTCGTTCTCAAATGAAAACTTCCACAAACCTTCGCGTTTTCCATCTATATAATTTCCGATAGATCTTTGCTGTCCGCTTTCATAAAATTCTCTCCACTCTCCTTGTTCACGACCCTGATTATCCATTCTTCCCTGGCGCAAAAGTTTTCCACCCGCAAAAATTTTAGCACTGTCGATGTTTCCGTTTTCATCAAATAATCTAAAAACTCCTTCAGGAACACCTTTCTTATATGTTCCAACAATTTTGGTTGCGCCTGTTGGATAATAATTTCGCTTTACTTCAAACTTATCTTTTTCCTCCACTTTTGTTATTATAAGTTCCCCCATTTTATACTCTTCCTTTTTGACTACACGTCCATCGGCAGAATATTCTTTAAAAAAACCATCCTTCTTGTCGTCTTTATAAACACCCTCGGATTTAACCTGATCGTTTTCATAAAAATCTTTGTAAACGCCTTGCTTTAATCCTCGTTTATCAATGCGGTTAATTTTTTCTTCCTTTTGAAAATATCCGTTTTTATAATTTGTAACGGTTATTACCGTTCCATCTGATCTGAATTCTTTTGCGAGTCCATTTTCAATTCCGCCTACATAAGGAATTAAGCGGATTAGTTTTCCTTCTTCATTATATAATTTCAGCGGACCATTGCGTACGCCGGCTGAATCTGTTTCTTCGCTTTTGATAATGCCGTTGTCGTAATAGTTAATTTGAACGCCATCCTTTAGGCTTTCTTTGTAAAAATATTTTGCAGAAATAAAACCGGAGTCGTTATAAAAAATCCATAGGCTATCAAGCTTAAAGTCTTTTCGGTTTCCCTCTGATTTTATTTTTCCGTTTTCAAAATAATTTTTCCAGTATCCTTCGGGTTTTCCATTTACTACTAAACCCTCACTGGAAAGTGAACCTCCCGGGTAATAAAATTTTTTATACTCGTTGATGCCGGAAATTATTTCCTGAGAATTTACATCATTATAAAATAATGTTGAAAGAAAACAAAAAAAGGTAAAGCGTAAAACAATAAAAATATTTTTTCTACAAACCATATTGTTTGGATATTTCTAACATTCTTTTTATAGGCTTGAGTGCACGAATTCGTATGTCTTCCGGAAGTGTAAGTTCGGGTAATTCAAATTTAAGGCAAAGGTATAGTTTCTCCAGTGTATTTAATTTCATGTGCGGACAATCGTTACAAGCACATGAATTATTTGGAGGTGCGGGAATAAATGTTTTATCGGGTGAGGCTTTTATCATCTGATGCAGTATTCCTGCTTCTGTTGCAACTATGAATTCTTTATCGGGGTTTTTCTTAGTGTAATTTAATAACCCTGTTGTTGAGCCAATATAATCTGAAACATCCAGTACAGGTTGCTCACATTCCGGATGAGCAATTAATTTAGCATTCGGGTGCGCGGATTTTAATCGCATTATTTTTTCCAATGAAAATATTTCATGAACCATGCAGGCACCATTCCATAAAACCATATCTCGCCCGGTTTGTTTAATCACATATCTTCCTAAATTTTTATCGGGTGCAAATATAATTTTTTGACTGAGTGGAAGACTTTTAACAATGATGGCTGCATTCGATGAGGTACAAATTATATCGCTCATCGCTTTAATTTCAGCAGAACAATTGATGTATGATATTACTAAATGGTCAGGATATTTTGCTTTGAAGGCAGCAAACTCTTCGGGTTGACAGGCATCAGCAAGCGAACATCCTGCGCGTAAATCGGGTAAAACAACTTTTTTATTTGGATTAAGAATTTTTGCTGTTTCAGCCATGAAATGCACCCCGGCAAAAGCGATGATCGATGCATTTGTTTTTTCCGCTTGCTGTGATAATCCGAGACTGTCGCCAATGAAATCCGCAACGTCCTGTATATCTGCATCCTGGTAGTAGTGGGCAAGAATAATCGCATTTTTTTCCTTCTTCAGTCGTGCAATCTCGGCAAATAAATCCAACGTCGGATCAATTTCCTTTTCCAGCCAGCCGCGTTTTTTTAAATCAACATCAATCATAACAATAATATATATTTTATTTAAATATTAAAATTTACTATTACTATTAGCCTGTTCATACTGTTTATAATAAACCATGCTAATTTTACGAAACGTGTTTATACACAAAAGATAAACCGTTATTAACATACTTGTAAATTGCAATTAGCTGATGCAGAACTTTGTTGTATTGTTTCACACAACTGTGTATGAATTTTTACGGTGATAACTTTTTGATTTCCCAAAACTCATAACCTTCTTTTATTTGTGAGTAATTTTATTTTTGATATCATAAAAAAGTCTTGCTTTCTTTATAACCATTTCATATGCCGGTCAAGTTTTAACAAAACAAGATATTTTTACAATTACTTAGTAACCGTTATTTAATCAGTTCACAAATTTAGTGTTAATAAACTCTTTTGCAGTGCATTTATTTTCAGGACTATAATTTACGATTTTAACCCTTTGTTCATAACAAATTAAGTACATTTGTTTGAGTCTTTTAATGATTAATAAAATGAATAAAGGTCGATTAGCCATTGGTTGCGATCACGCAGGTTTTGAATATAAGGAACTTTTAAAAGCTTTTCTTGAAAAAAACGGCTATTTTGTTGAAGACTTTGGAACGTTTTCAAAAGAATCAGTTGATTATCCTGATTACGTTCACCCTCTTGCCGATAGTATTGAAGCCGGAAAAAACGAATATGGTATTCTCATTTGCGGAAGCGCCAATGGCGTTGCTATTACAGCTAATAAACATAAATATATTCGTGCTGCTATTGCGTGGCAAAATGATGTCGCCGAGCTTTCCCGCAAACACAATAATGCAAACATTCTCTGTCTTCCAGCGCGATTTATTTCAATTGATCAGGCAGAACAATTCACAAAGACTTTTTTAAACACTTCTTTTGAAGGCGGAAGACATGCTTTGCGGGTTAAAAAAATTGTTTCCGAATGACAATCGCTCTTTTACGTTATTGGATATTTTTTTCAATCTTAAGTATTTTCACTTCTGTTAAAGGAGAAGACCTTCCGCTGAGTTATTCAAATAAAATTTCCAGTGACTCACTTAAAGAATTTGTTTACATCCTTGCTTCTGATTCTTTAGAGGGCAGAGAAACAGGAAGACCCGGACAAAAGCGCGCGGCCGGTTTTTTAGCGTCTAAATATATGTCGTGGAATCTGGAAGCGGCCGGAACTAGTTATTCACCCGAACCGGATAATGCCAACGAAGAAATACCTAAACGAAAACAATTTTTTCAAAACCACAGCATTAGTGTAAGAAATAATAAAACGAGAAACCTTTTTGTCGGAGGAGAAACCTATTTATTTGGAAAAGACTTTTATTATTCTGACATTAATAATGACACCGCTCTCACTTTAAATAATTTTATTTTTATAGGGTCAACAAACAAAAAATTCAGCGAAACCGGGAATAAGGCAAAATTCTCAAATAAAAATCTTATCCTCTTTGATGCCGATTCAGACAGCACCAATTTCCAATTAAATAAATTTGAACTAAACGTTTCTTCACAACAATCACCTTTTCTCGTTTTAATAATTACTAATGAAAACGTCATTAACAAATATTTTTCAGAAAATAAAAAATCAAATCTATTCGGAAACTACATACAAATACTCATCACCGAAAAGGTTGCAAAATCTTTTTTCCCGAAAGACCAATTCGAAAAAATTTGTAGTAAAGTCAAAAATAACAGTAAGCCTAGAATAAAAAAAATAAAATCATTGGTGACCGCAGAATTGGTGAAGAACACGGATCAATTGTCAGGACAAAATGTTCTTGCTTTTATTCGGGGAAGCGATCTCAAAAACGAAACCGTTGTTATTTCATCACATTACGATCATCTGGGAAAAACGGACTCCTCAATATATTATGGAGCCGACGACAATGCGAGTGGAACATCGGGCGTACTTGAATTAGCCAGAGTTTTTTCTGAAGCCAAAAAAGACGGTCACGGACCAAGGCGCAACATACTTTTCATGAACGTTAGTGGAGAAGAAAAAAGATTGTTGGGTTCTGCATGGTATGTTTCAAATCCGGTATTTCCGTTAAAAAATACGATTGTAGATCTTAATATAGACATGATTGGACGAACAGATCCAACCCATGACAGCCTCGGAATAAAAAACTATATTTATATCATCGGCGCTGATAAAATGAGTACTGAATTAAACAATATTAATGTAGCGCAAAACATCAAAGGCCCAAACCTATTGTTGGATTATAAATACAACACAGAAGACGACCCCAACAAATATTATATGAGAAGCGATCATTACAACTTCGTTAAAAATAATATCCCGGTGATTTTTTATTTTAATGGCACACATGCCGATTATCATAAACCCACCGACACGGCCGACAAAATAGATTTTGAAATATTAACCAATCGCTCCCGCCTTGTTTTTCTTACAGCTTGGGAGTTGGCAAATCGCAATGAAAGGATTATCGTCGATAAGAAAAATGACGCCATTAAAGAAATAAAAACAATAGTTAAATGAAAACGCTAATCCACCTTTTAAATTTGTGAAACACCTCATACCCCTTCTTTTATTTTTCACAATTATCGGCAACACTCTTCAGGCTCAGTCATTAAAACAAACTGAAGACTCTCTGACAAAGTATTTTAATTCTATGAAAGATAAAGGGGATCCCATAGAGGGTTTATGGGAAGTGGTATCTGTTGAGGAATACTATCACTTTGACACACTGTATAATGTCGTCAAAACAATCAAACCATCAAGGGTTGCAATAATAAAAAAAGAAGACACCTGCCGGGTGTTTAATCTTTCAGGCGAATTGTTCAATGTAGAATTTGTTTCAACCGATGTTAAAAATGTTTATTTATACCGAATCTATTTCTCCGGTATAAAAAAATATTCTGAAGCTCAGGCCATAATTAATAAGTCAGGAAGCATGGAAGCAACTTATGAAATCCCGGTAACGGATAATTCAAATGAAGCGGAGAATACAATTAAAGAAGGCGTGCGCAAGGTTATGGTTTCCAAGTGGAATAAAATAAATTAAGCACAAGACCCCAAAAGCAAAATGAAAAAGGCGATATGTTTGGTGTTTATTTTATTTTTAATTTATAATGCAAAAGCCCAAAATAAATATTGGATTACTTTTTCGGACAAGGCGGGTGTAACTTTTGATGCGTATTCATATTTTAACGAAAGAGCGATAAGCCAAAGAGTTGAAAATAATATTTCCTTATCAGACAGTACCGATTTTCCAATTAACCCATTTTACCTTTCAAAGATTATTGAAAACTCTGATTCGACTTCCTGGTCCAGCCGCTGGCTAAATGGTGTTGCTGTTTTCACCACACCAGAAAAACTAAAAACCATTTCCGGATTTTATTTTGTGAAAGAAACTTATCCAATGATGTCAGAAGCAAAACAAGCATCAATTTCAGATAATCCGATTTCTAAAATTAATTCCAAAGATCTGGCACTTCTCCATTTTCAAACCCAGCGCATGCAGGGCGACTCTTTTGCAACCCACAACTTCGATGGTAGTGGTATTCGCATTGCTGTTTTTGATGTAGGCTTTCCGGATGTAGATAAAAATCCGGCATTTGCACATTTGCGTGACGGAAAGAAAATTATTGCAACGTATGATTTTATTAAGCACACAGAAAATGTTTACAAGAGCCATTGGCACGGCACAGCAACTCTATCCTGTATAGGAGGAAAAATTGATTCAATAAACATAGGTCTCGCGACCGGCGCCGAATTTTTTCTTGCCCGAACAGAAAAATCAATAAGCGAAGTTTATTCAGAAGAAGAAAATTGGCTTGCAGCAGCCGAATGGGCCGATCGGCAGGGAGTAAATATTATCAGCAGTTCATTGGGATACACCAATCGCAGATATTTTAACAATCAAATGGACGGACACACCAGCCTTGTTTCCCGCGCAGCAACTATTGCAGCATCAAAAGGAATATTAGTAATTAACGCTGCCGGCAACGAAGGAGGAGACTCGTGGCATACAATAGATACACCGGGCGATGCGGACAGTGTTCTCACCGTTGGAGGGACAGACCCGGCGACAGACATGCATATTTATTTCAGTTCGTTTGGCCCCACAAGCGATGGCAGACTTAAGCCGAATGTTTGCGCTCTTGGGGATGTAATTGCAGCCCGCAAGAACGGTTTATCAGAAGTTACGGGTACATCTTTTTCTACTCCGCTGGTTGCTGGTTTTGCCGCCTGTGCATGGCAGTCACATCGCAAGTGGACAAACATGGATTTGTTTAATGCCATTGAAAAATCATCACACCTCTATCCTTATTTTGATTATGCACATGGATTCGGCATACCACAGGCAGGAAAAATTCTTTCTGAAGAAAAATTAGTGGAGCCAACTTTTGATTTCGTTGTTATTAATAATGAGGTAAAAATAATTTTGAGAGAACAGTTTTCTTATTCCGAAGAAGAAACATTGCTGGGTTATAATGCCAGAAGGAATTTTTATTATAAAGTAGAAGACAGAGATGGAAAGATGAAAAACTACTCCGTTTTACTCGCAGATAGAAAAGAAATGTTGCACGTATTTGTAGAAGACTTTCAGCCCGGGGATGTTTTAACAGTACATTTTGAAGGCTACACTAACACCCTAGACTTTCCGCAGGAAATCAAATAAACAAATCAGATGAAACAAAACATTTTAATTTTATTGTTAGTTTTTTTTACTTTATCATCGACTGCACAAACAATTCTTCTCTCGGTAGATAACACCAATGAGAAAGTCACAGAAGTTGGTCCCAACCTAAAAAGGCACAACCAAATTTTTTTTCGCTTAGGTTTAGTTGAAGGAAGTGATAAACCGGGAGCACGAATTGTTTTCGGGAAATCAACCGATTTTGCTTTTGGGTTTAGAAAAAAATATAAAATCAGTTCGTTATATTCTTTTGGCTTCGAAACAGAGCTTCAGTCGCGCAACTATAAATTTAAACAGACCGCAGAAAAAATATTTCCGGACACCATAATTAATAAATCACAATCATTGAATTATGGCAATCTTGGACTAGGATTTTATAACCGGTTTAATTTTGATCCGCACCGGGGCAATTTTCTAGGTACTTTTCTGGACCTCGGAATTGTTGGAAGCTGGCATTTTGGTACCCATGAGTTTTCCGAAAACGAATTATCAAACGGAACTACAGAAACCAAAATGATAAGTGATCTTGACTATGTGAAAAAACTAAGTGCAAGTGCATATGCCCGAATCGGTTTTAGCCATATTTCAATCTTTAGCTCTTATAGACTTACAGAACTTTTTAAAAAGTCCTATAAATATCCCGCCTTACCCCGATTGGTTGTTGGTATTGAGCTTTCTGCTTTTTGATTTTTTTCATGGAAGGGTTATGAACATGTCAAGTTAATAAACTCGTTTTTTGAGTTTTTAGTTAAGCAACCTTTACCACTCCGATTAAGTTAAATTTGTTGTAAAGTCAAAATCAAACCAATTATGTCTTTGACCAGAGAACAACAACGAGACCTCAATCAAATTAGTGAATACTTTAAAAAAATTGAAACGATTACCATTGACGACTCTATTGATTTGGATGTATTTGTAACAGAATACAATGAAAATGGTTTTTCAATTTATGCCACCGAAAAAATCCGTTTCAAGACCAATAGTGATAAGCGGAAAAATATTTTTGAAAAATCTACCGCTGTAAAACAAACAATCCCGAACAAAAGCCAATAACATTATCTATATATCAAACAATTAATTACCCTCGAATTGCGAGGGTTTTTTATTTTTAATAAACGGGAAGGTGACTATAATAATCATGTTGCCGATTGCCGATTAAGTTTTACTTTTGCCATCTATTTTTAATAAATGCTACAAAACGCCTGGCTCATACTTGTTTTTCCACTCATCGGATTTCTTTTGATTGGCCTGGGTAAAACATTTTTCAAAAACAGTACAGCCGGGATCTTTGCTTCGCTCACTATTTTAGCCTCATTTATTTATTCTGCTCTTGTCTTTTTTGAACTACCGGAGACCGGAATAACACTACACCTCTTCAATTGGATACACTCCGGAAACCTTTCAATTCCCTTTTCTATACTGATCGACAGAATATCAATTATAATGTTGTTGATAATTACTGGCGTTGGTTTTTTAATACACGTATATTCTATTGGATACATGAAAGGCGACGATGGTTATACACGCTTCTTCTCCTACCTTAACCTCTTCGTATTTTTTATGTTACTTCTCGTCCTAGGAGCTGATTACATAGTGCTTTTTGCAGGATGGGAGGGCGTAGGTCTTTGTTCATATTTACTAATCGGTTTCTGGTTTAAGAACAACTCTTATAATAATGCGGCGAATAAGGCTTTTATAATGAACCGCATTGGAGATCTTGGTTTTCTTCTGGGCATCATTCTTATTTACGTAACATTTGGATCAACATCGTTCAGTATTGTTTTTGATTCAGCGGCCTCATTTGGAAATAACGATACAATCATTGTTGCAATAACCCTTCTGCTGTTTATCGGCGCCATGGGAAAAAGTGCACAAATCCCCCTCTACACATGGCTTCCAGATGCCATGGCAGGACCAACACCCGTTTCCGCACTCATTCACGCCGCAACGATGGTAACCGCAGGAGTATATATGGTCGTCAGATCAAACATACTTTATTCACTTGCTCCATTTACACTTCATTTTATTGCAATTATCGGAACAGCCACCGCGATTTTTGCAGCAATAATTGCAATGGCTCAAACGGACATTAAAAAAGTCCTTGCTTATTCAACAGTGTCTCAGCTTGGATATATGTTTGTTGCTCTTGGTGCAGGAGCTTATTCAACAGCGCTGTTTCATGTTACCACACACGCTTTTTTTAAAGCTCTCCTTTTCCTGGCGGCAGGAAGTGTAATTCACGCTATGAGCGGTGAACAAAACATCGGCAAAATGGGCGGGCTTCGTAAAAAACTTCCTATTACATTTATGGTATTTTTAATTGGAACCATTGCTATTAGCGGCCTTCCTCCTTTCGCAGGCTTTTTCTCTAAAGACGAAATACTAGCCAAGGTTTGGATTCAATATCCCATCCTTTTTGTAATTCTTTCCATTACTTCTATAATGACAGCCATTTATATGTTCCGTGTTTTATTTCTTACATTTTACGGAAACTTCCGCGGAACACTTGAGCAAGAACATCATCTCCACGAATCACCACGCGTGATGACAATGCCGCTAATATTTCTGGCTTTGTTATCTGTTGTCGGAGGATTTTTAGGATTGCCTCCGATTACCGGCGCTGTTCATTTGTTTGATCATTATTTACATTCATATGTATCATTCCCATCTTCATTAATTGAGAATGAAGCCTCTCATCTTTTCGAATGGTCGCTTATAATCGTATCAATAATTGTTTTGGTTTTATGTATTGTTTACACATATCGTCGTTTTGCCGTAAAACAAATCTTGATTCCTGAACAAGAATCTCAACAAAACGGATTGGTTCGCATAGCAAACAATAAATTTTATATTGATGAATTATATGAAAGTATTATTGTAAAACCCCTTTCATCAATCGGTAGTTTCTTTTACAAAATAATTGATATTAAATTAATTGACGGACTCGTAAATTCGGTCAGCAAAGGCCTAACAGCCGGTTCGGGTGTCATGCGGCTTATGCAATCGGGCTATGTCGGTTTTTATATTTTTGCAATGGTTTTTGGAATCATAGCCATTTTACTTTTTAATCTCATTTTAAACTAATCCGGAAAAATGCTAACCCTGCTTATTTTTTTCCCTTTAATCGCAGCTCTTTTAACTGCGGCTTCAGGTAAACAGGCCGGAAGAAATGCTTTTATTTTTGCTTTGATCGAATTAATTATATCGATCGCCATGATAATTCAATTTATTCCAACTGATGGATTCCAATTTTCTCAAAACATTTCATGGGTAAGCTCACTCGGTATCAGATATAATGTCGGTCTTGATGGCATTAGTATTTTGCTTGTGTTATTAACAACCTTCCTTGTTCCTGTTATTTTACTATCCTCCTTCAACCGTGAATATAAAAACCCGGCACTTTTTTATTCGCTAATACTGTTTATGCAATTTGCGTTGATTGGAGTTTTTTCTGCTCTCGATGGCTTTTTATTTTATGTGTTTTGGGAACTCGCTCTAATTCCAATTTATCTTATTTGTTTAATTTGGGGCGGACAAGACAGATTTAGAATAACACTTAAGTTTTTTATTTATACACTCTTCGGAAGTCTGCTCATGCTTGTTGCTTTAATCTGGCTTTGGTATCAAACTCCGGGAACACACACCTTTGATCTTGCAACATTTTATTCATTAAATCTATCATCGTCGCAACAGAGCTGGATATTCTGGGCACTTTTTCTTGCCTTTGCTATTAAGATGCCGATTTTTCCATTTCACACATGGCAACCCGACACCTATGTTGATTCACCAACACCGGGAACAATGTTGCTTAGTGGAATTATGTTAAAGATGGGAATTTATGGCGTTCTGCGCTGGCTCTTACCAATTGTACCGCAAGCCGCAGATACCTGGGGACTAACGGTAATTGTTTTATCGGTCGCCGGAATTATTTACGCATCTTTAATCGCCATGGTACAAAAAGATTTTAAACGACTAATTGCTTATTCATCCATTGCCCATGTCGGCCTAATCTCTGCAGGAATTTTTAGTCTTACATACCAGGGAATACAGGGCGGCGTAATTCAAATGGTCAGCCACGGAATTGTTGTCGTCGGTCTGTTTTTTATTGCAGAAATTATTAATTCCCGAATGGAAACCAGAGACATGAATAAGCTGGGCGGAATAAGAAATCATGCACAACAGTTCTCCACTTATTTTTTTATAATTCTTTTGGCTTCAGTAGCTCTTCCTTTAACCAGTGGTTTCGTTGGAGAGTTTCTTTTAATAAACGGAATCTTTCAATACAATCCCATTGTTGCGGGCATTGCCGGTCTTACAATTATTCTCGGAGCCGTTTATATGTTCCGCGCATTTCAGAAAATATCGCTTGGCGAATCCAATAATCACACGATAAAATTCACCGATTTAAACACAAGAGAAAAAAGCGTTTTAATTCCACTTGTAATTATGATTTTTTGGATTGGTATTTATCCGGACACAATATTAAACATAGCAGGACCATCCGTAGAAGCGCTTCAAAAAGCAATACTGCATGCTGCCGAAGCAACAATGATTAAATAATAGAAAGACGTGAATACTCTAATAACTCTCGGCATTCTTGGCTTGCTCGGCCTCCTCTCGGAAATATTTAATTTCAAAAAGATTTTATTACCTCTGGTTTTTGTAGGATTGACAATTGCACTGATTTTCTCTCTGAATGACTGGAATACCAATTATACTTATTTCAATAAAATGGTTGTCTTCGATAACTATTCACTGGCCTTTACTTCATTGATAATTTTTATTTCAATCGTTTGGTTTGCGATCTCACCGGTATTTTTTCACGAACCCTCAAGTGAAAGCGATCATTTCGTATTGATTATTTTTTCACTTATCGGCGGAGTAATTATGACATCGTTTAGTAATATGATTATGCTTTTTCTCGGAATAGAAATACTATCTATCTCTATGTATATCCTTGCCGGAAGTAATAAATCCTCCTTGTCTTCAAACGAGGCCGCATTAAAATATTTTTTGATGGGAGCTTTTGCAACTTGTTTTCTTCTATTTGGAATTGCACTTGTATACGGCCAAACCGCATCTTTCAATTTGAATGAAATATCAAATGCATTTTCACAAAAAACCGGAAATCAAACGATGGTTTATGCCGGAATTTTTATGATGATGATTGCAATGTTATTTAAAGTTTCCGCTGTTCCTTTTCATTTCTGGGCGCCCGATGTTTATCAGGGTTCTCCAACGGTGGTCACAGCTTATATGTCAACGGTTGTTAAAACAGTTGCCTTTGCTGCCTTCTTAAAACTTTTTATGACATCTTTCAGTGGGCTTGAATCGGTTTGGTCATCAACCTTGTGGATTGTTTCTGCAGCAACAATATTAATCGGAAACATTACCGCTGTTTATCAAACAAATTTCAAAAGAATGCTTGCATATTCTAGCATTTCTCATGCAGGCTATATGATACTCGCTGTTCTTGCAATGAATAATTTGTCATCAAACTCATTGTTGTTTTATACAATTGCTTATTCTGTTTCTTCCATTACATCATTTGCTGTTTTACTCATTGTAAACAAAAGTATTGGAAGCGAATCTATCGAGTCTTTTTATGGACTCGGCCGGCGAAACCCACTATTGGCCATTGTAATTACAATTGCAATGTTGTCACTTGCAGGCATTCCCCCTACCGCGGGGTTTTTTGCCAAGTATTATATTTTTTCTGCAGCAGTTCAAAACAATTATACAAATCTTGTTTTGATTGCAATTATTGGTTCCCTGATAGGAGTGTTTTATTATTTTCGAATCATCATCGCATTGTTCAGAGAAAAAGAAGCACAAAAAATTGATTTAAATTTTGGATTTCAAACGGTTTTGATTCTTACAACAATTATTGCTCTTACTCTTGGTATTTTACCCGGACTTGTGGCCGGTCTCTTGTAAATTTTATTTTCAAATATTGTTTTTGATTTCCGTTGCGTTAAAAACCCAACGTTAGTTAAATAAAACGCAATGAGCGCGAAGATGCGCGAAGTTTCGCAACGTACAAATGATTTTTATTGTGTAATTATTTTACTAAAAGATTCCAGGCAGTAATGTGCATTAATGCGGTATTTTAAAAAACACAGCATCCTTTATAAGCCCGACTTAGAACACCTTGTTCAAAAATGATCCCAACTCACTAATTAGTAATAACATGCATATAAATTGCAGCTTTTTATGTTCATAAAACAACATTCTATTTAATTACGTTTTTATCTGTTACGCAAGGTTTCTTTAATATAACTTCGTAATATCATCTGAATTGTTCATTTTTACGATCTACATTAAGCTAAAAATCAACAGATCCGTGTCATTATTCGGTTAAATCCACCAATACGGTTTTGGATTTAATCAGAATTTCCTATTATTGTCGTCCCGAAAAAAAGGGGCATGAAATTTCTTTGATTAATCATACGTTTCATGTAGAAATTAAATATTCTTATAACCAACTAACAGTATAAACATGAGCAAATCAGAAGCAAAAGGAAGCAGCAACTTTAAAGCACTACTAGCAGCACTCGTTATTCCAATAGCCGTTTTCATTGGCTACCTAATCTGGAAATTTGTATTGGGTGATCCATCAGGCTTTGAAGGTGGAGACATTGAAAAAAACCCGCTTCCCAATCATATCCTTGCGATGATGTATAAAGGAGGAATCATTGTGCCTATATTAATTGGCGCATTTATAACTGTTGTAACATTTACCATTGAACGCTTTATAACTATTAATAAGTCTAAGGGCTCCGGACGCATCGAAGTTTTTATTCAACGCATACGTTCTTTAATGACAAGCGGAGATCTTAATGCTGCACAAGCGGAGTGTGACAAACAAGGTGGGTCCATTGCCAATGTTGTTGTTGCGGGCATAACCATGTTCCGTCAGATGGAAGCAGACAAGGAGCTTGATAAAGAAAGAAAAATTTTAGCTATTCAAAAAGAACTTGAAGAAGCAACAACACTCGAGCTCCCAATGCTATCTAAAAATCTTGTAATTATTTCAACCATAGCTTCAATTTCTACACTCTTGGGACTTTTAGGAACTGTAATCGGTATGATTCGCGCCTTTTCGGCCCTGGCTACTGCCGGTGCCCCGGATGCCGTTGCTCTTTCAAATGGTATTTCTGAAGCCCTTATTAATACCGCTCTTGGTATTGGTACTTCTGCACTCGCAATTATTATGTACAACTTCTTCACAAGCCGCATAGACAGCATTACTTATGGTATTGATGAAGCAGGTTATAGCATCGTACAATCTTTTGCGGCACGCAGCAAATAATCATCAAAACAATTTTCTTTTATGGAAATTGAATAAGATGTGTATCTAAACATTCCATTCCGATGCCAAAGATCAAAGTACCCAAAAAAACTCCTTCTCTGGATATGACCCCAATGGTCGATCTGGCATTCCTATTGGTTACTTTTTTTATGTTAACAACAAAATTTCGTCCCGACGAACCGGTAATTGTGGATCAACCATCCTCTGTAAGCGACATTCCGCTACCCGACAAGGGGGTGATAATGCTTACCGTAGATTCAAAAGGAAGAGTTTTTATTAACGTAGAGGGCCAGCCATTAAGAAAAGATCTCTTAGAGCGCGTGGGAAAACAATTCAATCAAACATTTGATGAAAAGCAATTAAAACGATTTTCTATTCTGGCCTCTGTTGGAATGCCGTCCGGTCAATTAAAAGCATACCTCGACGCCGATGATGACGGAAGGAGAAAGATGAATGCTGCAACAGCCGGAATACCTATCGACTCCACCAATAATGAATTGGCTATTTGGGTTAATTCGGCTCGTAATGCCGCACCCCGTTTTAGCATTGCCATCAAGGGTGATAGAGATGCAGACATTCCTACTATAAAAAGAGTCATTTCAATTCTTCAGGATAATAAAGCGAATCGATTTGCATTAATTACAAATCTTGAAGGGGCTCCCGAAGTATCAAAAACACAATAAATAGTAAGAACATCGTTTATTAATAAAAGTTAATGTCAGAAGTTCAACAACAAGAAGGCTCCGAAAAGGGAGGCAAACACAAAAAGGTAAGGGCTAAAAAGTCGTCGACTCATATTGATATGACGCCGATGGTTGATCTTGCCTTTCTACTGCTTACTTTTTTTATCCTTACGACTACTTTCAGTAAGCCGAAAACAATGGACATTACAATGCCCGTAAAAGACACTACGGAAATTAATCGTACCAAGGTTCCTGCCTCACAAACGATGTCCATATTGCTTACTGAAAATGATCGCATAATTTGGTATATGGGAATAGATAGCGCAGGACTACCACCCGAAACGAACATTGCTGATTTTTC
This sequence comes from Bacteroidota bacterium, assembly GCA_031417555.1. GTDB lineage: Bacteria > Bacteroidota > Bacteroidia > AKYH767-A > 2013-40CM-41-45 > JADKIH01. The sequence goes on from JANOVV010000075.1 coordinate 63,409, forward strand.
TATCTCCGGTGAAAAAAGCCTTCATAAAGTATTACTTGAAAGAAACAAACTAATAGGTGATCAAATCCGTCTGGTAGAAGACTCTGTTAAAAGAGGACTTATTCCGGATAATGAAGAAGAAATAAAAAAGCACAAAGCAGCAGTAAAACAAGCTGAGAAAAAGGGGTTGATTGTTCTTATAAAACCGGACGATAAATCAAAGTATAAAAACCTTGTTGACATTCTCGACGAAATGCTTATTTGTAATGTGGCACGATATGCAATTGTTGATCTTTCTGAGTCAGAAAAAGAACTAATTAAAAACGCACAACAATAAAGATGAAATTCTCTTTTGACTGGTCAAATGCTATTAATCCCGAAAGGAGAGACATTGTATTTGAAAATCGTAATAAAGAATATGGCGGATATGCTCTTAGAAGAGACTATCAGCGCCGTGTAATATTTGCTTTGCTTATCACCCTTTTTGGAATTGGATTAACCATAACAGCACCATTACTTATTTCTTTTTTATCAAAAGCTAAATTCGGAAAAGAAGTAAAGGTTACCGAAGGAATTACTCTGGAAGAGCCACCTCCGATTGACAAATCCACCCCACCACCCCCACCGGTAATTCCACCCCCACCGGTTCAGCAAACTATTAAATTCACCCCACCCAAAGTTGTAAAAGACGAAGAAGTGGAAGAGCCGCCGCCAACACAGGAAGAAATAAAAGAAACACAGGTTAGTACGGTAACGCAAGAGGGCGACAAGAACCTTATCGATCTTCCTCCAGACCCCGTAGGAGATCCGGATGCCGGAAAAATATTTACTGTAGTTGAAGAAATGCCTAGCTTCCCCGGCGGCGAAGCAAAACTTTTCGAATACCTTTCCAAAATTAAATACCCCGCCATTGCAAGAGAAAACGGTATTACAGGACGCGTTTATGTAACTTTTGTAGTAGACAAAGACGGTAAAATAAAAGACGTTAAAAAACTGCGCGGAATCGGCGGAGGTTGTGATGAAGAAGCCATTCGTGTAGTTAGTGCAATGCCCGACTGGAAACCGGGTCGTCAGAATGGACGAAATGTTTCAGTGCAATACAACTTGCCGGTAAACTTCAATTTAAAATAATTTTTCTCGCCAATGAGAAAGCGCTCTTCATTGAGTGAACGATTATATTTAATTATAAATATAATTATGATTATAATTTACGCAAGCGTTGGAACGTTTCTTTTTTTCTGGCAAACCAACTCTATTCAGCCTTCCAGTAGAAATTTTTTTAGTGGAGTGTTAATGCTTTATGCAGCTTATAGAGGTTTTTCACTTTTTAGAAAAATCAAAACAACAGCGGATGAAAATTAAAACATTTTATTTATTAATTATTTTCATTTGCAGCCTTGGATGCCAATCATCAACTGTAAAACACGAGCCCTATACAGATACACTAACAATGGGTGAAATAACAATCATCGCCGATGAATCATATAAGCCAATGGTTCAGGTACAGATTGACACATTCATGGAAATATATAAATACGCTAAAATAAATGTAAAGTATCTGCCGGAATCAGAATTGTTTAATGAATTAATGAATAACGACACCATTCGAATAGCAATCACTGCCCGTGAATTGAATCTAAACGAAAAAAACTTTTTCGAAAATCAAAAAATAATTCCCCGCACTCTTAAAATTGCAGAAGATGCCATTGCCCTTGTAGTAAATAAAGAAAACGCAGACACCCTTATTACTTACGAGCAGCTCGAAAAAATTATCAAAGGCGAAGTCGTTACCTGGAATCAACTGAAAGCAGGTGGAATTAAAGACAGCATTCGGATTGTTTTTGATAAAAACGGATCTACAAATGCCAGATTTCTAAATGAAAAATTCTTAAACGGAAAAAAATTTCCACCTAATATTTTTGCCACCAATTCGAATTCTTCAGTAATAGAATATGTGAATAGCAATAAAGGTTCATTGGGAGTAATTGGTGTAAACTGGATTAGCGATAACGACGACTCGCTTACTGTCGCCTTCCTAAAGAAAATAAATGTAGTCGCGCTCTCATTGCCCGATACGAATAAAGCACAAATCGAATTTTATAAGCCATATCAAGCCTATATTGCACTTAAAAAATATCCTCTTCTTAGAAACGTCATGATTATTAGTCGTGAAGGAAGAAACGGACTTGGCACGGGCTTTGCCTCCTTTGTGGCCGGCGACAAAGGCCAGCGTATGATTCGCCTAATGGGACTTCTTCCCGCTACAATGCCGATTAGAATTATTCAGGTTAATTGAAATAAAAAAATGAAAAAAACTATTGCAATCTTTCTTTTTGCTTTAATGAGCTTAACACAAGTCGAAGCCCAATCAATTCAAGAAGCCAGAAAACTTACGGATAATGAGCAATATGAAAATGCGTCTTCCGTTTATCAATCGCTAATAGCAAAAACACCCAGTGACGCCAACCTATATTATTATTATGGCGACAACCTTTTGCTTAGCGATAATGCCGATTCAGCAACAATGATTTTTGAAAAAGGCAAGCTTATCGATGGCACAAATCCTTTAATTAAAATCGGCAGCGCTAAAATTCTTCTTGATAAAATTAGTGTAAGAGAAGCAAAATTTTCGAGTGATCAGGATGGAAGTAATCGTGAATTGCGTGATCGTTATGATGAAGCACTTGCAAATGTTCAAGCCGCTGAATCGGTAATTGATCAGGCTATATTAAATTCAAAAGACGCAAATATTTTAACGGAAGCGGCGGAAGCACTTATTCATTATAAAAATAAAAATATTGATAAAGCAAAAGCTATCCTCGATAAAACTTTATTAATCGACCCGAAGAAAACCGAAGCACTTCTTTTATACGGTGACATTTATACCGAATTAAATAATGGAACTCTTGCGGCTGATTATTATAATCGCGCCCTTGATTTGGACAAAACATCGGCACGTGCTATCGTCAGCAAGGGACGGCTGTATAAGCGCTCTACTAATTACGAAGGTGCAGCAAGAGAATTTGAAAATGCAATTTCAATAGAACCCTCCTATGCACCAGCCCACCGAGAGCTGGGAGAAGCATATATTAAAGTTGGAAAATTAAGTCAGGCTAAAGAGGAATACAAAAAATACCTGGAAATATCCAAGAACAATTGTAGCGCCCGAATTCGTTATGCAACATTCCTTTTTATAAGCAAAAGTTATAACGACGCATTAGCCGAATTAAATCAGGTTCAACAACGTTGCGATTCGAATAATCTTACAATGTTGCGGATTCAATCGTATTGTTACTACGAAACAAAGGATACCGTAAACGGACTAAACACCATTCGCCGGCTATTTCAATTAGTTAAACCTGAAAAGCGATCAGCCAAAGACCTTGAATATTACGGCAAGTTTCTTATTGCCACAGATCGTGATTCAATGATTCTTTTAGGTATCGAACAACTGCAAAAATCATTGTCACTTGATCCTTCACGAATAGATTTATTGACCGAAATGGCTACTGCATGGAGCAGACTAAAGCAATATCCTAATGCAATAAGACTACTCACACAAAAAATAGCTATTAATAAAGATGTAAAAGTTCAGGAGCATCTTTATCTGGGTCAGGCCTATTATTTTAATAAACAATTTGTAGAAGCAGATAGCGCCGTTATGAAAGCAAATCAAATGTCACCAAACTGGGCAAAGGCATGGTTATACCGAGCAAAAGTAAATGCCCATATTGATTCAACAAGCGAAGCAGGTCTAGCGAAACCATTTTATGAAAAATATATTGAAGTAACACTTCCTGATACATCTAAACCAGACTACGCAGCCAAGTATAACAATGGCCTTATCGAAGCTTATGGATATCTTGCCTATTATTACATTCTTAAAAGAGACAACCCCAACGGCCTCGTTTATTTAAAGAAAAAACTCCAGCTCCCCCTTGAGCCTGATGATAAAAAGAATGTACAGTTAGCCATCGACCAATTGGAAGGTCGGGGACCTAAAACGAAAAAATAAATTCTCTGAAAAGACTCGGTTTTATCCGGGTCTTTTTTGTTTTTATGCAATTTATACTACATTGCGTACGCTCAAACCCCGCCTATGAAATCAACTTTATTTGTTAAGAAACCCATTAAGGACCTTATCATTGATAACGATGAAGGTAGTGGAGGATTAAAAAGAACACTTACCGCCGGAAGCCTAATTGCACTTGGTATCGGTGCTATTATCGGTGCCGGATTATTTGTTAGAACTGCAGCTGCAGCTGCAAACAATGCAGGACCTTCTGTAACTCTTGGTTTTGTGGTAGCGGCCATTGGATGCGCACTCGCAGGACTTTGTTATGCAGAATTTGCAAGCATGATTCCTGTTGCCGGAAGCGCATACACGTATTCTTATGCAACCATGGGAGAATTCGTTGCTTGGATTATTGGTTGGGATCTTGTACTTGAATATGCAATAGGTGCTGCAACAGTTAGTATTGCATGGAGCGAATACCTCAACAAGCTCTTGCATTATATTGGAATGCATATTCCCTATCAATGGTGCCACTCGCCCTTTGAAATAGATCCGATGAATCCTGCCATAAGCGGAATAATGAATGTGCCGGCAGTATTTATTCTTTTTTTATTAAGCCTTTTGCTGATCAGAGGAACACGTGAATCAGCTTTAGTAAATGGAATAATTGTAGTTACCAAAGTTACTATTGTGGTTTTATTTATTATTCTTGGCTGGTCTTATATAAATCCTGCTAACCATACTCCATACATTCCTGCACCTTCCATTTTTGTTGATTCGCAAGGCATTGGTCACAACTATGGAGGAATAATGGGAATTCTCGGTGCCGCCGGAGTTGTGTTTTTTGCTTTTATTGGTTTTGATGCTGTTTCAACAGCAGCACAAGAAGCAAAAAATCCTAAACGAGATATGCCAATAGGAATTTTGGGCTCTCTGGTAATTTGTACAATTTTATATATTCTATTTGCTCACGTATTAACAGGTGTTGCATCTATAGACGATTTTAGAAAAACAGGAAGAGAAGCATCCGTTACGTTTGCCATTCAAACGTATATGACAAGTTATCCATGGCTTGCCAAACTTGTTACTGTAGCTATTCTTGCGGGATTTTCATCAGTAATATTAGTGATGTTAATGGGCCAGTCACGCGTATTTTATTCTATGAGTAAAGATGGACTGGTACCAAAAATATTTTCAGTACTTCATCCGAAATTTCGTACTCCTTATAAATCGAATATGCTGTTTTTTATTTTCGTCGGACTCTTTGCGGCCTTTGTTCCGGGAGATATTGTTGGAGATATGACAAGTATAGGAACACTGTTCGCTTTCATTCTTGTCTGTGCCGGCATTATAATACTTCGTAAATCTGATCCTGATATTCCTCGACAGTTTAAAACACCACTTGTTCCGCTTGTACCTATTCTCGGAATTATAGTATGTGCTGCAATGATTTATGGTCTTGGATGGACCAATTGGACCCGGCTGTTAATATGGCTTGGCATCGGAGTTATAATTTATTTTGCCTACAGTCGTAAACATAGTAAATTAAGAAATAAAATCTAATCAAATAATAAGTATCCAAATTTTAAGCGCTTTACCCCTCTTTGGCGGTAAAGCGCTTAAAATTTACCCCCCTTCTTAATTCTTGCTACATGATACTTGCTACATGATACTAAATACATAATACCCCCATAACATTTCCCCCGCTTTTAAGTAGAACAATAAATTAACTTATTGTTTCGAACGTGAATCCAACACCCTTTTGGCGCGACGTATGGCTTATTATTATCAGCTTTCTCATGTTCATTGGGACGCTTTATATTTATTTCCGTTTACGCAGCAGTAATTTCAGACGTGTCAGAAGACTACTCGAGGAACGAGTTGAGGTTAAGACAAGACAGCTTACAGAAAAAAATCTCGAACTCGAAAAACTTTCGCTTGTCGCCAGTCGTACAGACAATGCGGTATTAATTGCTTCACCCGATGGAACAATTGAGTGGGTGAATGATGGTTTCATCCAACTTATGGGAATGCCGAAAGAAAAACTCTTGAATAATAACCTTTCAGAAATAAATGTATATACGAACATTAACAATGAAATCAGAGAAGCAATTACAAACCAACACTCAAGAATTTTTGAGAGTAATGTAACCACTCATAATATTGAAAATCTTTGGATTTCCTCTACCCTCACACCTATTTATGATGAAGAAGGAATATTGAAAAAACTTGTTGTAGTAGACAGCGACATTACTGCAGGAAAAAAAATGCAGAAACAAATTGAAACATCGTTAAAAGAAAAAGATGTTCTATTAAAAGAAATACACCATAGGGTAAAAAACAATCTTCAGATTATTATCAGCTTGCTTAATCTTCAAACGGGTTATATTAAAGATGAAGTTACTCTCAAAGCTGTTAAGGATGGGCAAAGCCGTGTACGATCCATGGCACTTGTTCACGAAAAATTTTATCAATCTGACGAACTCAGCGAAATAGATTTTGCCGAGTACATTGAAAAACTGTGTCACTTTATTTATCAGTCTTATGGTGATAAAACCGACAGGGTTAGATTGCAAATAAGTGGCGATAAAATAGGACTAGATATGGATACAGCAATGCCATGTGGCCTTTTGGTAAATGAAATAGTATCTAATTCATACAAATATGCTTTTCCTAATCAAGAGAAAGGAACCATACAAATTGATTTTAAAAAAATTGATAATAAAATTATTCTTTTAATACAGGATAATGGAGTTGGTTTTCCGGAAGAATATGATCTGGAAAGAGGAGAATCACTTGGAATGCAACTTATTCAGGCATTAACAAGCCAACTCGACGGCGAACTTGTTGTTTCGCGTGAAAACGGAACATCTTTTAAAATTTCTTTCCCTTATCCTAAAACAATTGCTGAAAAGTCCGATAAATAGAAACAAAAATTCGCAATTGTTGTAAAAAGGTAATTAAACCAGAATATGGCAGCACTAAAAATAATGATCGTTGAAGACGAAATCATCGTCGCCAAAGATATCCAGAGAATATTAAAAAAACTTGGCTATGAAGCCTTTGATCCTTTCGCTAATGGTAAAAAAGCACTTGATTCCATTGAAAAGCTGAATCCCGATATCATTCTGCTTGACATTAATCTCAAGAGCAGTGAAATAGATGGCATTCAAATAGCAGAACAAGTGCATCAACATTATCAGATCCCATTCATTTTTCTGACAGCGTTTTCGGATAAAACTACTCTTGAGCGAGCCAAACTAACAGAACCATATGGTTACATAATCAAACCATTTGAAGAAGACGATATACGTACTGCGATTGAAATAGCTTTTTATAAATATACCAAGGATCTTGAAATGCAGAATAAAGGCAATCGTTTTGCTGCTGCTCTCGATAATCTTGATGTTGCCGTTATAATCACCGACTCCAATGAGAAAGTTATCTTCTTAAATAAAATGGCCGAAACCATTACCGGTTGCCTTAAACAGGAAGCCCTTGGAAAGGACATAAGTATAGCAATGAAAAATAGCGGCATTGAAACAAAAAATGTTTTTAAAACACTTGCACATACTGTTGTTGGAGAAAATCAAAGAAAAGAAAGTGATGCAGATGTTTCCGTTTCAAACGGCGCCTCAGAACACAAAGTATCGGTAAATACATTTCCGATTTTAACGGTTAACAATAAAATTAATGGCTGTGCTTTTGTAATGACAACCGGCGGCCGGCAGGATGTCGTGCAGGAAACGAGCACTGATAAAAACCTATTCAATTTTCTTGAAAATATTTATGCCAACAACAGTTTCTTCGTAAAAAAAGACTCGCGATTCGTTAAAGTTAATTTTCAGGACATATTATGGATTGAAGCTTTGGATAATTATGTGATAATAAAAACTTCCTCCAAAGAGCAATTCATTCTGCATAGTTCAATGAAAGACATTGAAACAAAGCTTCCACAAATGAACTTTGCAAGAGTCCACCGTTCCTACATTGTTCAACTGGAAAAAATTAATGCCCTCGAAGAGAATGCCTGTATTGTTGACAGCAACAGGATTCCTATTGGAAAATCATACAAAGAAAATTTAATGAGCCGCTTAAATTTATTTTAAAAAATATTTTTTGATTTCCATTTTTAGGATATTCTGATTTCAGATTATTTTTATTTAGTTGTATGTATGATTCTTTTCTTCAAGAATTATCAATAGCTTCGTAAAAATTTTCTTGTGGAAAAGAGCCAGCCTATAATACAGGTAAGGGATTTAACCAAACATTACTCTGAAGTTAAAGCAGTAAACGGAATCAGCTTTGATGTTTTTCAAGGTGAAATTTTCGGCCTTTTAGGCCCCAATGGCGCCGGGAAAACAACCACCCTTGAAATTATTGAAACACTTAGAAAAAAAACCTCTGGCGAAGTTTACGTTGCGGGTTATTCCGTTGATGAAAATTCAGACGAAATAAAAAAACATATCGGCGTTCAATTACAGGCAGCCAATTATTATCCAAATCTTTCTTTAAATCAACTTCTTGAACTATTCTCCGGGCTTTATAATACTCCGGTTAATAAAACAGAAATGCTACAGCTTGTAGGACTTCAAGACAGGGGTAAAGCTAAATATAAGGAGTTATCGGGCGGGCAGAAGCAGCGTTTCTCTTTAGCAACAACATTAATAAATAAACCACAGATTGTTTTTCTTGACGAACCAACAACCGGACTAGACCCACAAGCAAGAAGAAATATTTGGGATCTGATTCGCAATATTCGGGCAAGCGGCACTACCGTTGTTATTACCACTCATTATATGGATGAAGCGGAAACATTGTGCGACAGAGTAGCCATAATCGAAAAGGGAAAAATTATTTCCCTTGACACACCGGCAAACCTGGTTGATAAACTTTTAGAAAGTGGTTTCAAAAGAACAGCAGTAATCAAGAATGCTAATCTTGAGGATGTTTTTTTATCATTAACGGGTCACGAACTACGTGAAGAATAAAATAAAATGAGCGAAACCAAAATCAAATACAACCAAATAAAAGCAATGTTGGCCATTTCAAAAGCCAGCTTCAGGGGAATATTAAGAAGCCCATCTGCGGTTATTTTCAGCTTGGTGTTCCCGCTTATTTTTATTCTCGTATTTGGATTTATTAAAGGCAACACTATCCGTCTAGATGTTGGGATTGACCCTCTTTGCGATACAACATCGACGATTTATCACCTTTTTTCAAAACTGCCTACAATTAATATCGAAAAAAACAAAACGCGCCTTGAAATGGAAGACCTGCTTCATAAAGGTCGATTAGACGCGATTGTTTTTATTCATAATTCGGACAAAGACAAAGGTCAAATAGTTGATGTTATTACTTCAAAAGCCTCTAGGGAAAAAGGACTTTTTGTAAAATCAGTTCTTGTGAATATGGTCGATAAGCAAAACATTTATTTTTTACGTGAGCTGGGAAAAAACATTAACTCAAACGACAATTCATTTCGTCCGACTGAAATTAAAGAAACAGAAGTTCAGGGCAGAGAATATAAAATGATTGATTTTATTTTACCCGGACAACTAGGTTTTTCAATTCTAAGTGCCGGAGTTTTTGGAACAGCATTTATATTTTTTTCTCTCAGGCAAACACTGGTCCTTAAAAGATTTTTTGCTACCCCCATTCGACGTCCATACATTATACTTGGCGAAGTATTAAGCAGGCTGGTTTTTCAGCTTATTGGGTCCTTAATAATTATTACTCTTGGAAAATATTTTTTTGGCTTTACTTTAATTCATGGTTTCAAAACACTTGTCGAAATGTTAACATTGTCGGCAATGGGATTAATTGTTTTTATGGGATTTGGTTTTGTTGTCTCCGGAATAGCAAAGAGTGAAAGCGTAATTCCTCCACTGGCAAATGTGATTACGCTTCCGCAATTTCTTTTAAGCGGAACTTTTTTTCCCATTGATGCATTTCCCGGATGGCTCCAATCAATAAGCAAAGTACTTCCTCTGACTTATCTTAATGACGCGCTTCGCAGAGTAGCTTTTGAGGGCGCAGGGTTTTCATCAATTTCACATCAACTATTAATAATTTCTATTTGGGGCGTTGTAGTTTATATAGCGGCCATTCGTTTTTTTCGCTGGGAATAAACAGGTAAATCAATTTTTTTATTTATTTATTAATCTTCCAAATAGCCAATTTCGCTTGTTAGATTAAAAGTGTTTCAATGCAAATTACCTTAATTATTACACTGAAAGGTTTGGTCTAAGGCATGAGAAACAAGTAACCACAATCAAGTTTCCATTCTAAAATTAGCCCATTATTCCACGAAATGGCATTTTGTTAAAACCCGCCCCGGTGTAAGAAACACAGATTTCTTACACCAACTTTTTGATCCCCGAAACAGTAAAATATTCTTGTTCCACACTCAACAGGGGACACGAAAATGAAACACACACTAATTACAGCCTTATTATTTATGGCGTTTATTTCTGTTTCTCAGGGACAAGAAACAGTAACTGCCGTAAACGACACCACGCCTTTTTACATGTTATCACTCGAAGAGTTGATGAATGTAAATGTTACAGTGGCTTCACACACCCCATTGACGAATCGCGAATCTCCGGGAATTGTAACAGTAATTACTCAGGATGAAATACGAAAGACGGGAGCTAACGATGTAATGGAGGTTTTAAAATTAGTTCCCGGCTTCGATTTTGGTGTCGACATACAAGGCATTGTAGGTATAGGTATACGCGGAAACTGGGCAAATGAAGGAAAAGTTTTAATGCTAATTGACGGCATTGAATTGAATGAGGAATTATATTCAACACTTCAATTCGGCGGACACTACCCTATTGAAATAATAAGCCGCATTGAAATTATTCGCGGTCCCGGATCTGCCATATATGGAGGTAACGCAGAATATGCAGTTATTAACATTATCACAGACCAAAATTCTGATTTCAATGGAATATCTGCCAGCGTTTCAAATTCTTTTATGAGTAAAACATTTGGCTCAAGAGGAATTTCTCTTGCTACAGGAAAAACATTCGGAACCGCACACATTAATCTTTCAACATCTTTTAAGCAGCTAAACAGAAGCCAGGAAAACTATACAGATGTTACCGGCAAAAGTTATAGCATGACAGACCAATCCGAACTTTTTGATGGCCTGTATAGATTGGATTTTTTTCTGAAAGGATTATCTGTAACAGGTATTTATGATAATTATGTTGTTGAACAAAAAGATGGTTACGATGAAATTTATTCACGGGCATATAAAAGTGATTTTAATTCCGGACTTATATCTGCAAAATATGATTTTAAAGGAATTAAAAATATAATAATTACACCTGGCGTAAAAGTCAAATTTCATAAACCGTGGGCTTACGATAAGAAAATTACCGATGATGATTTCAAACAATTTAATACCCATATTAATACCAACGAATATTACATTAACTCAAGCTTCATTCCGAATGAAAAAATTAATCTAATCGCCGGTGTTGAATATTGCCATCAGCTTGCCCGTCAAAAAGTAGACTCTGTTTTTTTTAGTAATGGCAGCAACTTGTTTAACATAGACAATTATTCTTTCTATGCACAATCAATATTAAAACTGAACCCATTAAACGTTACTCTTGGGTGCAGATATAATTATAATCCTTTTTACGGATCTTCTTTTGTGCCAAGAATAAGTTTAACCAGGGTTTGGGAAAAATTTCATATTAAAACACTTTACAGCAGAGCTTTTCGAACTCCATCGGTAGAAAATATAAATGCAAGCCCGGATATTTTACCTGAAGAAACCCTGGTAAAAGAAATAGAAGCAGGATGCCGTTTAGCCGGAAGATCTTACCTGACCTTTAATATATATGATATTCGAACAAAGAACTCTATTGTTTATTATTATGATGAAAATGATTTGGATAAATATAAAAACGAATCAGCTTCTGGTACGCGTGGATTGGAAATTGATTATAAATTCAAATCATCGGGCTGGTATGCAGCAATTAATTATTCATTTTACTCAATTGCAAATCATTCAGAGATCTCTACATACAGCGTACCGGGACACCCTAACAACCACTTGGCGTTCCCATCTCATAAAGTTAATCTTAACTGTAACATTAATCTGTCCCATACTATAAATGTAAATCCATCTTTCAGCTACATGTCAACGCGATACTCTGCTTCACATACCGATGCAGGAGTTTTAACGAGCCGGGAAATATCCCCATCCTTATATGCAAACATTAGTTTAAATTTTGATGATGTAATAAAAAAGGGACTGCATATTCAGTTGGCCTGTTTCAATATGTTTGATAATTCGGTTTTTTATATTCAACCGTATGATGGAAATCACGAGCCATTACCCGGAGCAGGAAGAGAATTAAAATTAAAGCTTTCGTATTCATTTTTATTCAAAGAAAAAAAATGAGAACTGCTTTTTTTAAAACGACTATAAACGCTTTCAGGTTTTTCTACCTGATGGTTTTATTTATTGTTGTTTCGGCACAATCATTCGCCGAATCAGAAAACAATGAATATAACATTAAAGCAATGTTCGTTTTAAATTTTATGAAATATGTTGAATGGCCGCAAGAACCAAATTCTGATACATTTAAAATAGGTGTTGTTGGCGAATCGAATATTTATCAGGCACTTCTGTCATTGGTTGCTAACAGGAAAGAAAATTCAAAAATTATAATCTATAAAGTAAACACTGACTTAAATGAAGAGTACCAGATTTTAATAATTGCACGCAATGAAAATAATAGAATAGAAAGCTTGTCAAAAAAATACCTGGGCAAGGGGACATTGATAATTTCTGAAGAGTGCAAAAACAATAATAATGCATCTATCAATCTTGTAAATATCAATAACAAAATTCGATTTGAAATTAATAATAATCAGGCAAAATTGGGAGGAATAAAGATATCATCAAAATTGTCCGAAATGGCAATTAGTGTTCAACCTTAAAAATTCAATAATGAAGAGCAAGTCTTATAAAATCGATCGAGAAATTTACTTTGTATTTATAGCAGTGATTGGAATTTCCGTATTCAATGCTATTTATAGCTCTATTAAAATTTCACAAAATCAAACTGCCGCAAACAGGATTATGATGGTTGATATTCCATCTTTACAAAAGCTTGAGAATATGAACCTCCTCATTACTCGGTCAAAAATGTATACGACTAATTGGGTTTATCTGCCGGGAAACTCAGACGATAAAAAAGAACTTCAGCTTCTACATACAATAGAATATCCTGAATTAAAAAAATCGATCACTTCTTTAATGAAAGAATGGAATAGTGAGGAAGAAGAAAGAAGTATGATGAAAGTTTTTAAAAATTATGAAGAGCTAATGGTGCATCAAACCAATATAATGAAACGGTTATCCACATTTGATGATTATGAAGACCCCGAAAAAAAATTCAGCGCAGAAGCGATTATTGAAAACAGTGTTCTCCCTTTAAGTGCCGGACTCATTTATCAGTTAAATGGAATGATTCTTAAAAAGAAAACCAGTGCTGATATAATGCATAATGATATGAGAGCATCATCCAGAAGCATGATGGCAAACGTATTGGGAATTGCTATTCTAATTGTATTTGTGGTTCTGATTGCCGGCTTTTATATGTCCAATAATATTATTGTTCCGACCATGAGAATGAAATTTTTTATTCTGCAAATGGGGAAAGGAGAAATTCCGGATATTAACATTAAACCCAGAAAGAATGCTATCGGACAAATGATTGCCGCAGCACAGACATTAACAGTAAGCCTTCGACGAACGGCACATTTTGCTCATGAAATAGGGTATGGAAACCTGTCTTCCGAATTTCAACCATCAAGTGAAAATGACGAACTGGGTAACGCTCTCTTACAAATGAGAGCCGGCTTGCTTATAACCGACGAAGAAAATAAACAACGCACATGGATGTCGTCATTTACTGAGAAAATAAATGAAGTTTTGAGGGAGAACACAGATGACATCGATAAACTTTCTGACAGCGTAATTTCAGTTATAGTAAAAACGTTAAACACAACTCAAGGTGGAATATACTTAACGCAAAATACTATAGATAGTAAACCAGGATGTATAACACTTCAAGGAAGTTATGCAATGAATAATAATTCTCATGCAAAAAAAACAATAAATTATGGAGAAGGTCTTGTTGGGCAAGTTATAAAAGATGGCGAATTCATTTATATGAGAAATGCTAAAAACCATGAATCTATTATTCAGTCAGGGCTTTCTGATTATTCACCCACACATGTATTAATTATTCCTTTAAGATACCACGATCATATTTATGGAGCAATTGAACTTTCAGGATTTAATGAGTTCCGTGATTTTGAAATAAAGTTTATTAAGAATATTGGCGAAACGCTTGGTTCCACTATTGCCTCAGTCATTGCGAACACGCTTACAAAGAATCTTTTATCTGAAACACGAAAACAGGCAGCATTGTTAAGTTCTCAGGAAGAAGAGCTGCGAAAAACGAATGAAGAATTATCACATCAAAGTAAATTACTTCAAGGGTCGGAAGAAGAATTAAAACAAAGTAATTATGAGTTAAACCAAAAGGCGAGAGAACTCCATCAAAAAAACGAAATTAATGAACAAGCAAGACAGGTATTAAGCCTTAAAGCAAAAGAGCTGGAATTAAATAATAAATATAAATCTGAATTTCTTGCAAATATGTCGCATGAATTAAGAACACCATTAAACAGTGTTTTAATTCTTGCAAAACTCCTTGAAGAAAATAAAGATAAAAACCTTACCCCTAAACAGACAGAATATGCCGGCGTCATCCATAAATCCGGTAAAGACCTACTTCTTCTTATCAATGATATATTAGATCTTTCTAAAATTGAAGCGGGCAAAGTTGAGTTAATTCCAGAGGAAACAAATATTGTTTCTGTTTGTAAAGACCTTGAAATGCTTTTTTCCGAGATAGCTAATGAAAAGAAAATAAAATTTAATATAGACCAGAGCCTTTCTGAAAAAACAAGTTTTATTTCCGATAAAGTTCGTTTAGAACAGATTTTAAAAAACCTATTATCAAATGCATTTAAATTTACGCACACTGGAGGTAATATTACACTTAGTATAAAACGTCCGGACGCAAATATTAAATTTTCAAATCCAAATCTTTTTAATAGAAAGAATGTAATCGAATTTTCTGTTACCGATAATGGTATTGGGATACCGGTGGAAAAACAAGCGCTAATATTCGAAGCGTTTCAACAAGCCGACGGGTCAACTAGCAGAAGCTACGGAGGAACAGGATTGGGATTATCTATTAGTAAAATGCTTGTTTCTTTATTGGGTGGAGAAATGCAATTGATCAGCGAACCCGGTAAAGGATGTACGTTTTTTGTTTTTCTTCCTCAGGATTATTTAGTGGAGAAAGATCAATTATTTTCCGGTAAAGAGGCGGAAATAAAAATCGTGTTACCATCCAACGAGACAAGAGCTATTGAAAAGCAAACCCAATTTATTTCTCTTGATGATCGCAACTCTTTAAATGAAAACGATAGGATTTTACTAATTATTGAAGATGACCTAAATTTTGCCAATGTTCTTCTCGACATGGCTCACGACAGAAGTTTTAAAGCAGTAATTGCTACAGATGGAAACGAAGGACTTCAATATGCCGAGCAATATAATCCTTCGGCCATTATATTGGATATGCAATTACCGGGAATGAATGGTTGGATGCTTTTAAATAAAATAAAAGCCAACAAAAATTTAAATCATATTCCTGTACATATTATGTCTGCCATGGATCGACAACAATTAGGTCGTGATATGGGCGCAACCGCATACCTCCGAAAACCACTCGATAAAAAAGACCTTGATGACGCTTTTGTTTCAATTGATAATTCCATTCAACAAGATCTTAAACACGTGCTTTTAATAGAAGACGTCGTTATTCATCAGGAAATTGTTAAAAATCTTTTGGTGTCTCATCATAGAAATGTTGACGTCATGTCAGTTGTAAATACAACATCTGCCTGGGAGATTTTAATTATGAAAAATATTGATTGCATTGTTCTCGATTTAGATTTGGGAAACGGTCCCGACGAAGGAATAATTTTTCTTGAAAAACTTAAAGCAGAAGAAAAATATTCTCATATACCGGTAATTATTTTTACCGGCCAGGAATTAAATTCTGACACACTAAACAGAATTAATAATTTGGCTACAAAAGTAATTAGCAAGAATGGCGAATCACTTGATAAGCTAATCGAAGGGACAGAACTATTTCTTCACAACGTTTCTGAATCGGAGACGAAAACAACTCCGACAATGCCGGAGTATATGACAAATTTATTGCACGACAAGACGGTTTTGGTTGTTGATGATGACATGAGGAATATTTATGCTCTTACAAACGCTCTTGAGGGTCAGGGTATGAAAGTAATTACGGCTGGAAATGGTTTAGAAGCGATTGCTAAGCTTAAAGAAAACCCCCAAACAGATATTATTTTAATGGATATAATGATGCCCGAAATGGATGGTTTTGAGGCTATGCAGTCAATCAAGAAAATAGAGCACCTAAATAAAATTCCAATAATATCACTTACTGCAAAAGCAATGGTTGGTGATCGTGAAAAATGTTTACAATGCGGCGCTTCAGATTATATTTCTAAACCGGTTAATTCAGAACAGCTATTTTCTTTAATGAGAGTTTGGCTCTATCAAGAATAAATTTATGAAGGACAAAGACATATTTAAGTTTAAGGCATATTGGCAAATTATCGAAGATAATACAGGATATGATTTTAGTGGCTATTCTTTTGAGTCATTAAACAGACGATTAGAAAATTTTATTTTTACCGAAAGTATCGGTTCTGCTGAGGAGTTGAAGGAAAAAGTTTTCTCCAATAAAATATCAGAGAAATTTATATTGGATAAACTTCTTGTTAGTTATACAGAAATGTTCAGGGACCCGGAATTTTTTATTTCATTACGTAAAAATGTACTCCCTTTCCTATCTACATTTTCGAATATTTCTATCTGGCACGCCGGTTGCGCTACGGGCGAAGAAGTTTATTCTCTTGCCATTTTACTCGAAGAACTAAATCTACTTGACCGGTGTGATATTTTTGCTACCGACATTAATGAAATAAATTTGCAGAATGCCTCAAGAGGAATATTTCCACTTTCACATATGCGGGAATCTGCCTCAAGATATTTTCGTTCTGGAGGAAAATGGAATCTGTCTAATTATTATACGGCATTTTATGAAAACATTATTTTTAATAAAAGACTTAGAGACAGAATACATTTTACACCGCACAATTTAATAGAAGATAAACAAGCAAAAAGATTTCATCTTATTCTTTGCAGAAATGTTTTCATATACTTTGATTATTCTCTCCAGCAGAATGTTTTAAAATCTATTTGTAATAGCTTATATAATTATGGATATCTCGGAATGGGTTTAAAAGAACATTTTGTTGACATATCCAATACCAACCTAACCAAAATGGATTGTGAAAATAAAATTTACAGGAAGATTGTTTAAAGTGTAAGTTTTGAGGCAAACTATACTGATTAATGGATACCATACATAGTATATTGTCTGACTAAACGCATTTTTATGATAAAACAAGAATCAATTTCTAATTTACTTTATACAGATCCAATTAAGAAGAATATTGTAACGAATATTTTGATTGTTGATGACAGACCTGAAAATTTAATTTCACTCGCGTCATTGTTAGAGGATGATAACAGAAACATTCTTTCAGCGCATTCGGGGAATGAAGCTTTAAAAATTGCTTTAGAAAATGAAATAGCTTTAATACTACTTGATGTACAAATGCCCGAAATGGACGGTTTTGAAGTTGCCAGGTTGTTAAAAGAGAATTCACGAACAAAAGACATATCTATTTTATTTGTGACCGCTTTAAGCAAAGATGAAAAATATACTATGCAAGGATATGAAGAAGGTGCTGTGGATTATTTACACAAACCACTCGAAGCAAATCTTGTTAAGGCAAAAGTCAACGTATTTGAAAAACTGTATAGACAAAGAATAAAGCTCCGACTATCCAATGAAAGGTTAACTGATTCAAATAAACAATTAGACGAGTTTGTATATATCGTATCACATGATTTGAAGGCACCTTTAAGAGGCCTTTCAAGTTTGTGTTCTTTCCTGGAAGATGAATTAGGACCCTCTCCCAAAGTAGAAATATTGGATCTTTTAAATATGATGAAAAGTAGAACCGGAAGAATGCAAGGTTTAATAGATGGTATTTTACACTATTCGCGAATGGCAAATGCAGTGTGTGAAAAGGAGAAGGTGTCAGCTAATGAATTGATAATGAATATAATAGACTTAATAAGTCCTCCCTCAAATGTTAAGTTTGAAATCCAAGACAATCTTCCGGAGATGTTCACTGAGCGAATTAAATTGCACGAAGTATTTCAAAACTTAATTAGTAATTCAATTAAGTATAATAATAAAGAGGACGCTATAGTAAAGATTGGATTTCATTCATATCCTAAATACAATGAGTTTATGGTTTCTGATAATGGGTGTGGAATTAAACCGGAGCATTTTGAAAAGATATTTGGAATATTTCAAACGCTGGTTTCGAAAGATAAGAATGAAAGTACAGGAGTAGGACTAACAATTGTAAAAAAGATTGTTGAACAACAAGAAGGCAGGATTATGGTAGAATCTGAATACGAAGTTGGTTCTACGTTTAAATTTACCTGGATGAAGTAGTTTATCTTTTTTGAAAAATATAAATTACGCTAGAATAATTTTCGGGGTTTTTATTTGCCTTAAGATTTGAGTACAAACCAATTAATAGTGCTTTAAGTGGTTGAAGAAAAGAGTTTTTATATTTTTCGCTTAGCAGACTAACATAATAAGAATCAAATTTCATAGGCAGCGATTTTACATGCTTTAAATTCGAATCTTTAAACAACTCCTTGATTGTTTGTGGTGAAAAGTGAGAAAGGTGTCGTGGTACATCATATGCGGCCCAGTATTCACCGTAATGTTTTGCATCCCAAGAAGTATGATTGGGAACGGCTATTATCGCATATCCACCTGCTTCTAAAAGATTATATATCTCATGAGATCTTTGTTTAATGTTATGGACATGCTCCATTACGTGCCAGAGGGTAATTACAGAGATAGAGTTTTTAGGCAGGTTAATTAATTCGGTTTCATCTAATACGTTAATTGAATGAGTTTCTATTGCCGTATTTCTGGCTTTTTCATTGGGCTCTATCCCTTTTACATTCCATCCTTTAGCTTTTATTGTTCCTAAAAAAGACCCTGTCCCACATCCTATATCTAATAATGATTTATTTTTTGGTTGCAATTCCTCTATAATGTTGATTTTATTTTTAATTGCTATTTTTTTAATAGAATGATATAATTTATTAAAAAAGCCCGAATTGGTATTACTGTGGCTTATATAATTTTCGCTTTCATAATATTTGTGAATTAGCTTATTATCAGGTCTGGGATTTGTGAATTTAAAACCACATTGTTTGCAGGAAACAATGTTGAATTTTTCTTTGGTGACTGTATAGTCGACACACTGAAGAAAAGGTTTAAAATCTGTACTCTTACACTTTGGACAGGCAAATAAATTTTCCATTAGAATAAATGTTTCACGTGAAACATCAACGAGAAATATGAACCATTAAAACGGAAATATCCGCAGGACTAATACCACTAATTCTTGATGCTTGCCCTAGTGTTTTGGGTCTTATTGCGCTTAATTTAATTCTAGCCTCCATAGAAAGAGAATTCAACTCATTATAATTGAAATCATTTTTCATCGCAATGGTTTCCATTTTAATGAATTTATTGGCCATTTCAACTTCTTTTTCAATATAACCTTCATATTTCAAAACAATTTCTGCTTGTTCGCATAACAGTAAAGAATCCTCTTCAGAAATGTGATCCAAAAACGCTTTTAATTTCGGTAAATGCCCGATTAAATCAGGCAAGGATACTTGAG
Source organism: Bacteroidota bacterium (assembly GCA_031417555.1). Lineage (GTDB taxonomy): Bacteria > Bacteroidota > Bacteroidia > AKYH767-A > 2013-40CM-41-45 > JADKIH01. The sequence continues at coordinate 83,402 of JANOVV010000075.1, forward strand.
GACGAAGGAGAATAGGAAGAAGTTTGCCTTTTTGGCGAATTTCGTCACTATTTACAGCATTTAAGAGAGGATTTATTTCTTCCGGAGTGATAGAGTAGCTTCGAATAAAACCAATTAATTCTTCACAAGAACGTTTCTTACTCTCAACTTTTACAAATCTTTCTTTTGAAGCCAAACCCAATTCATATGAAATAGGCGTGAGGCGAACATCGGCATTGTCCTGTCTCAGCAGTGTCCTAAACTCTGCCCGGGAAGTAAACATTCTATAAGGCTCATCAGTTCCTTTTGTAACCAAGTCGTCAATAAGAACACCTATATATGCATCAGAACGTTTTAGTATAAAAGGAGCTTTTGAGTTTATTTTCAAATGAGCATTCATACCAGCCATAATACCCTGACAACCAGCTTCTTCATAGCCCGTGGTGCCATTTATCTGACCTGCAAAATAAAGATTGTTAATTTCTTTAGTTTCAAGGGTTAGATTCAATTGTTGAGGCGGAAAGTAGTCATATTCAATAGCATAGCCTGGTCGAAACATTTTAGCATTCTGAAAACCAGGTATTTGCCTCAATGCTCTATTTTGTACATCTTCAGGAAGGGATGTAGAAAAACCATTAAGATAAATCTCAACGGTATTCCATCCTTCCGGCTCAACGAAAAGCTGGTGCCTGTCTTTGTCTGCAAATCGATTTATTTTATCCTCAATAGAAGGACAATACCGAGGGCCAATACCCTGAATACGGCCGGAGAACATTGGAGATTTATCAAAACCTTCTTCTAAAATTTCGTGTACAGCGCTATTTGTATAGGTAATCCAACAGCTTCGTTGTTCAGTAGGTAATGGAAAATCTAAAAAAGAAAATCTACCACGTTTAATATCACCAGGCTGTTCCTCCATTTTCGAATAGTCCAAAGACCTTCCATCAATTCGAGGAGGAGTGCCGGTTTTCATTCGACCGCTTTTAAAACCGATTGAAATTAATTGTTCTGTTATTCCTGTTGATGCTTTTTCTCCTGTTCTTCCTCCACCAAATTGCTTTTCTCCTATATGAATTATTCCATTCAGAAAAGTACCATTAGTAAGAATTACCGATTTAGATTTGAACTCCAGACCCATTCCGGTTTTCACACCGCAAACGGTTTTATTTTTTATAATCAACTCATTAACACTATCTTGCCAAAAATCCACATTGGGTGTTTGCTCAAGTAATATTCTCCATTCCTGAGCGAAAAGCATTCTGTCATTTTGGGTACGAGGACTCCACATAGCCGGTCCCTTAGATCGGTTAAGCATTCGAAACTGAATCATTGAACGATCCGAAACAATTCCTGAATACCCACCAAGAGCATCAATTTCTCTAACAATTTGCCCCTTAGCAATGCCGCCCATAGCCGGATTACAAGACATTTGAGCAATAGTCTGCATATTCATTGTAATAAGCAAGACTTTAGAACCCATGTTAGCCGCCGCCGCCGCTGCTTCACAACCGGCATGTCCGGCTCCAACAACAATTATATCGTATTGATTTTGCATAAGGTGGTACAAAGTTAATTTTTATTGGAGATTAGTTGTAGTTAATAGAGATTAGTTAAAAGTTAATAGGGATAGTTTACCCAATTCGTGGAATTAATAAAGAATCATTTTTACTAATAACTATTAACCAATAACTATTAACCAACAAAAAATGTTTCACGTGAAATGAATGTAGGCATTATCTTATTTATACTTTTGCGCCCTGCTATATTTTTCAGATTGAACAAAAAGAACATTCATAAGGTTTCCGGAGCAATGCTCCTTATAACCCTTGGAATTATTTATGGAGATATTGGTACATCTCCTTTATATGTAATGAAAGCAATTGTCGGTAAGCAGCCGATAAATTCAGTAGTTGTTTTGGGTGGCATCTCTTGTATTTTCTGGACACTTACCATACAAACAACTTTCAAATATGTAATGCTAACACTTCGCGCTGATAATAAAGGTGAGGGCGGAATTTTTTCATTGTATGCTTTGGTAAGAAGAACAAAATTAAAATGGTTGAAATGGCCTGCGATTATTGGTGGCGCGGCATTGCTTGCAGATGGAATTATTACACCACCGATTTCTGTATCATCGGCGATTGAAGGACTCAGAATTTTTAATCCGGGTATACCGACAGTGCCGATTGTGATTGCAATATTAACAGCACTATTTATTATTCAGCAATTCGGAACTAAATTTATAGGACAGTTTTTCGGACCAATGATGCTGATATGGTTTTCGATGATTGGTGTTCTTGGTTTTTCAAATCTTATTCATCATCCTTCTGTATTGTCGGCGATCAATCCTTATCATGCATTTCATCTAATTTCACAATACCCTGGTGGATTCTGGTTACTCGGTGCTGTATTTCTTTGCACTACAGGAGCGGAAGCGCTCTACAGTGATTTAGGTCATTGCGGAAGAAAAAACATTCGTATTACCTGGGTTTTTGTTAAGTCAATGTTGCTGCTAAATTATTTCGGCCAGGCCGCATGGCTAATGGAAAAGGAAGGATCATTGCTTAGAGACAAAAATCCTTTTTATGAAATGATGCCGGTATGGTTTCTTCTTCCGGGGATAATTATTGCAACGGCTGCAGCAATTGTTGCCAGTCAGGCATTGATAAGTGGATCGTTTACGCTCATTAACGAAGCAGTCAGATTAAACTTCTGGCCGAAAGTCAGAATTGTATATCCGACAAATTTACGAGGCCAACTTTATGTGCCTTCTGTAAACTGGCTGCTCTTAATTGGCTGTATAGGAATAACACTATTTTTTCGGGAATCATCCGGAATGGAAGGAGCTTATGGTTTAGCAATTATCATTACCATGATAAGCACAACAACGTTGCTTGCCTATTATTTATATTTACGAAGAGTTTCTTTTTATTTTATTGGATTTGTTCTTGTTCTTTTTCTTACTGTAGAATTTTCTTTTCTTATTGCCAATCTGGATAAATTTCCGCACGGTGGCTGGCTTACATTATTAATTGCAATTGCTCTAATAGGATTAATGTGGGGATGGTATACTGCAAGAAAAATCCGAAACCGATTTGTAGAATTTGTAAAAGTGAAAGACTATCTAAATTTGCTGAGAGATTTGAGTCACGATTTTTCAATTCCAAAATATGCAACACATCTCGTTTATCTTACAAGTGCTAATTTAAAAGATGAAATAGAAGCAAAAGTTATTTATTCCATCCTTCAAAAACAACCCAAGAGAGCCGACATGTACTGGTTTGCTCATGTTGATGTAATGGATGAACCTTATACTATGGAATATAAAGTAACAGAACTTATAAGAGGAAACATTATTCGAATTGACTTTAGATTAGGATTCCGAGTGGAACCTCGGATTAACTTAATGTTTAGAAAAGTTGTTTCTGACATGGTAAAAAATCTGGAAGTTGATATTACATCCCGCTATGAATCTTTGGGCAAAAAAAATCTTATTGGCGATTTTCGGTTTGTTGTAATGGAAAAATTTCTCTCCTATGAAAACGAATTACCATTTTATGAAAAAATAATTCTCGACCTTTACTTTTTCTTTAAAAAGATTTCTTTATCAGAAGAACGCGCCTTTGGACTGGATACAAGTTCGGTTACTATAGAAAAAGTTCCTTTGATTGTAAATCCGATCGGTGAGGTGAACCTGAAACGGATTATTTAGACATTAGACATTAGTCTTTAGTCTCTAGTCTTTAGACTTGCGGCAAATAATTTAAATAGTATTTGTTAGTAGATTTTCAGACCTTTGAACCAATGCAATAATTAAACAGAAAAACAATATAATATTCAATCTGCTTAAGACTAAAGACTAAAATCTAACGACTAAAGAAATGTCCCTAAAACCAAAAACGCCAAAAGATTCCATAGCAATAATTACAGAATTTGTTCTTCCCAACGATACAAACACACTTGGAAATCTTATGGGCGGAAGATTGTTGCACTGGATGGACATTGCATCAGCGATAGCAGCACATCGGCACTGCAGAAGAGTTGTAGTTACCGCCTCTGTTAACAATGTTTCTTTTTCTCAACCCATCAAGCTCGGAGAAATTGTTACCATGCATGCCAAAGTTTCAAGAGCCTTTCATACATCTATGGAAGTTTTTATTGATGTGTGGGTTGAAAATGATACTACAGGTGAAAAGAAAAAGTGCAATGAAGCGATTTATACCTTCGTTGCAGTTGACCAGCGCGGGAATCCAATTAATATTCCGGAAATCGTGCCGGAAACCGATGAAGAAAAACAACGTTATGAAAGTGCATTAAGAAGAAGGCAGCTTTCGCTAATACTTGCAGGAAAAATGAAGCCAGGAGAAGCAACAGAGTTGAAAGCGTTGTTTCAATAACAGACATTAAAAAAATGTACGGGCAATCACATTTTACTAAAAACATCTTCACTAATCTCCTTCATACACTTAAAATGCCCCTTCGGACATTTCTCAAATCCGATTTTTGTACACGGACGACAGTTTAGATTTTTTACTTCTAAAATTACAGACAGATCATTTTTGATTTTTGATTTTTGACTTTTCGCATCTCCACCAAAGTATGGATACATTCCAAACTCCGGAATAGTATTCCCCCAGATCGAAATAATTTCTTTTTTAAATGCTGAAGCGACGTGCATTAATCCGGTATCGTTTGAAATTACTCTTTTCGAATTTTTAACAAAAGCAGCTGATTGATTGAGAGAATATTTTCCGCAGGCATTGAAAAATTTTGTTTCGTCTTGTTTCGCAAGCATTTCTCCTCTTTTACGATCTTCAATCCCACCAAGAAGCACAATAGGAGAATTTATTTTTGAACCAATTGAAATCATTTTTTCTATCGGCAACATCTTAGTATTGTGTTTTGCACCAATAACCCAAGCCAGGTAACCGCTTTTATGGGACAAAGGAAGATCATTCAAAACACTCTCATCTTTTTTTGTAATAAAATAATCAAGACCGGCACCATCGTTAATTACTCCGAGTGTTTTAACGGCTTCCAGGTATCGGTCGACGATGTGATTATCGGGAAGAAAATTAATTTTAAAATTGACCAATAGCCATTTTTGCAAATTCAATTTATCAAATGTGAAATGTTTAACGCCTAAAGCGTTCTTAATTCTGAATGAACGAAAATTTTTCTGAAGATCAATAACTACATCAAATTTTTCTTTTTTAAGGTCGGAGATAATTTTTTTCAGATCATCTTCATAAAAATGTTTTTTATCGACGAATGGATTGTTTTCTAATACTGCATCAAAAGATTTCTTTAAAAGAAAATGTACCTCAGCACCTTTCACCTGCTGTTTTACACATCGTATAACGGGAGTCGTAAGTACAATGTCGCCAATAGACGAAAAACGGATTATTAGAATCTTCATGAACCGGTGCGAAAATACTTTTTAAATATTTAACAATAATTACAGAGAAGAAGGTAATTTTACAATATTAGCAGAATAATATTATTTAATTTGAAGTCCGGTGAAATTTACAGATACACATACACATCTTTATGCTGAGGAATTCGAAACGGATCTTCTGAAATTAATAGATGTAGCGAATACGGCAGGAGTTGAACGGTTTTTTATGCCGAATATTGACAGCACCTCTATTGAAGGAATGCTAAAGGTAGAAAAAACTTTTCCCGGAAAATGTTTTCCTATGATGGGTTTACATCCGTGTTCTGTAAAAGAAAACTGGAAAGAGGAGATGACAATTGTTGAGGACTGGCTTTCTAAACGAAAGTTTGCGGCTGTTGGTGAGATGGGAATTGATTTGTATTGGGACAAGACATTTATTGAAGAGCAGAAAATTGTTTTTAGAAGACAAGTGGAGTTAGCAAATCAATACAAGCTGCCGATTGTAATTCATACACGAGATTCTTTCGAAGTCGCTTATGAATTGTTGAAAGAAACAAGAAAGGAAGAGCCATGCGGAATCTTTCACTGTTTTACAGGAAATGTTGAACAGGCAAAAAAAATTATCGATATGGGATTTTATATCGGAATAGGAGGAGTTGTTACTTTCAAAAACAGCGGGCTTGATAAAACGATTGCGGAAATTGAATTGAAAAATATAGTACTCGAAACAGATGCCCCTTATCTGGCCCCGGTTCCGTTCAGAGGCAAACGGAATGAGCCGATATATTTAGTGAAGGTTGCAGAGAAAATCGCAGAAATTAAAAAATGTACTGTTGAAGAGATCGCTAGTGCGACAACAGGAAACTCCAAACTCGTTTTTAAATTGTAAGATTGGTTCTTTAAATATAGGCAGTATTGTATTGAGAGTGTTTTTTAACCACAAAGTACACAAAGGCTGCACAAAGATCACAAAGAAAAACATAATTTGAGTTTGATATTAATCGGTTTATAATGAGCCATTTATTATTCTTTTGATACCATCCTTCAACAATACAACATTGAAGTTTATTAATAGTCCCAATTTATAGTTACCTAATTTAATATAAGTTAGTGTTTGAGCAAAATGAATATCGTTTAAGGCATCAACGCATTTGGTTTCAATAACAAGTTTGTCCATAACTAATAGATCAATCCGGTACCCACATTCCATTTTAACTTCTTTATATATTGCAGGCAATGGTTTTTCTTTTATTGTTATCATGCCGGATTGATTTAATTCGTAAAATAAACATTCTTTATAAACATTTTCAAGAAGACCGGGTCCCAATGTTTTATGGATTTCTATAGCTAAACCAATAACCCTATTTGCCATTTCATTTTCTAACATAAGCAATTATTTTTTTCTGTAAGATTACTTCATTAAGGGAACAACGACACTCAATTAAAAAGGGACAATATATTATCATTAATAAAAAATCCAGCACGTAAATTTGTTTCTTTGTGTACTTTGTGCAGCCTTCGTGCACTTTGTGGTAAAAAAATTTGGGTAAACAGGGACCCTTGGAAAATGAAATGAAACTTAAAAGAAAAAACGTTTTAATTATATACACCGGTGGAACAATCGGTATGATGCAGGAACATCAGTCGCATGCACTGGTGCCGGTTGATTTCAAATCGATAACAGCTCAGATACCGGAATTAAAAAACCTGAACTGCAAGATTGATTTTCATTCATCCGATAAGCTAATAGATTCATCAAATGTACAGCCGTCTTTGTGGGATGAACTGGCAACAATTATTGAAAAAAAATATGAAAAATACGACGGCTTTGTGATTTTGCATGGAACCGACACCATGACATATACCGCCTCTGCATTAAGTTACATGCTGAAGAATTTATCGAAACCCGTAATTCTTACCGGGTCACAATTGCCACTTGGCGTAATTCGAACAGATGCAAAACGAAATCTGATCACCACTATTGAAATTGTTGCCGCAAAAGAAATAGTACCCGAAGTATGCATATATTTTAGCAGCCAACTTTTTCGCGGAAACCGCTCTGAAAAATTTACCTCCAGCAAATTCGATGCTTTTCAATCGTTAAACTATCCTGTTCTTGCCGAGGCCGGAGTGAATATCGTTTACAATAAAAAAGCAATCAGGAAAAAACCGTCAGGAAAATTTTCTGTAAGCAAAGGTTTTGATTCCAATATTGCATTGATAAAAATTTTCCCCGGAATGCAACCGGCAATCATATCTACTATTGCAGATAAAAAGGGACTGAAAGGAATTATTTTAGAAACATTTGGAAGTGGCAACGCTCCATCAGATGCAAAATTTCTTAAATGTGTTGATGATGCAATCAAGAAGAAATTAATTGTTGTAAATATTTCTCAATGCAGCGGAGGCGCCGTCGAACAGGGTAAGTATGAAACAAGTATTAACCTTAAAAAGCTTGGAGTGATTTCAGGAGGAGATATGACAACAGAAGCTGCTGTTACTAAGCTTATGTTTCTGCTTAATAAAAAAATGTCTGCGAAGAAGATTCAGGAATTAATGAAACAGGATTTGTGTGGGGAAAGGTCGTAAGGGGTTTTGAATTGAGGGCGATAAGAAAACAAGTTTTATTCCAACGCCGGTACTTTGATCCTTTCTTTCTTTTGCTTGATCAAAAGAAAGTAAGCTTGACCGACTGAGACAACGGGCGGGCAAAGAAAAATCAAGACAAAAAAATGCTTCCTGACGCGCAAGGCTGACGCTTCCCGCTTTTTTGTCGGGCTTGCGCACGGCATTGACGGATTTTGAGTTTTTTATTTTCTTTAATTGGATTTTCATTCAATCAAACTAGGCGAAAGCAGAATATCTTTCTAATACTTCTTCAAGAATTGCATTAACAGATTCAGCAGATTCAGCAGTAACAAGTCGCATTCTATAATCCTTAAAATGATCAAGTCCTTTAAAATAATTTGTATAATGCCTGCGCATTTCAAAAATACCAACAACATTTCCTTTCCATTCAACAGACTTTAAAAGATGCATGCGACAAACATTTACACGATCTTCTATAGTTGGAGGAGAAAGATGTGCTCCTGTTTTTAGAAAGTTTTTTATTTCATTAAAAATCCAGGGATATCCGATACTTGCACGCCCAATCATTACACCGTCGACTCCATAACGGTTTTTCATCTCTACAACTTTTTCTGGAGAATCAACATCACCATTTCCAAAAATTGGTATATGAATTCTCGGATTGTTTTTTATTTCACCGATGAGCGTCCAGTCTGCAGGGCCCTTATACATTTGTTTTCTAGTACGTCCGTGTACAGCGAGTGCTTGTATGCCAATATCCTGAAGGCGTTCTGCAACTTCAACAACATTCAATGTATTTTCATCCCACCCCAATCTTGTTTTAACGGTAACCGGAAGCTTCACCGCTTTAACAATCTCTTCAGTCATTTTTACCATTTTAGGAATGTCTTGTAAAAGTGCAGCACCTGCGCCTTTGCAAGCAACTGCTTTTACCGGACAGCCATAATTAATATCGATGAGATCGGGTTGAGCTTTTTCTGCAATGAGTGCAGCTTCGCGCATTGAATCAATAGTACCACCAAAAAGTTGAATACCAATTGGTTTTTCATAGTCAAAGATGTCGAGTTTTTGTGTACTCTTTGCGGCATCGCGGATGAGGCCTTCGCTGCTGATAAATTCTGTATACATAAGATCAGCTCCGTTTTGTTTACACACAAAACGAAAAGGCGGATCACTTACATCCTCCATAGGAGCAAGCAACAGTGGAAATTCTCCAAGAGATATTTTGCCGATCTTAACCATTTACTTTGTGATCTTTGTGCCAGCCTCTGTGATCTTTGTGTTAAAAAATAAACCACAAAGCCCACAGAGGCAGGCACAAAGTTCACGGAGAAATTAATTTTGTTCAAATTTACACCAAAAAAACGATGAAGGCAATCTGGGCCGGCAATACGCCATATTCAAAATTTCTGATTACAGTAGGAATAATCCTCGTTTCTGCGGTTTTTTTCACACTACTGAGTACTATTCTAGCAACAGCATTTTATGGAGTGAGCATGATAGAACTTCAGCAGATGATGCAAGACCCGTCCCAACCGGCAACCCTTTCAATTTTAAAACTGGTTCAGACGTTTTCGGCTATAGGAACATTTATAATTCCCCCTTTTATTCTTGCCTGGCTTTTCAGTGAAAGGCCGTTGGAGTATTTATCGCTTGATCACAAAACGCAAAAAACCTCTTTACTGATTGCAACAATCATTATGGTTGCTTCTACACCATTGGTAAATTTTCTTGGAGAATTAAATACAAATATGCATTTACCCGAATTTTTAAAAGGAGTAGAAGATTGGATGCGTGATTCAGAAAACAAAGCGGCAGAACTAACAAAAGTATTTCTTGATATGAAGACACCTGGCGATCTTATTTTTAATTTATTTATGATAGCATTGTTGCCGGCCTTAGGAGAGGAACTGGTCTTTCGTGGTGTTGTTCAGAAAATATTTCATCAATGGTCGCGCAATGCTCATGTAGCAGTATGGACAACAGCCGTTTTATTCAGCGCAATGCATATGCAATTTTATGGTTTTCTTCCGAGAATGTTATTAGGAGCCATGTTGGGATATATGCTTGTATGGAGTGGAAGTCTTTGGTTGCCGATTCTCGCACACTTTATTAATAATGCAGCAGCAGTTGTGTTTACATATTTATTTCAACACGATCTGACTTCGATTAACCCCGATGAAGTAGGAACGGAAAGTGATTTTATAGGATTGGGTGTAAGTTTGGTAATTACTGTTTTATTATTTCTAATGTTGTACCGAAGGGAGCTGGCAAATAGGCAATCAGCGGAGATGTTAAGAACTAGTGCAGGTGAGAATTGAAGGGGTTCTTTTTAACCACAAAGTGCACGAAGGTTGGCACCAAGGTCACAAAGAAAAATCAATTGTCATCTTAGTTTACTTTGTGCCAACCTTTGTGTGCTTTGTGTTTAAACACCGGCAATGAAATTATAACGGACAACTGTCATCGTTAATTTATACCTGAATTAGGTTTTGATTTCAATGATGAAATATTTAGGTTTGACAAATTAAATGGTAAACCTTTATTAATAAGAATCTGCTTTTTGTTTATACAGATTAAAAGAATTAATTTGACATTTATTTTAATCACAAAAAAATTAATTAATGAAAAAAATAATCTTAACTATTATTGTAACCATCGCCATTTTTATATCCGGATTTTTAATTTATATTTCAAATGGATATTATGATGTAAGTCAGACGACACCACACAATGGACTGACAAAATGGATGATCAGAAAAACCAAACACAGCTCTATAGATAAAAGAATGACAGAGAATATTGTTCCGGCTAATTTTAATGATACGAGCTTGATGATTTCCGGATTTAAACACTACAATGAAATGTGTACAAGTTGTCACGGTGCTCCTGGAAAAAAAGCCGGTGAGATGACAGAAGGCCTTTACCCGAAGCCTCCACTCATGTATAAGCAGAAAAAGCAGGAAGACCCGCAGGAATTTTTCTGGATTATAAAAAATGGAATCAAAATGACAAGCATGCCAGCCTATGGTCCAACACATTCAGATGAAAAATTATGGGCTATAACATCTTTTGTCACAGAGAAACTCAATAAGATGACTCCGGAGGAATATGGTGAGTGGGAGAAAAAATATACAGAACAGGAAGAATAAAAAGGATAATTGACTTTTTGGGATGTGGTTAAAGATTAAATAAAATTAATTTATGTTATTTGTTAAAAATCTAGTAGGTTTACTTATTATAAAAAAAAGACAATCATGAGAAAAATAATTTTACAACTCTTATTCGTTTTATTTTCTTTCGCATCTGTTGCTCAAAACAACGTTTCGATAAAAGTAATTGAAGCGCAAACCAATTCAGTTTTACCGGGCGCCTCTGTGGTTGTAAAAGGAACCACGAATGGCTCGGCGACAGACATAAACGGAATTGCAACGTTAAATGTAAATCCAACAGATACGATTGTTGTACAAATGCTTGGCTTTGAAACACAATCAGTAGGAGTAAATAACCGTACTTCAATAACTGTTTTACTGCAATCATCTTCGGTGCAGTTGGGCGATATTGTCGTTGTCGGCACGCGGAGACCGGGTCGCGTTAAAACAGAGACACCAGTTCCGGTAGATGTAATCAATATATCTCAAGCTTCTTTGCCAACGGGCAGGATGGATTTAACATCGCTTTTAAATTATGCAGCTCCATCATTAAATTACAACAAACAAAGTGGTTCTGATGGTGCCGATCATGTAGATCTGGCAACGCTTCGCGGACTGGGCCCGGATCAAACACTAGTATTAATCAATGGAAAACGTCGTCATCAAACAGCTTTCGTTTCTGTTTTTGGTACGAGAGGTAGAGGAAATTCGGGAACCGATCTCAATACAATTCCTGTATCAGCTATTGATCGTGTAGAAATATTACGTGATGGAGCATCGGCACAATATGGATCGGATGCAATTGCAGGTGTTATAAATTTAATCCTTAAGAAAAATACGGGTGAATTAACCGTCAATGCAGGATATTCAGGATATTATGATAAAAAATTCAACCCATATTTCAAAAAAGAACTGAATCAATATGTATACGGAAAGGCAATTGATGGACAAACATTTGCGGCTGATGCC
>JANOVV010000076.1:0-17939 GCA_031417555.1 Bacteroidota bacterium
CTAAAATGTTTGAAGAAAATAAACACGGAACTTTGATCGAATGCCTTAACCACTTTTCTTCAAAAACGGTAAAAGGAGAAATCGTTATTGTAGTAGCAGGTGGGGTTTCCAAGTAAAAAACAAAAAGTGATAATGGCAAAAAACTGAATTTAATTCAGATAGTTTTAACTTAAATTCAATATTGTCTTTTAATGATTTTAAACTGTAAATAGCCGATTTGTACGATGTCTAAAAAATAAAGACTACATTTAATAAGTTTTTCAAATTCACGTTTACTTCATCTAATAAATGAGGTTATTTGCCCTTTCATTTTTTTTTAAATTGCATGCAGAATGATAGACCTTGAGATAAGAGAAAAACGTTGGGTTCTAAAACCCGCAACAGATAAGGTGCTTATAGCAAATTTATCTGCCGAATTAGGAATAAGTAAAATTCTTACTTCACTTCTTGTTAAAAGAGGGATTAAAACTTTCGAAGAAGCTAGAAAATTTTTCCGTCCATCTCTTGAAGATTTTCATGACCCTTTCCTGATGAAAGACATGGACAAGGCTATTGATCGTATAGATGCTGCCATCAGCAATAATGAAAAAATTCTTATTTACGGTGATTATGATGTGGATGGAACTACTGCTGTTGCTTTGGTTTATTCTTTTCTGAAAAATCATTATGATAATGTTGATTTTTATTTGCCTGACAGATATAAAGAAGGGTATGGAATTTCCACTCAAGGGGTAGAATATGCTGCGGCTAATAATATTAAGTTAATAATAGCCCTTGATTGCGGGATCAAATCAAAAGATAAAGTTACGCTTGCAAAAAGTTTTGGTATTGATTTTATTATCTGTGATCATCATCGTCCGGATGATTCTTTACCTGAGGCCGTAGCAGTACTTGATCCAAAACGACTGGATGATAATTATCCCTTCGATGAACTTTCCGGTTGTGGCATTGGCTTCAAATTAATTTCAGGCTATGTGAAGCGCCACAATATTCCATTCAGTGAGATCGAACAATACCTGGACCTTGTCGCTGTAAGTACTGCAGCTGATATTGTTCCTCTTGTCGATGAAAACAGGACACTTGTTCATTTTGGACTTAAACGTCTTAATTACCAACCACGATATGGATTCAAAGCTATCCTTGAAATGGAAAAAGTTCCGCTTTTTTATGATGAACAACCGGATGGGAACAAAATACCTCACTACAATCTTTCTGTCAATGAACTCGTCTTTATAATCGGACCACGAATAAATGCCGCCGGCCGTATTCACGATGCCCGTCATGCAGTCGATTTGTTAATTTCAGAAAATACGTCTGTAGCAAATATCAATTCACAGCGCATTAAAGAACATAACGACGAAAGAAAGAATCTCGATTTAAGAATTACTCAGGAAGCATTGTCAATGGTTCAGAACGATCCATCCTTTTCGAAAAAAAAATCTACCGTACTTTTTAATCCTGAGTGGCATAAAGGAGTAATTGGTATTGTTGCTTCACGACTTACAGAAAAATATTACAGACCAACAATTATTCTTACCGAATCAAATGGAATGGCCACGGGATCGGCACGATCGGTTCGGGATTTTGATATTTACAATGCTATTGAATCGTGTAACTATTTACTAGAACAATTCGGTGGACATATGTATGCTGCCGGACTAACGATGAAAATTTCTAATATTGAAAAATTCAAAGTTAAATTTGAAGAGATTGTTAGTGAAACGATTGAAGAACGGAGTTTGATTCAGGAAATAGAAGTAGATTCAACTTTAAGTTTCAGCGACATCACTCCTTCATTTTTTAGTGTATTAAAACAATTTGCACCATTCGGCCCCGGAAACATGAATCCGGTTTTCCGGACAGAAAATGTTCGCGATACCGGTATGTCAAGAATTGTAGGTAACAATCATTTAAAGCTTAATTTGGCTGAAGATGAAACCACCAGATTCGGATTTGATGGCATAGGTTTCCAAATGGGACAGCATTATTCATTTATATCAAGAAAAATTCCTTTTGATATTTGTTATTCATTAGAAGAAAATTATTTTAATGGAAAAACAAATATCCAACTGAATGCAAAAGATATACGTATGAAATAATCCGTTTTCTTGCTTTTCTTTTTTTTCTTTTAATGTAATTTTAATTCAACATGGATTATTTTCAATAATTCATGATTTTCAAATTAGTTATTGCTGTTGTCTTTACTTAAATTATTAAAAACAGATGTAACTAGCGAAAGTATAATGCTGAAAAACAGGGCCGTCCAAAAACCTTGTACATTAAAACCATTAACCAGATAACTGGCTAATAGAATTAATGCTGCATTAATTACGAGTAAAAACAAGCCAAGAGTTATAACAGTAATCGGTATGGTAAGAATAACAAGAATCGGCTTAATTATGGCGTTTAATACGGCGAGAACGGCAGCCACAATTACACCGGTAAGTGGCGAATCGATATGAACTCCGGGAAGGATAAGTGATGTGATAATCACCGCTAAAGCACTAATGATGAGCTGTGCCAGAAATTTCATACGAAAATTTTTTGAAAGATAGAGAATTCTTATGAAAGAATTAAGTGACAGTAAATTTTCATTACTTATATTAAAGAAAGAAAACTTAATTATTTTTACAGCCCAAATCAGACTTTACTATGAACAATGATCTTGAGAATGGTCAAAAATTTTACAGAGATGTAATGACATATTTTGATAAGGCCGCAGCCTTAACTGATTTTGAACCGGGGCTTTTGCACCAAATCAAAATTTGTAATAGTATCTATAAGTTTTCTTTTCCACTTGAAGTAGATGGTAAACTTGAAGTGATCGAAGGAATTCGTGTGCAACACAGTCATCATAAAACACCAACCAAAGGTGGAATTCGTTACAGTGAATTTGTGAATGAAGATGAAGTAAAAGCACTAGCCACGTTAATGACGTTTAAATGTGCTGTTGTTGATGTTCCTTTCGGAGGTGCTAAAGGTGGCATAAAAGTAAATCCGCAGAATTATAAAGTTAAACATCTCGAACGTATCACCCGGAGATATACAACAGAACTTATCAAAAAAAGCATGATCGGAGCCGGCATCGATGTACCTGCACCCGATTATGGAAGCGGTCCCAGAGAAATGGCATGGATTGCTGATACCTATGCAACATTTAAATACGACGATATTAATGCTCTGGGTTGTGTTACAGGAAAACCTCTGGGACAAGGTGGAATACATGGCCGGACTGAGGCCACTGGCCAGGGATTATTTTTCGGTGTGCGTGAAGCATTAAGTAATACCGAAGACATGAACAAAATTGGCCTTAAACCGGGTATTGATGGAAAGAAAATAATTGTACAGGGACTCGGTAATGTTGGATTTTACTCAGCTAAATTCTGCATGGAAGGCGGAGGAATAATTATTGGAATCTCTGAACGCGAAGGAGGAATTTATAATGAAAAAGGTCTTGATGTTGAATCAGTTTTTCAACACAGGAAGTCGACAGGTTCTATTTTAAATTATCCCGGAGCTAAAAATATTGCCGATCCAATGGCTTTGTTGGAAATGGAATGTGATATTTTAATTCCCGCTGCATTAGAAAATCAAATAACAAAAGACAATGCTCCAAATATAAAAGCAAAAATTATTGCTGAAGGAGCAAATGGCCCTGTTACGAAAAATGCAGAAGTTATTCTCAATCAAAAAAATGTTTTAATTATTCCGGATCTTTATCTTAATGCCGGCGGTGTAACTGTTTCATATTTCGAGTGGTTAAAAAATCTTTCTCATGTTCGCTTCGGTCGTATGGAAAAACGATTCCATGAAATGTCGAACATGGAATTGATAAGAGCAGTAGAAAAAAGTACAGGCAAACCCCTCGATTCAAAAGAAAGACTTGCATTAACTCATGGTGCTGATGAAATTGATCTTGTACGTTCAGGCCTTGAAGAAACAATGATCTTCGCCTACAATGAAATAAGAGAAATTAAAAAGCAAGATAAAAGAATCGAAGACCTTCGCACTGCCGCATTCGTAAGCGGAATTAGGAAATTAGGTGTTAGCTATCAAGCACTCGGAATTTTTCCATAAACGAAAGGACGCGTTGACGAGAGGACGTGTTCTCGTGTACACGTGTTCTCGTCTACTCGTCCTCTCTTCTTTTCAAATAATCATCATAGCATCGCCATAACTATAAAAGCGGTACTTTTCTTTAACAGCTACTTTATAAGCATTCATGATGTTATCATAACCACCAAATCCTGCAACCATCATTAATAATGTTGATTCAGGCATATGAAAGTTAGTGATCATACAATTTGCAACACTGAAATCATACGGTGGGAAAATAAATTTATTTGTCCAGCCATCAAAAGGCTTCATTTCCCCCTGTGTAGAAACAGACGATTCTATAGCACGCATAACTGTTGTACCAACAGCGCAAATTTTCTTTTTCTGACTCTTTGCTTTATTTACAACATTACATGCTTCCTGAGTTATAATTACTTGCTCAGAATCCATTTTGTGTTTGGTAAGATCTTCTACTTCAACCGGACGAAAAGTTCCAAGACCTACATGCAGTGTAACTTCTGCAAATTGAATTCCTTTTAATTCAAGTCTTTTTACCAATGGCATACTAAAATGTAAACCGGCCGTAGGAGCAGCTACCGCACCTTCATGCCGTGCAAAAACAGTCTGATAACGTTCAACATCTTCAGGTTCTGCTTTTCGCTTGATGTATTTCGGTAAAGGAGTATTTCCTAAAATCGTAATTGTTTTTTTAAATTCTTCATAAGGACCATCAAATAAAAAACGTAGTGTCCTTCCGCGGGATGTCGTATTGTCTATTACCTCAGCAACTAAAAGATCATCATCACCAAAATATAATTTATTTCCAATTCGAATTTTTCTGGCAGGGTCAACCAGTACATCCCATAAACGGCTCTCGCGATTTAATTCTCGTAAAAGAAAAACTTCAATTTTAGCACCTGTTTTCTCTTTGTTTCCATAAAGTCGTGCAGGGAAAACTCTTGTATTATTGACAACCATTGTATCTCCTTCATTGAAGTATGAAAGAATATCTTTAAAATGTTTGTGATCAATTTTGCCGGTCTTTCTATCAAGAACCATTAAACGCGCGTCTTCACGATTTTTAGCCGGATGTGTGGCTATCAAACTGTCAGGAACGTTCACTTTAAACTGTGATAATTTCATAATAAGGTTGGGCTTTTTAAAAAAGGGGAGATTTATAGGGGCGGCAAATATAATATACCAACACCCCCCTTGTAAAGGGTTTCCATTAATATTTTTAATCGACTTATAACCTATTGAATACTCTGTTTTTCAACAAGTTGACTTAAAAAATCTTCCGGAGTAAGTGCATCTTCAAGAAGATAATTGCCAATTCTCGTTCTACAAAGCGCAGAAAGATGCGCGCCGACCAAAATACGCTGTCCAAAATCATGGGCCAATGAACGTATATAAGTTCCTTTTGTACAAACAATCCTGAAGTTAATTTCAGGCAAATTAATAGTCGTTATTTCAAAGGTTTTAACCTCAATTTCTTTTGCATTCAATTTAAATTCCTCTCCTCTTCTTGCCTTTTCATATGCCCTTTGCCCGTCTATTTTTTTAGCGGAATGTATTGGCGGTATTTGCATTTGCTTTCCGCAAAAAGACAGTGCAACCGAGTAAATCAATTCTGAATTAATATTTTCAATTGGATGAAAACTATGGGTTGGAGTTTCTAGGTCATATGAATCCGTCTGAGATCCGATTACAATAGTTCCTGTATATTCTTTTTCTGCATCTTGAATTTCACTGATTTGTCGAGTAAGTTTTCCACTACATAATACTAATAATCCTGTTGCTAACGGATCCAATGTACCGGCATGACCTACTTTTAATTTTTTAATTTCCTTACGATCTTCGGGAGATAACTCTCTTTTCCTTTCTTCTAATAATGGTTTTTTTAATTTTTTAACCACATCGAAAGATGTCCAATGGTAGGGTTTGTTGATGAGAATTATACGGTCGGGCACGGGGGGAGGGGGCTGGGGAGTGTAAAATACAAATTAAGATGTTTACACCATCTTTAGATTATAGCCTAATGCATAAAGTATAAGTATTATTGTACCAATAGCAATTCGGTAATATCCGAATATTTTGAAACCGTGTTTTGTCAGGTATGCAACAAAGGAACGAATAGCTAGCATCGCTACAATAAATGCAACTGCGTTTCCAATTATAAGTAAAAAGATTTCTTCCTGTTTGATTCCTCCGCCATCTTTATAAAAATCAAACAGATCTTTTACAGTTGCTGCAAACATTGTTGGTACTGCGAGGAAGAAAGAAAATTCAGCAGCTGTTTTTTTATTTAAACCCTGGCTTAATCCACCTATGATGGTAGCCGCTGATCTCGAAACCCCAGGAATCATTGCAAGCACTTGAAAAATTCCAATCTTTAATGCTTGACTATCTGATGGCAATTTTGATTCTCCTTTATCCTCCGCTTTTTTAAACCATTTGTCCAGTAAAAGAAATATCACCCCGCCAATTAATAATGCAAATGCAACCACTACTACATTTTCCAGCATTCGATCGATAAGTTTTTTTAAAAATAAACCGGCAATTACTGCTGGAATAAAAGCTATCAGGAGTTTTTTATAAAAATCAATTAATGTTTTTTTATCCTTGTCAATTGGTAAAAATCGTTTTATATATAATATAACCACAGAAAGCACAGCTCCAAGTTGAATGGCTACTGTAAATAATTTTGTGAAAGGCAATTCAGCAATTCCCATTATTGATGAACCAATAATCATGTGTCCTGTTGATGATACAGGTAGAAATTCGGTTAGTCCTTCAATAATTGCAAGAATGATCGCTTGAAAAAAACTCATTTAATTCAGAAATTATTTTAATCTGTAACAATGAAATTAATCATTAACTGTTTTTCAGTTATTAAGGAACCATATAAACCAAGCAACTCAAATACAAAATACTTTTTAGAGTATACTGTATCGTTTTATCTAAAAAATAAAATGTAATTAGTCCTTCACTTTTTTAACAATAGCATATACCTCAACAACAAAGCCGGCTATAACAAGAACCGGAGCAACGGTAATACGCATTGGACTGAAAATGCTTGGATCCCAAACTGCAGGATCATCCGAACCTCCACCAACCATAAAAACAAAACCTAAAAAAATTAATCCTATACCTGTAAGCATTAAAATATAGTTTTCCCTTCCAAAAGGGAAATCAACAACTTGCTTTGTTTCTTTTTTTGCCATTATAAATAGTGGTTTAATAATGCTGCAATAATAAGAAATTCGTTGATTTATTGATTGAGTTATTTGTTAATTTATTTTAGAACCAAGAACCAAGATTTAAATCCATCATTCTTGATACTTGATACCTGATACTCGATACCCCCTTTAATAAAGTTCATCAATATGCTGATGTAAATACCTGTTAACAGCGAAAAATGTGCTTAACCCTGAAAGAATAAAACCGAAAATTACTACGCCGGCGAACAAATAAGCTAATAGTATCATATCTGAGAGTTGTCCGAATTCAGGAAATCTTTGTTGTATAAGGTATATAATCCCGCTTAATAAAATAATGCTTACAATTCCCGCATAAAAACCATGTAATAGCCCTTTTTTAAGAAATGGCCATCGAATAAATCCTTTCGTGGCTCCGACTAGTTGCATACTTTTAATTAGAAATCGTTTAGAATACAATGAAAAGCGAATGGTATTATTAATTAGTACTATAGCTATAAAAAGTAATAATCCGCAGAATACAAGAATTATCATTGCTACTGTCCTGAAATTCTCATTCATTTTATCTACTTCGTTCTGTTGGTAGGCGACTTCAAGAACGGGTTTATATCCGCTTAATAGTTCTTTAATTTTTCGAAGACTGTCAGGGTGTGCGTATTGAGCGAATATGTTTACATCAATCGTAGCCGGAAGCGGATTTGTTTCTAACATACTTACAGCGCCTTCCCCCAAGTCCCGTTTTAGGCTATCAAGAGCTTCATCTTTGGAAACAAAACGGGCAGACCTGACAAAAGGCATTTCGCTTATTGTTGTGATGAAAGTATTTAACTGAGAATTGGGAATATTGTCTTGTAAGAATATATTCAACTGAACATGTTCTTTCACATAATCCGAAATTTTCTTTGCATCAAGAACAATTAAGCCCAGTAGCCCTAGCATAAAAAGCACGAGTGATATACTTATCACCGATGAGACGTAAGAAGAACGAAGGCGCCTGTTGCCGTCTTTATTAGTATCGTTTATATTCATTTCTGTGTAGGCGAAAGTAGAAAAAGTAATCCGCCTGTATTGCCTTCTTATTAACTTGATCGTCTTATTTTTCTACATTCGCATGTTAACAGAGAGTCAAGAGACAAGAACCAGGAGACAAGATAAATAGCATATATTTAGTCTTGATTCTTGACTCTAATTTCAATCCCCAGAACCCCCTTAAATGGAATATAATTTTAAAGAAGTTGAAAAAAAATGGCGCCACTATTGGCGTGATCATAAAGTTTATAAGGCTATACCGGATCCATCAAAACAAAAATGTTATGTTTTAGATATGTTTCCTTATCCTTCCGGTGCCGGTTTACATGTTGGTCATCCGCTTGGATATATTGCATCAGATATTTTTGCCAGGTATAAAAAACTTAAAGGGTTTAATGTACTTCACCCTATGGGTTATGATTCTTTTGGACTGCCTGCCGAACAATATGCCATTCAGACCGGTCAGCATCCTGCAATTACTACCGAACAAAATATTAACAGGTATCGCACTCAACTCGATTACATTGGATTTTCTTTCGATTGGGATCGTGAAGTAAGAACTTCTGATCCGACTTATTATAAATGGACACAATGGATATTTCTTTTACTTTATAATTCCTGGTATAATAAATCTTCCAATAAAGCTGAGTCTATTGATACTCTCATTAATTGTTTTCGTGATAGCGGAAATGTTTCCGTTGATGCCGAAACCTCAATTACCGAATATTTCTCTTCCGAAGAATGGATAAATTTCAATGAGAAGAAACAACAGCATATACTTTTACATTACCGATTGGCTTATTTATCGGATGCTTCCGTTAACTGGTGTCCGGCTCTCGGAACTGTTCTTGCTAATGAAGAAGTTAAAGACGGCGTAAGTGAACGTGGAGGCTATCCGGTCGAAAAAAAATTAATGAAGCAATGGAGTTTACGTATCTCCGCTTATGCACAGAGATTATTGGACGATCTTGAAAAAATTGATTGGAGCGACTCTCTGAAAGAGCAGCAAAGAAACTGGATTGGCAGGAGTGAAGGAGCTCAAGTGAGCTTTAAAGTTGCAGATTCAGATTTTTCCATTGAAATATTTACCACTCGTCCGGATACTATTTTCGGTGCAACTTTTATGACTCTTGCACCTGAACATGAACTTGTTGAAATGATCGTTACTCCTGAATACAGGAATAAAGTGATGAGTTATGTAATTGAATCAAAAAATCGCAGTGAGAGAGAAAGAATGGCTGAAGTAAAAAATATTACCGGAATATTTACCGGAGCTTATGCTATTCATCCTTTTACTCAGGAAAAAATTCCTGTCTGGGTTGGAGATTATGTTTTAGCTGGTTATGGCACAGGCGCAGTAATGTCTGTTCCCGCTCATGATTCAAGAGATTATGCTTTTGCAAAACATTTTAATATTCCGATTAAAGAAGTGGTAAGCGGAGGGAATATGGAAGAGCAGTCATACGATGCCAAAGAAGGTTTGCTTATTAATTCCGGTTTTCTTAATGGATTAGATGTAAAGTCTGCAATCAAAAAAGCGATCGACGAAATCGAAAAGAAAAATATCGGGAATGGAAAAATTAATTTTCGTATCCGTGATGCAATCTTCGGCCGGCAACGATATTGGGGTGAACCGATTCCAATTTATTTTAAAGACGAAGTTCCTTATCCTGTCGATGAAAAAGATTTGCCTATTGTTCTTCCTGAAGTAGATAAATATTTACCTACTGAAGATGGAGAACCTCCTCTTGCACGCGCCAAAAATTTTACCTACAAGAATTATCCGCTCGAAACTACTACCATGCCCGGATGGGCCGGTTCTTCATGGTATTACTTGCGTTATATGGATGCAAATAATCCTGATCAGTTTGCTTCCAAAGAAGCTCTTGATTATTGGCGCGATGTTGACCTTTATCTCGGCGGCGCTGAGCATGCAACCGGTCATTTACTTTATGTTCGCTTCTGGACAAAATTTCTTTTTGACAAAGGCTATATTTCCATTGATGAGCCTGCAAGGAAACTGATTAATCAAGGGATGATTCAAGGCAGATCGAATCTTGTTTACAGAATAAAAGACAGCAATAAATTTGTATCGTTTGGTCTTAAAGACAAATTTGAAACAACTGCTTTACATGTTGATGTCAACATTGTCGAAAATGATATTCTGAATTTAAATGCGTTCAAAAACTGGAGAGAAGAATATGCGAATGCAGATTTTATTCTGGAAGACGGAAAATATATTTGCGGAAGTGAAGTCGAAAAAATGTCAAAATCAAAATGGAATGTAATCAGTCCGGATGATATGATCGATAAATACGGCGCTGACTGCTTGCGTCTCTATGAAATGTTCCTGGGCCCTCTCGAATTGTCAAAACCCTGGAACACCAATGGAATAACCGGAACTTCTAATTTTATTCGAAAGCTCTGGAAATTGTATCACAAACAAAACGCAAATCATGAACTGGATTTTTTTATTTCCGATGATCAGCCTACGAAAGAGGAATTAAAAGCATTACATAAAACAATCAAAAAAGTTGCAGAAGATGTTGAACGATTTTCTTTCAATACATCTGTAAGTACATTTATGATTTGTGTTAATGAACTAACAGATTTGAAATGTAATAAACGTTCGATACTTGAGCCTCTTGCAATATTAATTTCTCCCTATGCTCCCTTTATTGCAGAAGAATTGTGGCAACTTTTGGGACATAAAGAAAGTGTTACGAAAACGAAATTTCCCGATTTCAAAGAAGAGTATCTGGTTGAATCTGATTTTTCTTACCCTGTTTCTGTAAACGGAAAAACAAAAACAAATCTTTCTTTCCCTCTTTCATTAAGTAAGGAAGAAATTGAAAAAGAGGTATTGAAAGCGGATGAAGTTGTCAGATTACTCAAAGGACAAGTACCTAAAAAGATAATTGTAGTTCATGGTAAAATTGTTAACCTCGTTGTTTAAAATTTTGTCTGCAATTCAACCGTTAGCTATTGTCAATACTGACATTTGTGTAACCACGACAATTTTTTTGAACAATTGTGAAAAAGTATTTTTGCAAAACGCCTTTTTTATAACAATATTCGCGGCTGGATTAATCATTAAAAGTATTTAGGACGATATTATGGAGTTATTAAAGCAGCAAATAGAAGCCCTTGTTTTTTGTTCAGAACAAAGCATTTCTTTGGAAGAAATCGCGGCTTCTCTGAAGATTTCCTTTGATTGGGACCTTGAAGAAGCAGAAATTTTATCCGCCATTGAAGAAATAAAAGCAAAATATGCTTCCGATGATTTTTCTTTTGAACTTCTTGAAATTTCAGAAGGATTTCAGTTTTTAACTAAAAAACAGTTTCATTCTACCGTAAGCGCTTTAATTCAGCATAAAGCCAAGAAAAAGCTCTCTGTATCTCAGATGGAGACGCTTGCCATTATTGCTTACAGACAGCCTATTTCAAAGACTGAAGTTGAACATATTCGTGGTGTTAGCTGTGATTATGCAATTCAAAAACTTTTAGAAAAAGAATTAATCGAAATATCCGGCAAAAGCGATGGTCCGGGACGACCAATTTTATATAGCGCAAGCCGCACGTTTATGGATTATTTCGGAATTAGGACGGTTAAGGATCTTCCTCAATTGAAGGATTTGCATATGGAGCAAAATGAAATTGGCCTTCCTTCTGAAGAATCTCTGTCGGAAAGCACTGAACTTGTTTCTTCTGAAGAAAACCTTCTTTTGGAAACGCAACCCGAATCCGAAGAAATAATTGCAGAAAAGGTTGAGGTTAAGGATGATGAAAATTATTCTTTCGAAAGTGATGCAGAAGAAAAAAAAGTAACAGCTGATTTACTCGATAGAAAAGCAATTTATATCGAAAATGAGTTGAAAAACCTTGCCGAAGAAGAAAGCACTGACTCCGAAGACCTCGAAAATCGGTCGTAGGCAAAACAATTACACTAAAAGCAGTCGATTTACGTTTTATGTCAGTATTGTAGTTGCTGATCTCCCATTTTGAGGGAACATCAAGCTGCTATGACAAATAAACTTATATCAACTGCTTTTTTATTTTAAAATAAAAAACCAAACGCAACTACTAAGGAATACAACTTGTATAAGTTTAATAATAAACTACAAATTCAATTTTAAATTGTTTTAAAATCGATGGAATGGTGTTTGTTAAAGAACGATATGAATTATAAAAAGATATTTCCGGTTTTTGTTTTTTTTGCAAGTTTGCTTTCAAGTAGCGCCGCTCAGGATGAACTTCGTAAAATTAATAATGAAGCTTTTCGCGCAGGTGAAGTTTTAAAATACAGAATTCATTATGGAATTATTGATGCAGGAGAAGCAACTCTAGAAATAAAAGAGGAACTTCAAAAATTCGGAGGCAGAGAATGTTTTCATATGATAGGTAGCGGAAAATCAGTAGGAGCTTTTAACTGGTTCTTCAAAGTAAAAGATCGCTACGAAAGTGTCGTCGACAAAGAAGCAATGATCCCCTGGTTGTTTATAAGGAGAGTAAATGAAGGTGGATATATCATAAATCAAAATGTAAGCTTTAATCACTACACAGATTCTGCTAAAAGTGAAAAAGCAACAATTTCAATTCCTGAAAATACTCAAGACTTGATTTCTTCTTTTTATTATGCCCGGACATTAGATTTTTCCCAAGCAAAAGAAGGTGACATTTTTCAGATCTCAGGATACCTTGATGATGCTGTAATTCCATTAAATTTAAAATTTATTGGAAGAGAAGTAATTGACAGTAAGAAAGGTAAATTTAATTGTATCAAACTTCGCCCTATGCTCCAGGAAGGAAGAATTTTTAAAGACAAAGAAGATATGACAATCTGGGTCAGCGATGATAAAAATAAAATTCCAGTACGTGTTCAGACCGATGTTCTTGTCGGATCTATTAAAATGGATCTTGTCGATTTTTCTAACCTCGCTAATGCACCGGCGATTAAATAAGGTTCTATTAAAAAAAGAGAAACTGTTTTAAGAAAAAATAGTAGTTTATTAATTGAAAAATTAAACTATAGCCGCTACCACTATTTCGGTTTTTAATATAATTTTTGATTTTACCGAATTTGAAATAAGACAAGCAGCCTCTGATTTTTCAAGAATACGAAGTGCACGTTCCCTGTCCTTTTCATTTTTAATTGTTAATACAGGCATAAGTGTCACTTCACTCATTATATATTTTCCTTCAATCATTACCAGTTTCCCTGAAGCTTTCGAGTCAAAATGTATAAATTCAAGTTTCGAGTTATCAGCGATCGATAAAAAAGTAGTCATTAAACAACTATTTATTGCCGCAACAAATAAATGTTCAGGAGACCAAATGCCTTCTATACCATTTGGAAATTGCGGAGGAGTTGCAACTTCGATTTCAGTATGCAAATCCGGAGAAGTCAACGTTCCACGGCGATCCGTATTCCAACTTACCAAGACATCATAATTATGTTCTATGCTCATAGTTTTTTTTATAAATAACCTTCAATAATTTTTTTTAAATTTTCTGCTTGAACAACTCCGGATTGACGCCATTTTATTTCTCCATTTTTAAAAAGAATTAAAGTTGGCACACCCAGTATTTGATATTTATTCGCAACAACAGGATTTTTATCTACATCAATTTTGATTATGCTGGCTTTATCACCCATTTTGGTTTTTAGATCGACAAGAATTGGAGCCATCATTTTGCACGGACCGCACCATTCTGCCGAAAAATCAACCAATACAGGTTTCCCGGATTTTATTAGCTCTGCGAATGATTGTGCCACTATTATTTTTTTAGTTTTATTAAGTACGACAAGGAAGTAAAAATTTTAATTTTTTACTATGATTTTACCTCTTACTTATACTGATTCATATCATTTTTTATAAAAGCAATAATTATTTTATTTTATTTTTCAAACTCATCCATCCACCACCATTGTGAACTTCGGGAAACCCATTTGATATTAGGATACTCTTAGCAGAGGCACTCCTAATTCCGGAAGCACAACAAGTAATGATTGGTTTGTCTTTTTTGATTTTTGGCAAATGGCTTTGTAATTTATCCAATGGAATATTTACAGATCCTCTAATGTGTCCACCGTTAAATTCTCCGGTTGTTCTTACATCAATAATTGTAGCTCCTTTTTGAATGAGTTCTTTTAAATTTATTTTAGATTTTGTACCAAAAATATTTTTAATTAAATTGATCATATTACTTTTGTTTAAATTTTTATTTCTTTTAAATGATATTTTTTGTCATTACTAATGGCATTTTCTAAAGATGATTTATTTAGAGTTTTATCACTTGTAATTAATAATTCTGAAAAATCGGTATTTATATATGCAGATTTTATATTATCCAATTTATTTAAAACTTGAATAATTGTTTCTTTGCAACCGCTGCAAGTTATTCCTGTTATTAAGTAGAGTTTAACAAGGTTTGATAAAATATTTTTTTTCTCTATTTCAATAAATAACTCGTTACCGCTTCTTGGCGGAATAGAATTTTTACAAATTTCGAATTTATTAATATTGAACAATGGCTCAAAAAGAGACTTGTATTCTTCTTTATTTCCACCAAAAGGAGGTCCTTCTTTTTCAAAGACAATATTAAACAGCAAGCCTGCAATTCTACCATTGTCATTAAGTAAACTGAAGCATTTTGCAGCATACCGTACTCTTAAAGCAGGATTAATAGCACAAAAAAATGTCTGCTCAAGTATCAAATCGTATTTTTCTTTGTGATCAAAAAAATCATTATGAAGTATGCGTATTGGCTTGCCTTCGAATTTAATTTTCAAATTATTTACCAATGTTGATGAAATATCAATCAAAGTTACGTTATGAAAGCCCTTGTCTAATAAATATTCTGCTTCATAGGCATTACCACACCCCGGGATTAAAATTTTAAGATTTTTATCAGTTAAGGTATCAATAAATTCTTTCAGCGGAGGTGAAACGTTTTTTAAATCCCAGCCTGTTTCATTATTTTGATATTGTTTATCCCAATAATTTTCATTCAGCGGTAATCCGCAGGTAGTAATACAGCACTTTATTTCTTCGCTGGGCTTCATTTAGAAAAATTCTCTTAGTTATTATTTACACTTACCCAGCTTCCGCCGTTTTCACATTCTATACCAATCATATTTAAATATGCTGCTGCCTGACCGCTTCTGTTCCCACTTGCGCAGCAAAGAATTATCGGATAAGGTAGTTTTTTTATTTCTTCGATTCTTTGTTGGATTTCGTTCAGGGGAATATTGATTGAGCCCGCTACGTTACCATTTTTAAATTCTTCAGGTGACCTGACGTCAATGATGGTTTTTTTATAATTATTCATTATTATTTATTTTTTCTTTCTTAAATATATTAAAGAGTAAACCGCCCATTACACTTCCGTATAATGAACTATTAATCGGGTGAGAAGTTATCATACAGCTGCCACTTGAGCATCCAATAAAAAAGTAATAGAGATAGCCACCAATAGCCCCGGCAACAACTCCGATTATTGTAAGAAAATATTTTGATAAAAAGTTCATCTGGTTTTATAGTAAGGTAGTAGGACAAACGTAATCTGTAATTTTAAATTTGCCGGAATATTTTATTGCATTAAATCCACCATCAACATCAATCAGGTTATTATAGCCCCTTGCTCTAAGAATGGAAGAAAAAATCATTGATCGATAACCTGCAGCGCAATGGACATAATATGTTTTATTTTTGTCAATCAACTTCATACTTTCATTGATGTAGTCTAGAGGAGCATTAATTGCATTTTCAACATGCTCTGAAAGGAACTCACTATTTTTCCTGACATCAAGAATATTTATTTTAGGATTATTTTTTTCTTCTGTTGCAAATTCTGCTGCTGTTACAGTTTTTATTGTATCAATCTGCATTCCTGCATCTTTCCATGCAGGAAAACCTCCTTCCAGAAATCCTATGGTATAATCATAACCGACTCTTGCCAGACGAGTAATTACTTCCTGCTCTTTACCTTTTTCAGTTATCAATAATATCGGTTGTTTTAGATCGTTAATGAGAGTGCCGACCCATACCGCAAAACTTCCGTCAATGCCTATATTAATTGAGTTAGGAATAAACCCTTTAGAGAAGTCTTTAGGTTTTCTGGTATCAAGTATGAGAGCTTTTGTTTCATTGGCAACAGTCTCGAATTCATGAACTGATAGAGCTTTATTACCCCTTTTTAAAACTTCATCAATACTATCGTATCCATTGATATTCATCATTACGTTCTTAGGAAAATACCCCGGAGGCGGCATCAAACCAGTGAGTAATTCTTTAATAAAATCTTCTTTGCTTAATCCAGATCGTAAAGCAGCATTCGTTTTCTTCTGATTACCTAATGTATCAGAAGTCTCTTTGCTTAAATTTTTACCACATGCACTGCCGGCACCATGAGCAGGATAAACAATAATATCATTGTTAAGAGGAATAATTTTTTCTCTTAACGAATCATATAAGTAGCCGGCTAATTTTTCTTGTGTCAGATCAGCTATAACGTGTTGAGCAAGGTCGGGTCTTCCAACGTCTCCGATAAACAATGTATCACCGGTAAATATTGCAGTTTCTTTCCCTTTTTCATCCATCAATAAAAAGCAGCTGCTTTCCATAGTATGTCCCGGTGTATGAATTAATCGAATACTAGCATCACCTAATTTGAATAACTGATTGTCTTTACCTATGATACAATCAAACCCCGTTTTCATTTGAGTAGGGCCATAAATTATATCAGCCCCTGTTTTTTTTGCCAAGTCGATATGGCCGGAAACAAAATCAGCATGAAAATGAGTTTCGAAAATATATTTTATTTTAGTATTCCGGCTATGAGCAAGTTCAATATAAGGCTGGACTTCACGAAGGGGATCAATAATAGCGGCTTCCCCATTACTTTCGATATAGTAAGCACCTTGTGCAAGACAACCTGTATAGATTTGCTGAATTTTCATTGGGCCATTTTTATAAATAGAATTTTTATTTATTAAATCTGCTCAAATATTTAAGATGAGCTTACTTTTAAATAGATTCCGTATAATTATTTTTTCTTTAAAGTAGATATTCCAAATGGTAAATACAGCGGACAAAAACTCATAAAACTTGTAAGTATAAAAATGCCTGCAAAAATTAATAGTATTATCGCAGCAACTCCCGAAATGTTATTTGTAAAATAAAGTATTGCAATAATAACAGCTACAAGAATTCGAATAGTTTTGTCAATAGCACCCATGTTCTTTTTCATAATGATTGAGTTTTTTAGGTTTAAAAATTATACAACAAAGTTCGAACATTAAAAACACAATTACTGCTACTTTTGTTACATAAGAATTATTCTATTTCTGCCCAATTTTACCAGGCCTTCATCCTCCATTTGTTTTAAAAGGCGTGAAACAACAACCCGGGCAGTGCCTAATTCATTGGCCAATTGTTCATGTGTCACTTGTAAAGTATTCGTTTTATTAATTTCGCTCTTCTTTTTTAATGAATTAAGCAGCCTTTCATCCATTTTTTTAAAAGCAATGGCATTTACAACCTCTAGCAGTTCTTCAAAACGTTTATGATAAAGACGAAAAATATAATCAAGCCATTCAGGATATTCTTTAATTAATGAACTTACTTTATCAAT
>JANOVV010000077.1:0-2860 GCA_031417555.1 Bacteroidota bacterium
TATATTTCCAGGACAGTTTGTAGTAAATTTAAGTGGAGGCTATGATATTACCCGTCGAGCGACTTAACTGGGGAATAATGATTCATTCAGATTTCTTGCACAAACAGATGTATTTACAACACGAGCGAATTTAATTAATGATAATTACGATGGCCTCTTTCCTCTCGAACGTCCAGATCCTCCGGGACCATTAACAGGCGAAGCCGGACCATGGGAATGGTGGGATACTACTTGCACTAGTAATGCAAGCAGTTTGTTATCTAATCCTGATATGAGTCCTGCAAAAGGCATGGCATACATCGATACAGTTCAAGGTTATGTTTGTCCACGGATGTTTCAGTCATTAGGTTTAAATGTTGGCATTGATGAAACGATTCAATTACAAAAGTCTGTTTTAATTTACCCAAATCCTTCAGCAGGAAATTTCAGCATAGTAGTTGATGCTTCTTTTGCAGAATTGCAAAACATAAGGATTACAGATTTAACGGGAAAAGTTGTTCAGACGATTACCGGTGACCAAAGCTTTATTTATGAGATTAGCAGGCAAAATTTATCGCCGGGTGTTTATTTCATAAAGGCTCAATTTACGAAAGGGACAGTTGTAAAACAGATAATTCTAAATTGATAAAAATATTTTTTTTTGAAAAGCCGGCCAACAGCCGGCTTTTTTTTTACCAGGGAATTTTCAATTGATATGTTTTAACATTCTCAATTTGGAAAAGTATATTTTTCCTGTCTTCCGCATTTTTTCGATGGGTTAAAAAATAGCATTGATTATTAATTTGTTGCAAGGAAAATAGCTCTAATATGGGTGTCCCGAAGTTGATTCTTACCTTGGGATTATGTTTATCCGTAAGAAGAAAAATAAAAGCGGTGTGATCAGTATTCAGGTGATTGATAAATCATCTGGTAGATACAAATTAATAAAGACCATTGGAAGTTCAATAGATGAGAATGAAATTGAATCTTTAGCAAAGCAAGGTCAAGAGTACATTGAACAATATCAAGGTCAGTCTGTTTTTGATTTTAATAATACAGACGAATTATTTTCCAAATTTATTTCAGGAATTACCCAAGTAAATGTAGTTGGAAGCGAATTATTGCTTGGGAAGATTTTTGATGAAATTGGATTCAACCAGATTACTGATGTTTTATTCAAGAAGTTAGTAATTGCACGATTATGTTTTCCTACCAGTAAATTAAGGACCACTGACTATCTCAGACAGTTTCAATCTTACGTAGTTGACGAGGACAAAGTATATAGATACCTGGATAAATTGCACAGCACGCAGAAAGACTTTGTCCAACAAATAAGTTATCGTCATACCTTAAAAATCCTGAATAACAACGTCGGTGTTGTATTCTATGATGTAACCACTTTATATTTTGAAATCGAGAACGAAGATGATCTTCGAAAAACTGGCTTTAGCAAAGAA
This sequence comes from Bacteroidota bacterium, assembly GCA_031417555.1. GTDB lineage: Bacteria > Bacteroidota > Bacteroidia > AKYH767-A > 2013-40CM-41-45 > JADKIH01. The sequence continues at coordinate 1,437 of JANOVV010000077.1, forward strand.
GGTAAGCACCAGCATCCACAAATAGTTTTGGGACTTTTAGTAAGTGTGGATGGCTACCCGTTGGCCTATGACATTTTTGAAGGCAACAAATTTGAAGGTCATACGATGTTGCCAATGATTGAAGGGTTTAAGAAAAAATATACACTGCAACAGTTAGTAGTTATTGCTGATTCTGGCTTATTGTCAAATGATAATATTGCAGAACTTCAAAATAAAAATTACGAGTATATTCTGGGTGCAAGAATTAAAAGTGAAACCTTATCCGTTAAGAGACAGATATTGGCAATGAGTTTTAAAAATGGCGAGAGTTCTATTATTCAAAAAGATAGACATACCCGATTGATTATTAATTTTTCACTTGCAAGAGCAAAAAAAGATAGATCTAACAGAGAAAGAGGATTGCAAAAACTAGAGAAGCAAATTCGGGCCGGAAAACTTACAAAGGCTAACATCAATAACAAAGGTTATAATAAATATTTAAAGCTAGAAGGAGAACTGAAAATCTCGATTGATAAAAACAAGTTTGAGCAAGACGCTAAATGGGATGGATTAAAGGGATACATAACAAATACACTACTCTCAAAGGAAGATATTATTGACAATTACAATCATCTCTGGAAAATTGAAAAAGCATTCCGCATCACAAAAACAGATTTAAAAATCAGACCGATATATCATCATTTAAAGCGAAGAATAGAAGCTCACATTTGTATTGCATTCGTAGCATACAAGATTTATAAAGAACTTGAAAGACAATTAAAGACCGTCAAATCGACACTAAGTGCAGAAAAGGCAATTGAAATATCCAAAACGATATATTCCATAAAAGGGAGAAAGCCTTTAACGAATGAACCAATAAATCAAACCCTTATTTTGAATGAAGAACAAAGATTATTAGCCGAACTATTCAAACTTTAAATTTGGGTGTCCCAGTGCGGAAGACAGGAGTAATATGTTTTTAATTCCTAATTTGCGGGGAATTACAAAAAGCAATCTACTATGAAAAAATTTATACTGCTAATCATTTTACTTACTAGTTATGGAGTAAATGCACAACAGCGTTTCCTCGAGGATGTATTCACCTTGGTAAATGTTACACACGATATTGTTTACGGACAAAATGTTACGGTGATTACCGGAGCTCCGGCTTTGGATACATTGAAAATGGACATTTACGAACCGGATGGTGATACTGCCGCAGTTCGTCCGCTAATTCTTTATTTACACACCGGTAGTTTTCTTCCTGTTCAAATAAATGGCCAGTGTACAGGCGATAAAAGTGATAGTGCTTCTGTTGAAATGTGTAAGCGCTTTGCAAAAAAAGGATATGTTGTAGCTTCATTAAATTACAGACTTGGATGGAATCCTGTGGCTGTTGATCAGGACACACGTACAGGTACATTACTTAATGCTGTTTATCGGGC
>JANOVV010000078.1:0-49949 GCA_031417555.1 Bacteroidota bacterium
AATTACAGTCCGTAAAAACAGCAGAACAATCACTTAATACAGGTGGTCTTCTTTACCGCGGAAAGAGTGGCCTTGTTTGCCGCGGAATCACCGGCCTTGCATACCACGGAAAGAGTGGCCTTGTTTGCGCGGATTCTCTACTTAGGAGCCGGAGCAAGTATTGCATCAACCAAAAGAAATCCGGAAGTTAATGGTAAGCTTCTTCCTTCTATGGATAACTTCATTGAATTGGTTGGTTTGAAAGATATAGTTGCAGCATTGCCAAAGAAGATACAATCAAAAAATTTTGAAAAACAGAGCCAATATTCCTTGTCGAATCGGACTTTTTTCGTACAATAGCCTGATATAAAAGCTGTGCACTTAACGCTGAAAAATATGGAATACTTGTCCACTACTGCATTGGCAAAAGAACTCGACCTTGACAAATGCGAATTATTTTGACACACTTGCAAATTTTTTTCAAGTAAGTTCACAAGCAACGGCCTTTAGAATTTCCAATTTAAATTTGTTTTAAAAATCTATAATAGCGACTGAGATGCTCAGTTTAGAAATCCAATAGAACTTATAGTTAAGCAGTTATCGTATATTGGTAGGTGCTTAATATCTATTCATTACAAGCACATACCCTCCAATTAAAGCTCCCCCAATTAACAAAATATATAAGACAGGAATTTCTTTAACAGCCGCTGTTGGGATCGGTCCACCGTATAGTTTAAAAATGTTTTCTGGAATTGACATGTTATTTTAGTTTTATATTAAATAAATTTTCTGAAGTTAAGTTTGTTATATAGGGTCCGAACACTAAATGAAAAATAAAATTATTGGATTTATCGGGCACTTTTTCGGAATAAATCCGAAAGTCAAATCCGTGGTTTTCAAATTCGGAGTAAGGAAGAACGATTTCGTTTTTTGCCCCGATTAATGCTTGTAGAATTTTGATATTATTATTCAAAGTGGATAGATAAGCACTGCTCTTGTCTCTGTGTAAATTATTATAGTGGTGATTGTAGCAATTCGTTGAACAGAATTGTCTATTTCCATGGTGAGCATAAAATGGAATTTTACAACCTGGACATTCAATCAGAATCCTATGTTTTCTTTTAAGCATGGTTTATTCTTTTTAGTGAACTCATTTGTAAAAGTAAATAAAAATGTACATATTTGTACACTTATATGAAAAAGTTTAATATTATTGATTTTAAGAATCTGAGGGACAGCTATTTAATAGCTAAACCTTTTTCTTTGGAGGATACCGGAATAACCCATAGGGAATTAATTCACTGGGATGAAAAGGGATTGCTATTCGCTAAATCAGACATAAATAAATGGCGAAGATTTAATATGGTAGAGTTGACTTGGATACGGATTATTTCAAATTTGAGAAAACTTAACGTCGGTCTAAAGACTTTAGCCGATATCAAACAACAGTTGTTCAATGAATTTTCATTAGAAAATTTAGAGGTTAAATTAAACAGTGAAGAAATAATAAAAGAGATCAAAGAATTTGACAAGTCTTTTGAAGAATCATTTCTTAATCAACAATTACTAAATCAGGCATTGAAGGAGATAAAGACTTCTGTATTTGAGATTACTTTGTTTAATCTTTTTCTTCAGCATCAGACTCTCTCTTTAATCATATCACTCAAATTGGATAGCGAGGAAGTTGAAAAAACAGAGGATGAAATATTCATGACCATTATTAATTTCGAAATGTTAGAAGAGCAATTAAAAATTCCAAATTATTTCGATCCTCTAAGTAAGAGTTTTATTAGTGTTTCATTAAATTCAATACTCGAAGATGTTTTGTGTAAGGCTTCTTTAATTAAACTTTCTAATTTATTCTTGCTCACAAACGAAGAGAAAGTAGTCATTGAACTGATCAGAGAAAAAAAATACAAATCGGTTGCTGTTAAATTCAATAAAGAATTAAGGCCCGATTATGCTATTACGATCGAAGAAAAAAATATTAATCCCACATCAAGAGTTTTGGATTTGCTATCAAAGCATGCCTATGAAACGCTAGAAGTTAAGACCCAGGATGGGAAAATAATGTATTTTCAAAATACGACAAAAATAAAATTATGAAAAATAGTTCAGGCATCAGATTCTATGAGCCAGATATGAACATATATGTTTTACCCGATAAGCGGGAATACATATCTGTACTTAATCTAAATGATTACCCATGAAGAAGCAAAAGCAATTCTAAATCAAAAAGGTCAAAAATATACGGATGAAGATGTTAAAATAATTCTTGAGACATTGATAAGAATGGCACACATTGAATTAATTTATAGTAAAACAAAAAAATAAAAAAAACACATCATGGATCAGGCTATAATTTATTCCAGAGTGTCAACCGATGAACAGGCAGACAAAGGATATAGTATGCGTGCTCAGGAAGAAAGGCTGACCGGTTATTGCGCTTTGAAAGGATATTCCATCGAACAACATTTCAGGGATGATTATTCAGCTAAAACTTTTGAAAGACCAGCTTTTCAAAAGTTGCTGGATTTCCTAAAACAAAACAAAAGTATTTCCAGGCTTATCGTTGTAAAATGGGACCGCTTTTCCAGGAATATTACAGACGCTTTGCAGATGATTAAAACATTACGCAAAATGAATGTTGAAGTGGTAGCTATTGAGCAACCTATCGATTGGAGTATACCTGAACAAAAAATGATGCTGGCAATTTATCTGGCAGCACCGGAAATAGAAAACGATAGACGCTCAATGAATACTATTTCAGGAATGCGTCGGGCAATGAAAGAAGGACGATGGCTTGTTATGCCGCCAGTAGGCTATATAAAACAAAAGGATAGCCGTAATAAACCGATTCTTGTAGCCGGCGAAAAAGCAAAGCTTGTTAAGGAGGCATTTGAGACATATGCAACAGGTAATTTTCATTTGGAACATGTTAGAGCTCTCATGAATAAAAAGGGATTGAAGCTATGCAGAGCACAATTCTGGAGTATGATTCGTAATCCAGTCTATTATGGGAAAATAGAAATTAAAGCTTATAAAGATGAACCTAAACAACTTGTTGATGGTATTCATGCTCCAATAGTTTCTGAAGAGCTTTTTAATGAAGTGAAAAGAGTTGCAAGTGGCAAGGCAAAAATAAAATCAAAAACTAAAAAAGAAAATATCGCTTTTCCGTTGAGAGGGTTTATAGTGTGTTCAAAGTGTGGAAAGAATCTTACCGCTAGTGTATCAAGAGGTAATGGAGGTCTTTATACTTATTATCATTGTCAGACCGGCTGTGCAGAAAGGCATGTAGCAATGGAAGTTCATTCTACTTTCAGTACGTTGCTTTCGAGCTTAACCCTTAAACCGGAAGTTGCATTACTTTATAAAAAAATTCTAGGCGACATGAAACGTTCTGATCAGGGATTAACGACAGAATATAGAAGAAATCTAAAAATAAAGATTAATAAATATAATGAGTATATAGAAATAACGGATCATAAATTTCTCAAAGATGAAATCGATAAAGAAACATACGATCGAATGTTGATGAAATATAAAAAAGAATTAAAAGAACTAAACAGTCAGCTTTTCAATTCATCTGTAGTGTTGAAAGACACCTCTGAGTTGGATTATGGATTTAATTTGTTGAGTGATCTCAAAAGTGTGTATGATAAGTCACCATTGAATTTGAAGCGCAATCTAATAAGTTCGATATTTCCGGAGAAGTTAATTTTTGAAAATAAAAAGTATCGAACCACAAAACCAAGTGAGATACTGAAGCTACTCTTCAATAACTACAAGCATTTCCAGAGGAATGAAAAAAAAATGAGCGCAAAAAATAGCGCTCATTCCGGTCAGGTAGCCTCGGGCAGAATCGAACTGCCATCAAAAGTTTAGGAAACTTCTATTCTATCCGTTGAACTACGAGGCCGGGGGAAATTAGTTTTTAGTCTTTAGTCTTTAGATTGATTATAGTGTTTGGTGTTCGAAAATGGGGGACGTTTAGTAGAGGCGAAAATTAAGCACATTACTGCTTTTTTTAAGCTTTCTACCTTGGGCTGTTGACTTAAACTGAAACAGGAATGCGAAAATAGAAATAAATTCACCCATACTATTGATCGTTAGTCAAAATATGTATTGCAGGAATAAAATTTTCTTTTACCTTACATCCTGCAAATTCAATAATAGGTCTTTATGAAAATTAAATTCTCCTTTCTTTTGCTTTTCATTAGCTCTCTATCCCTTTATGCACAGCGTACTGCAAACATTGCAGTTTCCGGAGGAGCAGTAAATTATGTTGGTGATTTAGGCAATGAAATTCTCTTTCCTTATTCATCCATTAATACAGGAGCCGCCATTACCATCCGCGATTTCCTTAACAACCCCAAGAAATCTGGTACCCGGTTTTCTGTTTTTGATATGCAATTGAGATTTTCATGGCATCGGTTGCAATATGATGAAACAAATTCTGTTGGCAGCAAAAAAGGGAATGAGCTTAGAAATTATCAACGAGGAATAGGATTCAGAAACGATCTTTTCGGAAGTGAAGTCGATTTTACCTACAATATTTTTCCTAATCACTTTGCTCCATTAAACAAGCAAAAAATAAGCTTCTTCTTTCTCGCCGGCATTGGTGTTTTTTACGGTCAACCAAAAGCCGACCTTTTTTATGGAAACCAATCTCTCGAAAATAGATATTATAACTGGTCAGATGGAACCATTCGTGATGCAGAAGAAAATTCTAAAGTCATTGGTAATGTGATTAAGAAAGACGGTGTCTATGAAACTAATTTACGCGACTGGCATACCGAAGGACAAGGTTCTACCCGCGAGATTCAAAATACGAAACCATATAGTAATGTAAATGTTGGCTTTCCATTGGGTGGCGGTTTCCGTTATCTGTACAATAAACAACTTACATTTTCCGCTGAATTTAATTACTACTACTTCCTTACCGATTATCTTGATGATGTAAGCAACCGTTATGCAACTTTCGAAGAACTTAAAGCTTCTTTCCCTGATCCTGCATATTATGATCTTGCTAAATACATTGCTGATCCATCAGGAAAAGGTACCAATGGAATTATTCGCAGTGCAAGTAAACGCGGAAATCCTAATATAAAAGATTCATTTACATACGTGAGCCTTGAAGCGTCGTACAAAATTACCTGGAAGAAAAAAGGCATCTACGGACAGTAAGCTTAACATGAAACGGTTCTGTTTGTAGAAATAAGAGGCTCCGAAAGGGGCCTCTTATTTTTTTGATAACAGTAACTCTTTAAAATTTTGCCCCCAATTTATTTTCCAATTTGATTCAACAGCTTCGTCAACTCATCCAGCTTAGGGCTAAGAATAATTTCTGTTCGTCTGTTCTTTTTCCTTGCATCAACATTACCTGCCGGGTCAATAGGTTTAAAAGGTCCACGACCGGATGCAGTAAGTCGTGATGGTTCTATGGAATTATTATTTAATATTATTTTAACAACAGACGTCGCACGTAAAACACTTAACTGCCAATTATCTTTTGCTCCACTCGGCAATGTGCCGCTAATAGGAACATTGTCGGTATGTCCTTCTACCATAATATTAATGTTCTTATTATTCGCCAAAACAGTTGCCAAATCTTTAAGTGCCTTCTCACCCTTCTTCTCGATTTCGGTACTCCCTGAAGCAAAAAGTAATTGTTCATCCATAGAAACATATACACGACCTTCTTTCTGATATACCGACAATCCATTGTTTTCATACCCCATCAGAGCATTACTTACTGCAGTCTTCAATCGATTTACAGTACTATCTACGCTTCTAAGAACTCCTTCCAACTCTGCAACACGTGCTTGTTTGGATTTTAAACTTTCACGCAGTTCGTTTAACTTCTTTTCTCTGTCACCAAGAGCAATAGAATCTTTTTTCATTTGATCGTCGCGTCTTTGCAGGTCTTCGCGTGAAGCATTCAGTTGTAAAATTAGTTTACGCGTTTCTTCGGAATTGCCGGCGAGAAGTTTTTCATTATTCGACAATAACTTATCATAAGACTTTGTAAGTTCTGTATATAAGCTGGTCAGGCGTTGATAGGAAGTCCCCATTTCAGTGGTATCCCTGATGAGTATTGAAATGTTTTTTTGCATTTCGGCTACAGATTCTTTCAGCTCGGTATTTTCTGTCAGCAATGCATGGTTTTCATCTTTCAGCCGGATATTATCATCCTGACAGATTTTATCTTTCTTTTTCAAATCTTCAAGCTGTTTTGCAGGAACACAAGCATAAAGACCGGATGCTATGGCGCAAATAATAAGGTGAGATTTGAATTTTTTAATGGAGATTATCATAGTATTGATTTTATTTCAGGATAAATTGACGTTACTCGGTAAAATTAATCTTCTTAAAGCGACAGAAAATCATCTGTTGAATGAAATTTTCAACAATCCTAAAGAAACATTTTGGAGAAATAATCGTTTATTCTTAACTTAGAACAATGCAATTCCTCAATAAAAACTGGATTACCGAAAACCAGATAGACTTCGAATACAAGAAGTATATTCTGCTTGCTTATTTGCAACATGTGAGCGATAATTTTACTGAGTATCGCTTATATCCTTATCTGAGCGACCTTGTCGAACATTACAGGAATCTCAAATCATTAAAAGATAATAAGCAACACTTGTATAATCTTTTTCCGGAAAGAATGAAAGGTGCCGATCTTGAACAATTCAAGCTCATTTATGAAAAAATGGTTGAAGATGACGCTCTCATGCAGGAAATCGAAAGCATTTTGGATTTTTCTATCCCGCAGATGGAAGTTTATCTTCGTGAAGGAAAAAAAATATACGACTTTATAGAGGAACGATTAAAAATTTCTCCAGTTGGAGTAATTCCTCTCAATTCAGAAAGCGGTTACTTATTTCTTAAATCTAGCAATAGCGTAGATACTCTTGTTTATGAATTTCAAATCAGCATTTTTGAAAACCCTTTAGAAAAATTTAGAGGTATCCATTTATCTTACCTCCGTACCTATGAGAAAAGCATTATAAATACTTTTGAAGCTATAAAGTCTGATTTACTTCGTTTCAATATAAACATGCCCAATCCGGCAACCTATGTTATCGAAACAGATATGAATATTCCCTTCGATGAGACTTTTTTACCATTAGCCAAACGCACCTTAGTAAAAAGAATAGCAGGTAATGCCTGATAAACCTTTGATTCTTTTAGAATTTCTTTTCTCTCTTACCTGCAAGCAATACCGATAAAACAAAAAATGTTTTTACAAAACGGTATGAAAACCACATCGAAAATTTTGACAATACAGATTTATTCTTGTACATATTTTCTCCGTCAAGTTTATTACAATCTTTTTGCATTATCTCTTTAATATAAAAGGCAAGTTTGGAGGCAAAATTTTCATCATTAATATCAACGTTTAATTCAATATTGCTATATGTGCTAAGATTATTGAGATCGTAGGAACCGATTGAAGTAAACACTTCGTCGGAAATAATGACCTTACCATGGACATTGGATGGCCTGAATTCATAGACATCAATACCATTTCTGATTAACCACGCATATAGATATTGCCGAGCTAAAACCACAACTTTGACATCCGATTTTTCGGCGACTAATATTTCTATTTTTACTCCTCTCTTTATTGCGCTTCTCATTAATCTGCGCGTTCTTCCTCCCGGAAGGAAATAACCTCCAACAAGCAAAATCGATTTCTTCGATCTTCTAAATACATCACGGTAACTGATTGCTATATCATTTTTATTAAGGATAAAATCGTTCCGGCGAATACGAACAGGGCTCAATCCCTTCATAGAGTGCTCGTGCACTATGTTTTTAAGTAATTTTTTTCGGGCATTAAAAGAAAATCTAAGTCCATCCCACTGCCGGCGACAAATATATTGAAGGCGACGGCTAATATTACCGTACATAATAACAGCGAAATCCAGCCAGGCTTTGCCTTCTGTTGTATCATTGTAATTATCAGAAATATTTATTCCTCCAACAATGGAAATATCTCCGTCAAAAACAGAAATCTTATGGTGTAATCTCCGGCCTATATGAAATCTTCCATTTGAATATAACTCGCCGAATTTTCGAAAATTTATTCCTGCATTCCTAAAGTTAATTATCGTCTCCGAACTCAGGCTTTTTGAACCAAAGGCATCAACAAGAAGAAAAACCTGAACATTTCTTTTTGCAGCACGGATTAATCCATCGGCAATCAGATTTCCGGTATTATCTGAATCAAATATATAGGTTTGAATATGGATTTCATGTTTTGCCGAATCGATTAACTCCAGCAAACGATTAAAATACGGTCTGCCACTTCGAATCCATTCAACCCTATTATGCAATGTATAAGGTTGCCTTATTTTATATTTTCGGCTGTTCCCTAAAACTCTTTTCATTTTATGAAAATAAGATTTAAGAACTTAAAAGTAATATCCATATTCTTCAAAGTTGAAGGTATTTATTGATTTATATACCTTTAAATTTAATTTTTATAGTTAGAATCTAAATACAAGCATCCAGACTCCCATTAATAGAAAATCATGCTTGTTTTACTTCAAATTAGCAACAACCATAAAACCCTATTTTACTTCAAAAAAATATTACATTTGTATGTTGTACAAAAGTCAAATTAAAAATGAATACCGAAGATCAATTATTTACACAATTGTTATCTGTTTTTTATTCATCTGCAATGATGGCCCTTGGCAAACTTAAGAATCCATCGACAGATAAAATCGAACGAAATTTAGAACAGGCTAAAATTTCGATTGACATATTAGAGCTAATTAAAGATAAGACGAAAAATAACCTGACCGACTCCCAGAAACGTATGGTTGAAGGTTTACTTACCGATCTTCGTTTAAATTTTGTTGATGAAAGTAATAAAGATTTAATTCGCTCCTGACTTTTAACTAAACCGTCATTATGGATTTACAAGAAATAAATAAAACTGATTATCAGGAACAAGGACCTAAAAAAGGTATTGTAATTATCGTAATTACCATTCTTCTTGGCACCAATGGTTTATTGTTATGGCAGTTTTTTGACAAAAAAAACAGCCTTGATCTTGCAAATCAAACCATTGTAACAACAACAGCCGAAAAAGATGCTTTGCAAATGCAGCTTAACAGGTTTAAGGTAGATTATGAAAAGATAAAATCCGATAATGCCAGTTTACAAAACGAACTTTCAGAAAAGGACGAAGAGATTAAAGCAAAGGTTCTTGAAATTCAAAAACTGATTCAGTTAGGCGGACCCGCTCAAATTGCTCGTGCAAAAGCAGAACTTGCCAAACTCAAAGAGATGAATGAAGTTTATGTGGCACATATAGATTCTTTGAATGTTATTAATGCTCAACTTCAGCAGGAAAACCAGAGCCTGTCTACGAATCTTAGCAAAGAAATGTCTAAGAATGAAAACCTCTCAGCTGAAAATTCAAGACTTTATTCAAAGGTGTCGGCCGGTTCTGTTCTGAAGACATTTAATATCGTTACCGAAGGTTTGCGATACCGTAGTAATGGAAAGGAAGTAGTAACAAATAAAGCGAAGCAGGTTCAAAAAATACGGACCAACTTCACACTGGGAGAAAATCCTGTTATTGATAATGGACCACTTGATATTTACGTTCGCGTTCTCGGCCCTGATGGCGCTGTTATGTCTGCCGAAAAAGAATCCTTCAAAATCAACGGACAAGACATGTCTTATACAATGAAGGAAACAGTGCAATACAACAATAAAGATACTCCGGTAGAAATTATGTGGGCCAAAGGTTCAGAATTTGTGAAAGGAAAATATAATGTAGAAATCTATCAGTCCGGCGTTTTAATTGGGAAGTCGATGATTGAGTTAAAATAGTATCAAGTATCAAGTATCAAGTATCAAGTATCAAGTATCAAGTATCAAGTATCAAAAAAAAAATGTTTTAATATATTATAAACTTAACCATTTTATTTATTATTTTTTATTGCTTCCCCATTATCTTGATACATGATACTTGATACATGATACAATTTTTCACCTTTTGCTTTTAAAAAAACGCCCTGAACTGTACTCCTCCTGTATGAACTATCTGCGAATCTTGTAGTTTTCTTCCATCGTATGTCAGACTCATTTGGACTGAGTTATTTAGATTTCTTTCTAAGGATAATCCCCATGTTATATTTTTCCCATTTTTAAATCCTTCGAGCATTTCGTAAGCCAGAAAACTATTGTCGGCGGCATTATAATTAATATTTATGAGTGATACTTTTGCTGTTATATTTCCTGAATTAACAGCAGTATATTTCATTTCCATTTGAAATTTATTGCTGATTGCTCTTTCTCTCAATTCTCCTTTAGCATTTTTTTTATCTCCGTATTTATAGGATGCAATTAAGCGATAACTACTCCCCGGCTGAAAACTTAATTTAGGCTCAAAACTATTTGAAAAAATGCTGTAATCCCTCGTTGAGAAAAAATCGGATTGATTAATACGGTCTCCATTTTCTAAATTCATAGATACAAGAACTGCCCGATTAATATTCCAACGCATATTAACTGATCTTGAACGCTGAATGCGGGTTTCAAAACCATTTGTAAGAAAAGCTTTGTTCTTGTTTTCCTGCCAGGTAAAATCAAATCCGTAAACGGGACTTCTTCGATTGTAATAAAAAGTATTTCTAATACTGGAATTAGCAGAAATAAGAGTTGAATCATTCAGCTCCTGATGAAATGAATTTAGAGATGATAAAAGAGATTCATCTTTAGTTTTTCTATCGAGTCTTACTGATAGCTGATCTGAAAACCGATGTATAAATAATTCCTTTCCCTGAATAGAACTTTTATTACCTGCAGGAGAAATTACCAATACTTCACTAAATTGATTGCTACGTGTATTAATAAATACATTCGTAGGGATATAAATACGAATAAAATTCGCCTGATTTTGAAATGCTGCTACAACAAACTCATTGAGATCTTCTACGCCATTATTGTTGTAATCAAAAAATGCATAGACACCTTGCCCATCATTAACTCTTAAATAATAATATTCCTGTTTTCTCTCCTGGCCGTTACCAACTTCATAATAAGTGTTAAATGATAAGATTCCATTCCATAGATTTAAAGTATGATCAATCCTGTTTACAATTGTTCTGGATGCATCCTGATTTGTAAGTAGTGTGTCTTTAATTGTTAACGTACGGTAGGTAGTTATTGTACGAATAGTATTATCCGGATTGCGGGAAAACTCTGTTATGAGATTCAATTCTTCTGCTTTTGCAGATGTTGTAAAATTATTTAGTGAAGGAACCTGGTCTATTCTTTGTTTGTAACTCATGCTTGCTTTAGATTTACCGGTATCCAGTGTGTTTACATATCCCTGAAATTCACGAAACGAAATACTACCGGAAAGCAAAGAATCATTCTGACGGTTAGTAAATTTATTTCTTTCTGAATTTTCTTTAATTCCTAAAACTAATTTCCAAACCGGCCGGGAAATATCTGCATTATGTCTAAGATATTTTGTACGTGAATTAAATCCATTTGTATTTAAGTAACTGCCACTTGCAAGCACCGTAAATTTTTTCCAACGGAGATTTCCATTACCGCTATTCATTAATCCGCGATATTCAGAGCCTTTAAAGAAAGAACGAAGCTGATAGGTTAGTGAAAACAAAGATGGTTTTAAAAGTGTTGTCTGAATAGAGCTTATATGCTCGTCATTAATAATAGAGTTTGTGCCAAGATTCCAATCGCGTTCAAATTCAACATTCCTGTAGCGCTCGATGGGTTTAAAATATTTTCCCGTATATTCATAATTGACAATATTGGAAAGCTTAAAACCATTAATAGTATCTGTAGAAATTGGAATTTCATTTTTGTAAATAATACGTGCGGCATAACCGGCATCATTTCCTTTATCTTTCTTCGAAAATAAATTGACATCATAATTGCTGAAAGCGCCTTCTATAGCAAGTGTGTTTTTACGATTAAAACTATATTCAATTCCTGTTGTAACCAATTGTTGTTTCTTTGGAGTAACTAATAATGCAACAGGTTCATAATTTCCTTGCCGGATTCCATTGACCGGTTCAATCCATTTAAATAACCGTCCATTGACTGATGTAATATCCTGAATGTAATTTCCATTATGTAAACCAACATCACTAAATCGAACTTGCCAATAGGAGCTGTCGGTATTGCCGGTGTAGATATATATTGTATAAACACCGGTAACAGCTGCACTATCTATTCTTTGGTATAAAACAGTATTAGGACTTATCTGCACACTATCGGCAGTTGGGAATACTGCATTTTGAATACTATCGCCGGCATTGGCCATTACTGCTTTCTTTGCACTATCAAGATCAATAGAAAGTGGTTGATTTTTGCTGTCTTGTTCTGAATAAAGATTAAATTTAATTTTAAGTTTATTGCTTTCGAATTCATTATTCAGGTAAATAAGTGAACGGGAATAATTTTTATCGGAATATTCAAATTCTGCAACAATGCGGGAGTCTTTAGTGATTAGACGGCGAGCGGTAAAAGAAAGTTCTGATGTGTTGTAATCGATTACATAATCATTTTGAGAACCACGAAGAAGTAATACGCCATCAAAATAAATTTTTTCAGTACCGGATAAAACGATAATAAAAGTTTCACCATTATTTCCGGTTAAGCGATAAGGTCCCTGATTGCCTTCTTTAACTGCTATTGTATTTCTCGTAAATTTCCCTTTGGAAACTGCAAGGCTTATTCCTGATTTTAAAATTCGTTTTTTTTCCGGATGATTAATATTATTTAAAGGTATTTCCGTTGTAAAATATCCGCCTTGTCCTTTTTTATAGAAATTCATAAAATAGCTATCGGGCCTTCTTAATTCAAAATCTCCCGCTATAAGTTTATTTTTATTATTCGAAAGTTGAATAAATACTTTGTCGAAATCCTGTAGTTGTTGAGTGTTTCCTTCAGGCTGAACAGGAATGTTTTCATCGGTAATGGCTGCAAGTATTTCGACATTATCGCTTAGCTTGCCGGCGAGTTGAAGATTGAGACTGGAGTTTACAAAAACATCCTGATTATTTCCAAATGTTATGCCGCGTGAAATACTTCCATTTCGAGAAAGTCCTTGCACACGAAATATTTCGGGTTGATCATTGCCCGGATTATAATACAAAGGTATTGATGCTCCGCCCCGGCTAATCAAATCAAAACTTTTATTTTTAAACTCTTTCCCAAGAAGAAAAGAAAACACCCGGTAATTTACATTTACACTATCACTGATAATTAATTTATAAGTTGCTGATTCTTTTTTCCAGATAATCCTGGCATTGATAAAGTCAAGGTAATACGCTGAGGTGTCAATGTAAATTTCATTTGCTTTAATACGTAGCGTTCCGGGAGCAATACTAAAAGTATCAATAGTAACGGTATCTGCCCGAACGGAAATAGTTTTATTACGAAGGCTGCTTAGCGACTGGCCATGTATTGAAAATGGAATAAAAAAAAGGATAAGAAAAAAATAACGCATTCCTAAAGCAGTGGTGAGTTTTGAAAGTAAATATAAGAGATTCAATGCGTGCCTGAAGATTTTCCGGGATGAGATATTAACGTTTAAAAGGTGATTCTATTCGAAAAAAAGATTTACCATCGATAAAAACACTGTTTTTTAACTACAATGATCAGCTATAATTTACTCGATTATATATAAAGATGTATAATAGATGTTTTATAATAATAAAAAAATTCATACAAAAACAAAAAAGCCATCCGACACATTGGTGGATGGCTTTTTCCGATATTAAATATTTTTATTTTATTCCGAGTTTAGTTTTTACTAATGCCATAATGTTATCACCTTCCTGGGCATATATAACGGTACCAACGCTTGTATCTAAAATATAAGAATACTGTTTTTCTTTAGCGATTTCTTTAATTGCATCTTCAGCTTTTTTCAAAATCGGTCCATAGATTTCTTCTTTTTTCTTTTGAATAGATTCTTGCGCCGTTTGCTGAAAATCCTGAATACGCTGGCCCAAATCACTGAGTTCTTTTTCTTTTGTACTGCGGATTGCATCTGGCATTGAATCAACCTTGGATTGATATTGTTGCAACTTACTTTGATATTCAGCTGTCATTCCTTTAAGTTGTGAATCGAGAGATTCACCAAATCTTTTGAGAGTGCTGTCGGCTTGTTTTGTTTGCGGCATCATTTGTATAAGCGCTCCAGAATCGATATGCCCGAATTTCAAGGTCTGTGCTTTTGTACAAACGCTTATCGTTGTCAAAATTAATGATACAATAAAGAATAATTTTTTCATTGGAATAGTTGGTTGTTTTAGTTTATTTTTTTTGTTCTTCGTTTAATGGTTGTTTATCTGATTTTCCGGGATCAGCACCTGCAGGGGTTGCGCCTTTACTTGTACCTGTTGATTTTGCTGCTGGCTTATAACCTAAGGCTAGTAAAATTTCATCGGACTTGTCATACTTCGGATTTGTATAAAGCATAATCAGCTCGCTGGATTTATCAAAAACAACAGCATAACTCTGTTCGGTAGATAATTTTTTTACTGCATTATAAATTTTGTCTTGTATTGGCTTTACCAATTCTTGTTTTTTCTTGAATAAATCTCCTTCGTATCCGAATCGTTGTTTCTGAAGATCTTTTACATCCTTCTCTTTTTGTGCAATCTCATCCTGACGTCTTCTCTTCATTTCTTCAGTCAGAAGAACTTGTTCTGCCTGATATGCTTTATAAAGTTTGTCAATGATAGAATATTTATCTTCAATTTCTTTTTGCCAGGTTATCGAAAGATTATCCAGATTTTGTTGTGCTGTTTTGTAATCCGGAATATTTTCCAGGATGTATTGCGTATTTACGTAAGCAAATTTCTGAGCGGAAACTGAAGTGATGCAGAAAACTATTATTCCTGCCAGAACAAGAAGTCCTTTTTTAAAGAAGCGGGGAAGCATCATTGTTTTCATTTTTATTTTTTTTAAGGGTTGCAAATGTATGAATTTAAAATTGTTGACCAATGGAGAAATGGAATTGGCCGTGGTTTGCACCTGGATTATTTGGTATATCATCGTAACCATATCCGTAATCGAGACCTAATAAACCAAATACCGGTAAGAAAATACGAATACCAAAACCCAACGACCTCTTCATACTGAAAGGATTAAACTCCTTAAAATTCAGCCAGGAGTTGCCTGCTTCTGCAAAACTTAGAAAATAAATTGTGGCGCTGGGATTTAATGAAACGGGATATCGTAATTCGAATGTGAACTTGTCAAAGATTGTGCCGCCTATTTGAGCACCGTTTGAATTTTGAGGTGTAACAGAATTATTTTCATATCCGCGTAATGCAATAATTTCTCTTCCATCCAATGAGAATCCGCTTAAGCCATCACCTCCAAGATAAAATCGTTCAAATGGAGAAGCACCAAGATTGCGATTATACAAACCAAGAAAACCGTATTGGATTTTCGTATTTAGAATCAGATTACCTGCAAGCTTGGTAAACCAACTTGATGTAAATTTCCATTTATGATATTCGATAAATTTATATTTAACAGCATCACTTGCTGTTTTATAGTCTACTGAATTAAAGAGTGAGTATGGTGGAGTGAGTTGTAATGTAAAAGATAATTGAGAACCGGTACGAGGATAAATAGGAGCATCTATTGAGTTTCTTGAAATTGTTTCCTGAAAACTTAGATTGTTAGATGTTCCATTACTGAAAAGAAATGTGCCGCCGTAATTCTGAAGAGTATAATACTGATAACTTACTTCGTGATAAATTGTAAAATAATCATCCGGTTTTTTTAATCTTTTTCCGAGTCCAAGGGAAACTCCGCTAATTGTTATGGATTGCTTCCCAACATTATCAGAAGCAGATCCGCTTGTTTGAATGGAATGAAAAACAGTTACACTGAATGAGTTTGGTTTTTTTCCTCCAAGCCATGGTTCAGTGAAAGAAGCATTATACGATTGATAATATTTACCATTGGTTTGAGCTCGCAAACTTAACTTTTGTCCGTCGCCGGAAGGAAGTGGTCTCCAAGCTCCTTTTTTGAAAAAATTTCTTGCTGAGAAATTATTAAAAGAAATTCCCAGCGTACCCACTAATTGATTGGCACCATAACCTCCGGATAATTCTAATTGATCAGCCGGTTTTTCTTCGACGGTATATTCAATATCCACTGTACCATCGGCAGGATTCGGAATAGGGTTCACTCCTAATTTTTCCTGATCAAAATATCCAAGTTGTGCAAGTTCTCTTTGAGTACGAATTATATCAGCGCGGCTGAATAATTGTCCGGGTTTGGTTCGAATCTCCCGCATAATAACCCGATCGTTTGTTTTTACATTTCCGGCAACTGTAACTTTATTAATGCGTGCTTGCTTTCCTTCGTAAATACGCATTTCAAAATCGATACTATCACCTTCAACGTTTATTTCTACCGGAGTTACGGAAAAGAAGAGATAGCCATCATCCATATAAAGAGAACTAACGTCTCTGTTATTTTGGCTCATGAAAAGATGTTGATCGAGAACCGACTGATCATAGACATCACCTTTTTTTATTCCAAGAATACTATTCAATTCCTGCGAAGTATGTTTTGTATTTCCAAGCCAGTTTATATTTCGGAAGAAATACTGGTTTCCTTCATCGATTTTAATTTTAATATTGATGCTGTTCTCATCAAATTTATAAATCGAATCAGAAACAATACGGGCGTCACGGTAACCTTTGTCGTTGTATTTAACAACAATCTTGTTTTTATCTTCCTGATATTTATCATCAATGAATTTAGATGATGTAAAAATCTTCCACCATTTTTTTTCTTTGGTTTCTTTCATTGCACGTTTAAGAGTGCTCTCTTTAAAAAACTTATTGCCTTCGAAAATGATGCTATTAACCTTAACCTTCGATTTCTTATTTACATTTATTGTAAGCTTCTCTCTGTTTGAAAATAATGAGTCTTTAACACTAACGATATTTACTTCAGTATTCAGATAGCCTTTTTCCAAATAGAAGTTTATTATTGTATTTTTGGTAGTCTCGAGTAAATTTTCTGTTACGACTTTGTCACCTAAAGAAATTTTCTCCCTGATTTTATCGGCTTCTGATTTGCTTACACCTGTGAATTTAAATGTTGAAAGCCGGGGGCGTTCCTGTAGACGAATCTCAAGAAAAATCTTTTTACCAAAAGTATGTGTGGCCACAATTTTAATATCGGAAAACAACCCTTGTTTCCAAAGATTTTCAATGGCTTTTGAAATTTTTTCACCGGGAACATCGATAGAGTCACCAACTGATATTCCTGATATGTTTATTAAAACGGCTTCATCCAAAAATTGTGTTCCTGAAGTAACAATTCCTCCAACTTCATATTGTTGAGGATTTCCGTAGTCAATAATCAAACTATCTCCACCCATTTTTACTTGAGCCTGAAGTGAAAAGACAGATAAAAACAAAAATGCAACTAGAAAAAAATGTTTACTCATATCGGTCTGCTTATTTGATCACTTATTAATCCAAAACGTCTTTCACGATTTTGAAAATCAACAATAGCTTTATAAAAATCTTCTTTGGTATATTCGGGCCACAATTTATCTGTGAAGTAAAGTTCTGTATAGGCAATTTGCCACAATAAAAAATTGCTGATTCTGGTTTCTCCACTGGTACGAATTAGCAATTCCGGATCGGGAATACCGGCAGTACTTAAGTAGGATGATATTACTGATTCATCAATATTTTCATTTTTAATTTTCCCCTTCAATGTATCTTCATTAATTTTTTTTACTGCTTCTGTAATTTCCCAACGGGCACTGTAACTGAGAGCTAAAACAAGAGACATCTGCGTATTGTGAGAAGTGTCTTTAATGGCTTCCATGAGTTCATAATAACATTTCTGCGGCAATGATTTAAGATCACCGATAGCCAGGAGACGAATGTTATTTTTATTTAATGTTTCTTTTTCAGCGTGTATCGTGTGAACTAACAATTCCATTAATGCATTAACTTCCTCTTGAGGTCTATTCCAGTTTTCCGTAGAAAATGCGTACAGGGTAAGATATTTAATGCCAAGTTCGGCGGCGGATTCAGTGATTTCACGAACGGCCCTAACACCATTTTGATGACCAAAAACACGTAATTCGCCCAGACGTTGAGCCCAACGTCCATTGCCATCCATGATAATAGCAACATGCAACGGTAGTTTCGAAAGTATTATTTTGTCTTTCAGGAGATGGCTCATTTTATCGGCGGCGCAAGGTAGTAAATTCGTTGATTTGTTGATTTGTTGATATGGCTTACAACTATCATAATCTTGTTAAAAACAGGAAAATATTCTTCAATAACGTCTTCGTTTAAAGGGCTCGCAGATTTCTTTTAATGTACTCGACAATCTCCAGAAAACAGTAATTCCTGCAAATAGATACCAATCTTTATCAGACGAATTGCCCCTTTGTTTATTAAAGGCATTGCTAATTGAAGCCGAAGTATCTAAACGAGAAAAAGATCTATCAGAAAAAATAACTGCCGTTGATCCGCTTGACGCTTGTAAAGCTGTCATATTGGGATAAAGTGCGCTGACATCATCCAGATAATCGGTATAAGCCCGACGAGCACCTACTTCGAGACCGATACCAAAACTACCGACAGAGATTTTAATTCCGCCTCCAATTGGAATTGCAATTTGAACACGTTTATAACGATTGTCTCCATTAATGGCTTGTCCCTCAGTACCCAGCGGTTGTAATTCAAAATCATCATTTCCTATTTTTGCTTTTGGATTAAAATGAAAAACTGATAATCCTGTAAAAATATAAGGAGTGAAAGGGTAATCATTTCTTCCGGTTTCAAAAGGGAAAAAATTAAATTCGATTTGAGGAGAAATTTCAAGAATATTAGAATAAAAGGATAAATTTCTGTCTAGTTCAAAGGGTGTTTTAGCAAAAGCATCATCCCCCGAAATACGTCCATAATTTATTTCGATTTTCCAGCTCCACATTCTGTCGCGATTGTGGCGATAAAAAACGCCAATTGCCGGATGCAGAAAGTCAGTATTAAACATGTGGCGCGATAATTCGCCTTTATAATTGGAAGCGCCAACCAGGATTCCAACTTCATTGTATTGAGCTTCAGCCTTTAAGGAAGGGAAAAGCACTAAAAACAGTAAAAAACGAATTAAATATCTGGCCAACATGGTTGAATTTAGGCAAACGCTTTAAAGTAAAAAAAATTTGCCTTAGAAACGCGGAAGAATACCGCGGCCACTATTAAGTTTATAGTTAATACTAAAGACTGCGAACATATATGTATCGCTTTTACGATTATCGCCTCTTTGAGCACCGGGAAGTGTATTTTCAGGTTTTGTTCCATTTGACCGGTCAGCTAATTGATAAGCAAGTGGATCATATTGTCCCGGGTAGCTGGCAAAGTCAAAATAAGTAGTACTAACATCATCAATATAATCTGTAAATGTTTTTCTAATTCCTAATTCCAAACCGACACCATATTGTTGGTTGACAGTATATTTAAAACCAATTCCGACCGGAATACAAAATTGAAAAAGTGAATATTTAGAACGGGATGGAACTATTCCTTGACCTTCAGTTCCAAGTGGTTGTAAGCGAACAACGGATCCACCGTATTCTGCTTTCGGATCCATATGAAACACTCCCATTCCGACAAAAGCATACGTATAAATTTCATAACCGATAGCTCCACGAACTTTGCTAAGGTGATACCTATGGCCAATTTGTTCTTGCTGAAAGGCTGCTTCAAAATTTACATTAAATTCATAAATATCAGAGAAGAAGCTTAGGTTTCTATAGTTCCGAAAACTCTCTTCCGTAAGCTTATCGTCACCGGAAACCCGACCATAGGTTAAGTGTGTCTTCAAAGCAAAATAATTAGTGAGTTTGTAACGCAATCCTACGGCAAGGGCTAAACGTGCCTGTGACCATTCAAGGTCTCTGAAATAATGTGTTCCTATCTGATTTGCGCCTCCTAATTCACCTAGAAAATTAGTTACACCTGCGCCAAAGCTAAATTCATAGCGTTGCCGTTTCCATCGTTGAGCGTTGGTAATAGCGGGTGAGAGGACAATAAGAGACAGCAAAATAAGTACAGTCTTCTTCATATGAGTTTTGGAGGAAGGCAAATATAGTAAATTAACTAAATGGTCAAATTATAAGGAAACGACTTTTGCAATAGTTTAAGGATGAAGCGAATTATCTTTCGGATTAATTTCTGGTATCAAGTCCCCAATTAAGTTTTTTACGAAGAGTATTGAGAAAATCTTCATTATTCAATCGTACCAGATTAATTGTATAATTTTCTTTTCTGACTGCAAGCTGAAAGCCCGAATCAATAGTAACAGAACGGGAATCGAGAGTAGCCATGAAATGTTGGCTGCGTCCTTCTACTTCGAGAGAAATTACATTTTTATCAGAAACTACAATTGGCCTTACATTTAGATTGTGCGGAGCAATTGGAGTAATGACAAATGTTTCTGATTGGGGGACAATGATTGGTCCTCCGCAGCTTAATGAATATCCGGTGGAGCCGGTAGGAGTAGAAATCATAATACCATCGGCCCAATAAGAGTTGAGATATTCACCATTCAAATAAGTGTGAATAGTGATCATGCTTGAGGTTTCTTTTTTATGAATAGTAAATTCATTGAGGGCTATATTTTCACCTTCAAAAATCGGATGATTTGCTTCGAGTCGTAAAAGCGTGCGGGCATCTAACGAATAATGTCCTTTCGATAAACTTGATATGGCCATTTCGAGATTTTCTCTGGAAATGCTTGATAAAAACCCTAATCTTCCGGCATTAATTCCGACGATGGGAATATTGGAATCTTTAACGAGAAAAACAGTATCGAGGAGAGTTCCGTCACCGCCAATGCTGAAGAGAAAATCGGTATCTGATTTAATATCTTCATGGGTATTAAACACTTCAAGCGACAGTTTTGTTTTCAGATTTGATTCAAGAAAAACCAGGTAAGGTGCGTGAATTCGAATTTTGCAATCAGTCTTTTTCAAGAGACTAATCACGCTTTCGGCAAGGGTAAGCTGGTTTGTATTAACCGGCCGTCCGTAAATAGCAATATTCATTTAATTTTTGTTTTCAGATTGGCGAAGTAAAGTGAACAAAAAATCCGGTTTCTCCCAATTTGTTTATAGAATATTCAAAGCGGAATACCATATCATAATATGTTACGAAATCAATTCCTCCGCCATAACCTATTTGAAGGGAATTTCCCAGAGGGTTATTCAAAGCATAAAGATCGTCTTTTACATAACCACCATCAGCATAAAGGTTTAAATAAAATGCATAAGGAATCGTTGAAAACTTATTCAAAGGAATAAAATCAAGATGTATTTCTTTTTTCGGGAGCAATTCAAATTTCAGATTTGTTTTGAGTAAAACATAATTCTGTCCGTCTATTACGTAATATTCATACCCTCTTAAAAAATCCCTTCCATAACCAAGTCCTTTGGAAAGATAATATGGTACATTAGACCCTGCCGTATATTTTAAACTTAACCCTGAGCCGAAATATAACCGATTAAATAAAGGCCAGAATTTTTTTCCGTGAGCGGTGATGTAAGCGATATCGATATCGTCTTTAAGAAAACTGAAACCGTTTTTTGCAATTTCAAAATCTATGTAATATCCTTTTAATGGATAAATGACAATATCCCTATGATCGCTTTTAAAAAAATAACGGAGAACAGAATAATTTAGTTTTGATTTTCCAGGAGTAAAATAATCATTGTTGAGGCGGATTACTGTATCAAGCACTTCACTGTGCCGGAAGCCAGCTTCGATGATATGTGTTCGATATAAATCGTTGCGATAGGTATAGGCAACTGATCCGCCATACTCTTTTTTAGAAAACAGATCTTCGTTTTTATAATAAACAATGTTGTTATGAACTGTATTAACACTCGACTGATGATTTCTTGAATATGAAAAACCAAAGGTGAGTCCGGAGCGCTGCTTTTTGTTTATTGATGGAACATTGTAATAAAAACTTATGCGTTGCGTATAGCCTAATCTGGCAGAAATCGTTAAGACCTCATTTCTTCCGCGAAAATTATTCCAGTTTAGTAACCCGCCATAAACGATTCTTGAAAAATCTTTTGTCTGCCACCAGACATTAAAATTTCTTTCTGCAATTTCAAAAATTGGAAGTGGAAAAATGTACCAACGTTCGGTTACGAGAATAAAGACATTTATTTTATCGTTTTCAATGAGCCACGTTATGTGTACGGAATTGAAGAGGGAAGTATTAAATAAATTCTCTTCGCTTCTTTTGAAAGTTTTTTCTACGACAGATGAATCAATGGTATCTCCTGAATGAAAAGTGAGTTCGCGAAAAAGAATACGGTCTTTAGTTATTTTATTTCCGATAAGTGTAATCGTACCAATCGTTAAATTTTTAGAAATAGAATCTGAATAATTTATTGAAAAATTATGTTCCTGTCCGGAACTAATTGTTGTGAACAAGCCAACTATGAAGCAGAGCAATAAAGAGTGCTTAACTGCATTCATGTTGAAAAATTAAATACCGAGGTAATTCATCAATGAATCGTATCGCGATTTAAGGTCGTCCATAAATTCACTTTGGTGATAATGTTCTTTAACGACATAATCGTGTCGGGAAAAAGATGAAAGAATTCGAGAAAGTTCGGGTTGATTTATTTTTATTGTAAGATCGATAGTTTCATTTTCCGCATTCGGTGTGATGTACAGGCTTAATATTCTTGCGTCTTCGTTTTCGATTAGTCTGGCGATTTCGCTCATGGAATAATTTTTAGCTCCGACTTCAAGGACAATAACACCGGCAGCATCATCAAAAATTCCGCTTTCAGAGTAATGTTTGAGAATATCAGCGAGAGTAATGAGGCCAATATAATTACCGGCAGAATCAAGAACAGGAACGATGGTGAGTTTGTCTTGAGATATCAATTTTACGACTTCAAAAACCGGCTGATTAAAACGGACATACGGTTTGATAAGTGGCAATTTATGATTCGCTAATGGCTGATCGAGTGAGCTTAATTTTAGAATATCTTCTTCAGAAGCAAGTCCAATATAAATTAAACCATCGACGATAGGAAGATGCTCTAAACGGAATTCTTCCATCCAGTTAAGGGCTTTGAGTCCTGAATCGCTGATTTTCAGAGGAGGAAATGAATCGTTAATTAAATCTTTGGCAATCATCTGGAAAATGGTTTACGAAGGCCTTCGCATAAGGTTTTAAGGGGTGCAAACATACGGAAATTAAAGGATTGGGAGCGGGTATCATGTTGCATGTATCAAGTAGCAAGTATCATGTATCAAGTATCAAGTATCAAGTATTGGATATTGGGAATTGGGTATAAAATTTAATGCTTTTATGATAATTGTAACCATTTATTACATTTTCCATTATTCATCGATATTCCAATAAACATAAATGTTTAATCTTTATCCATGATACCTGATACTTGATACCTGATACTTGATTCTCTCTCATCCCATTTCCTAGTTTCAATCTTTATTCGGTATTTTACATTTTAATAATAATTTATGGTTAAGCTCAGTGTTAATATTAACAAGTTAGCTACACTTCGTAATGCCAGGGGCGGAAACTATCCTGATCTTTTGAAAGCGGCGGCGGATATTCAGCGTTTTGGTGCGGAAGGAATTACAGCTCATCCTCGGCCCGATCAAAGGCATATACGAATTAAAGATGTCTATGGATTGAAGCCTGTTGTTTACACTGAATTCAATATTGAAGGATATCCATCGAAAGAATTTATGGAACTTATCGATGAAATCCGTCCAACGCAAGCGACATTAGTTCCTGATCCACCGGATGTACTTACATCGAATGCGGGATGGGATACAAAGAAAAATAAATCTTTTCTCAGTGAAAAAATTGCGGAGCTACATGAAAACAAAGTGCGTGTTTCTCTTTTTGTTGCACCTGATGAGGAAGTAATTCGTCATGCGAAAGAAGCCGGAGCAGACAGAGTTGAATTGTATACTGAAAATTATGCAAAAGAATTTCCTGTTGATCCGGAAAAAGCGATAGCATCATATTCGAAAGCTGCAAGATATGCCAAAGAAATTGGAATCGGTTTAAATGCCGGCCACGATCTTAATCTACATAATTTAAAATACTTTAGTGACAACATACCGGAACTTCTTGAAGTATCGATTGGTCATGCACTCATTTGTGATGCTCTTTATTTTGGTTTGGAAAATACTGTTCAGCTTTATCTCCGACAACTGAAAAAGGGATGAAATTATTTTTTAAAAAATCCGGCGAAGGAAAACCGCTCATTATTCTTCATGGTTTATTCGGCTTAAGCGACAATTGGGCAACTCTTTCCAAAACTTTTTCAGAAAAAGGATATTGCTGTTATCTGGTCGATCAGCGGAATCATGGGAAAAGTCCGCACAGTGAAAATTTTACGTATGAATTAATGGCTGAAGATCTTTTAGAACTGATGAATGATGAAAACATAAGCGTTGCTGATATTATCGGTCATTCAATGGGAGGAAAGACGGCCATGTTTTTTGCATCAAAACATTCCGACAGGATACGGAAGATGATTGTTGCAGATATGGCACCGAAGTATTATGCGCCGCATCATCAGGCAATTTTTGCGGCTTTGAAATCAATTGACATATTGAATTTAACTTCAAGAAAAGAAGCGGAAGAAAAATTAAGGAATGCATTGAATGATGAAGCAACGATACAATTTCTATTAAAAAATCTTTATTGGAAAGACGACAAACATTTAGCCTGGCGTTTTGGATTTTTAGAAATAGAAAAGAATGTTGAAGAAATAGGAAAAGCGCTACCGGCTGACTCTGTAATAAATATTCCTGTATTATTTCTACGTGGCGAGCGTTCGGGTTATATTACAAAGAGTGATGAAATAGAAATAAAAAGAATTTTTCCTTTGGCAGAAATAAAAACTGTTCCTGATGCTGGGCATTGGATTCATGCGGAAAATCCGGGTGGGTTTATGGAAATGGTGTTGGAATATTTAAAATAAAAAAACACCCGTAGAGAAGTTAAGTTAGACATCTCTACGGGTGTTATTATTGATAGAAATATTATTGAACGTCAGTAACGTCGCGAATAATTATTTCTTTTGTACCATTGAATTCAATTAATATCCCGGTCACTGAAACAGTGCCTGTTGGATAAGCTGTTGCTGCAAAAGTAGCACCGCTGGTCACGTACAATTCAATGGTGCTTGTTCCATCAGATAGTGAATTAGATCCGCTGTATATTCCGCTGCCGGTTATTGTAACACCGTCCACTTTAACGACCTGACTTTCCCATGTATTGTAGTTTGCGATAAGATCAGCAATGGTTGCAGTGCGTGGAGTAACGCTGCCGGGACCAATTGCAGTTGCATTTCCAAGAGGAACATTATTTATTTGTAATACACCATTATACGTAGATAATTCCATTCCGGAAACATTGATTTCTAATTTGGTTCCAATAGCAAATGAATGAGCTGCCGAGAAACGAATTTGAATTCCTGCCGTATTATCCTGAACATAAATATTTTTACCTGCGCCTGTAAGCATATTTGTAGAATAATTCGATGTAACAGTTACCTCTATTTTTTTGTCGCCCGGCAAATAAGCAAGATTTCCTGCGCCAGGATCTAATAATCGAATGCTGTCCATTTGCATCAATGATGGAATTCCTGTAGAGCCATCGCAACGAAGTTGGGGCATATTGACATCATTGGTATCACGAATCTGTAATTC
The DNA here is from genome assembly GCA_031417555.1 of Bacteroidota bacterium. Lineage (GTDB taxonomy): Bacteria > Bacteroidota > Bacteroidia > AKYH767-A > 2013-40CM-41-45 > JADKIH01. The sequence continues at coordinate 25,779 of JANOVV010000078.1, forward strand.
GCCGGCATTGTTGTAAATGGTATAAACTCCGGTAATTGTGCCTTTTCCAACCGGCGTTTTGGATAAGGCAAACGTTGCATAAGTACTTGAATAAAGAATAAGTGTATGCGGAATTGCAGCACAATCTTCCAGAGTTAGATTCGCAGGACTTGTTGCAGCGTAAGCAACACCATTATCTCCGGCAGCAAATTCTACATTGTTAAATGTAACTAATGTGTTTGAAGGGATATTGTCATCCAATTGATACGTTTTTGGAGTGATGTATTGTCCCCACATACCTTTTACTAAATATTTAGGAGCAAGTCCGGAAGGAATTCGTCCGACGGATGCTCCATTGGCAACACCAAGTTCAAAATTGCCACCGTTGTTTGCAATATAAAGACCTTTACATTTTACAAAAACTCTTCTGCCTGTAGGATATTCTGAATTGAAGTTTGAAATATCAAGTTGAACAGCAATACCGGAAGAGTCTTGTTGTAGGATTAATTTTTTATAGATATTTCCTGATAAATCATCACCCGTAACAACACCTGCAATAATTTCATCGGTGAGAATTGGGACAGGAACGGAGCCGGTGGCAAGAGATTGAATTTCTTTTATCGACTTTGTAATTGTAAGAGCAGGATCAACATTCGCTGTTATTAAATCATCATAATCTTTATCTACACAAGAGTTAAACAAAACTGCTGTAAACATCACTACAATGACAGTGCGGAGGATTTGAGTTAATTTTTTCATTTGTTTATATAATGTTTTTTATTTTTTCTGATTAATTAAAACGGAATGTTACACTGGCAAAATAAGTAGCACCAAAAGCATAGGCATATTTTGCAGGGAAAGTATTTGTGTCATGAGTTGTAAAATCAAATCGTAATTGCTCATAACCTGTAGCAGTAATATCCTTGTTGTTTAGAATGTTTGTGATACCAAGGTTAAGAACCAGGAAAGCATTTTTCTTTAAAGACTTGAATTTATTATCAAATTTCCAGGACCAGCCACCGGATACATCCATAGTAAACTGACCTTCTCTTTTTTCTTGTCCGAGGATCTCTTCCCACTTAGCAGTACCGGCATCTACATATTCAAGTGCAGATAATGTTCTGCGAACTGGATTAACATCGACATAAATATTATCAAAGTAATTAAAGTTTATATTAAAGAACCAATAATTTTTAGAACGGTAATTTAACCCAAAAGTGTAAGCTGTTTGAGGACCACCTGCAACATGAAGATTTTTGAAAAACACTTCTTCTCCACTAGAAAGTAAAGTGTCTTTATTATCCTGTGTTACGGTTGTTATAGGTCGATCTGTAAATATAAATTCCCCAATTGAAGCAACAGCAGAAGCTGAAAAACCTTGTCCCAGACTTGCATCAACAGCTAATTCGAGGCCGGTATGACGCTTAGTAATACCTGAGAGAGTATAGTTTACAAACGTTTTTAAATCGTCATGATAGAAGCTGCGAATATCAGTAATGTCACTAAATAAAGTATAATATCCTGTTGCTCTTGCTTTGAGGCGAGGAGCACGATAAATATAACCACCTTCAACAGAACTTACCGTTTCGCTTTTAATATTATCTACTGCCAAAGAACGAGTTCGTGGCGATACAAATGTATTTTCAAACAGTGGTGCTCGTTTTAAGTAAGCGCCATTAGCATAAAAATAATTTCGTCCGTTTAATTTGTAAGTAAGACCACCTTTTACAGAAGGGTCGGTAAAATTTTTCTTTGGTGAATCTCCAAAAGATTCATTTGCAAATACACCATTCTTAACATTTCCTGTTCTATAGAAACCAGACATTGACAATTGAGCGGCAATAAAGAAGTCCACTTTATCGTATTTGAAAGCAGATTGTGCCCAAAGTGAACTGGTATAAATATGTGCTACATAATCATAACCATATTTATCATCCTTATAAATTCTAGAATTTGGATTATTCAAATCATTCTGAATAACATTTGGATCTGAAAGGGTTGTCAAATCTGAAAACTGATTTAAATTTATAAAATAATTTCCTCCTAAAAGATCTTCAATTTCTTTGTAGTAATTAATATCTTGTAACTGATAAGAAAGTCCTCCAGATAATGTTAAATTATCCGTTAATTCATTATTATAAATTGTATTAAATCCATAACGATTTGCGTCAATAACCCGATTAGAAATTACATATTTTGCTGTATCAAATAATTGATTGGCCTCATAAATTTTATCCCAATTGATCTGACGAGCTGATTCATTTTGGCTTAAATAATTTGCGAGTTCCGTTGAGTCTCTGATATTGGCTGCGGGATCTGCACCATATGCCGGATCGAAACTTGGCAGGTAACGATAGTAGTCTGGTCGAGGATCTTCAGCTTTATACCAGTCAAGGCCCGAAACTTTATTTTTACCCGTTTGATAAGAAATTGCGGTTTCAAGTGATGATTTTTGATTTATCTGCCAATCATGAGTTAAGATAATAGTTGGTTGAAAATTTTCTCCGACTACAGCATTTCTTTTCTTTCCATTTTGATAACCCCAGTATGAACTATAATAATGAGTGCCGGCAAGGTCAAAAATTTCCTGAACATTTGTAGATGAACGGCCGTTTTTAGTTTGGGCAGCAAAAGCAGAAATTGCTAATGAGTGTTTTGAATTAATTTGCTTTTCAATGGATCCGAAAAAGGAATGACCGTCATAAAAAGTTCCGGGTATGAAACCTTCATCTGCCCAACGACGAGAATAGGAAACACTATATGACCAACCTTTAGTATTTACTCCTGAACCATAGGTTATAACTAATCGGTTGTCGTAAGTACGGTTTGAAAGTGCATAAGAAACTTGTAATTGTTTTCTTTGTTGAGATGCTCTGCTATCGATACTGCTGATTCCTCCAATACTACCAAATCCATAATTCGTTGGGTTTAGTCCAAAAGAATTTTCTCTTGTTCTAACTACATCATTAAGTCCGCTCCAAACATTAAATTCACTTCGATTATTAGATATATCAGTTAGAACTGCACCATTCATTAAAGTAGGAAAGTTTTCTGAATCATATCCTCTTACTCTAAATCGAGCTGCACTAAAAACATATGAAGCAGCAGAATTGAAAGCGTCACGAGAAGCTGTAAGTACGCTGGAAACATTACTGGTTGAGGATTCTTTGAGTTCATCATCACCAAATGAAAGGGTAGGTATTTCGCTGGAACTAGCATTAAGGTTTTCCAATGAACCACTTCTTGAATGGATATTCAATACAACAACATCCTCTTTTACATCTACATTTTCAGTAGCAGAAATATTTTTTTCATCTCCAACTATTACAACTGCATTTCCAAAAGGAACATTTTTAAGTTCATAAGCACCCGAAGAATCGGTTTTAGTTTCTATTGTAGTACCTTTTACTTTTACCGGAGTCATTGGAACCACCTGGCCGGCATCATCTTTCACTACGCCTTTAATTGTACCTGTTTGTGACAAGGCAACAAAAGGGAGGAAAATTATCAGGAGGGAAAGTAACTTTTTCTTCACGCTGTTTAATTTATTAAGTTTCATTTATTATTTTGGGACAGCAAAGCTAAACAAATCGTCGAAAGAACAATACACATCGAAAAGCTCAACTGTTAATTTAGCTTAGTCTTCAATTAAACTCATAACTTTAAAGGTATTATAAATTGCTAATCAAATTACATTTCCATAAAAGACTTGATTTAAAATGACAATTAGGCATCAAAGGATTAACATTTAATCGACACTGCCAACAACTAAATTTGTATGTTTGTCCCCCATTTTAATACAAAATCTAAATGCGAAAAACGCTAATTCTAATTTCCCTTCTGTTTACAATAACAATTGTTAATGCTCAAAAAGCAAGTTATAAAGTCGGTTTGATAGGTTTTTATAACCTCGAAAATTTGTTCGATACAATAAACGATCCTACGATTAACGATGAAGAATTTCTTCCTGATGGATCTTATCATTATACCGGCAAAGTATATTTGGATAAACTAGATCACCTGGCAGATGTATTATCTAAAATAGGAACTGATCTAACTCCCGACGGTCTTTCAATGTTTGGCGATGCTGAAATTGAAAATGAAACTGTTCTTATTGATCTAGTAAATCATCCCTTATTAAAAAACAGAAATTATAAATTTGTTCATTATAATTCTCCTGATATTCGGGGAATAGATGTTTGTTTGATTTATAATCCTAAGTATTTTACACCTATATCAAGTCAGTCATTGACGGTTCATTTGGGGACAGACACAACTGAGCATAAAACCCGTGATGTACTTTTTGTATATGGTAAATATGATAATGAAGATATGTTCGTATTTGTAAACCATTGGCCTTCGCGAAGAGGGGGTGAAGAAGCAAGTGCGCCCGGTCGTTCGAAAGCAGCAAAAGTTTGTAAAGAAAAAATCGATTCAATCGTTGCTAAAAATCCTGATGCGAAAATCGTTTTAATGGGTGATCTTAATGATGATCCCGTTAGCCCGAGCGTTGCTGTAGTTTTAGGATCTAAAGGAGAACAAGATAAAGTTTCGCGCGGAGGATTATTTAATCCTTGGGTTGCGCCATACAAACAAGGAATTGGAACTCTTGCCTATAATGATAGCTGGAATCTTTTTGATCAGATAATTGTTTCCAGTGGATTTCTTGATAAGAATCAAACGGGTTTTTTCTTTCACGAAGCTAAAATTTTCAGCAAACCATGGATGATACAAACGAGTGGCCGTTACAAAGGATATCCAAAACGAACATACGATTTCAATAATTATATGGGAGGATATAGCGATCACTTTCCTACTTATATTGTTTTGTTGAAAAGGAATTAGACGAGAGGACGTATAGACGTGTACACGTAATCACGAGAAGAGGAAGCGACTTGATTGAAAGAGTAAGCACTTGCGAGCGGGAAAATTCAGTACAAATTAAAATTAACGATTTACAATAAACGATTTTTATGAAAGGTCCGATATCTACTTTTATGGAGAAAAATTATCTCCATTTCAATGCTGCCGCTATGATGGATGCTGCAAAAGGATATGAAAAACATCTTCTTGAAGGCGGGAAAATGATGGTAACGCTTGCTGGCGCGATGAGTACAGCCGAACTTGGAATATCTCTCGCGGAAATGATACGACAAGATAAGATTGCTATTATCTCCTGCACGGGTGCTAATCTTGAAGAAGATATTATGAATCTTGTCGCTCACAATCATTACAAACGCGTCCCTAATTATCGTGATCTTAGTCCGCAAGATGAATGGGAACTTTTAGAAAATCATTTCAACAGAGTAACTGATACCTGCATACCTGAAGAAGAAGCATTTCGACGCCTTCAAAAACATATTCATAAAGTATGGAATGATGCCAATGAAAAAGGCGAAAGATATTTTCCTCATGAGTACATGTATAAAATGTTACTTTCCGGTGAATTGGAACAGTATTATGAGATTGATCCGAAGAACTCCTGGATGCTTGCAGCGGCAAAAAAAAATATTCCAATTGTAGTTCCGGGATGGGAAGATTCTACTATGGGAAACATCTTTGCTTCATACATTATAAAGAATGAAATGAAAGCATCAACGATGAAAAGCGGAATTGAATATATGGTTTGGCTGGCAGATTGGTATCGAGCGAACAGTTCAGGAAAAGGAATAGGATTTTTTCAAATCGGTGGAGGAATCGCCGGTGATTTTCCAATTTGTGTTGTGCCAATGATGTACCAGGATCTCGGATGGCATGAAGTTCCTTTCTGGTCATACTTCTGCCAGATCAGCGATTCGACAACAAGTTATGGATCTTATTCAGGCGCTGTTCCAAATGAAAAAATTACCTGGGGAAAGTTAGACATACATACACCGAAGTTTATTATTGAAAGCGATGCTTCCATTGTTGCACCACTAATGTTTGGGTGGATACTAGGATGGTAAATTAAAATGCAGAATTTGTAACGGTTTTTATTTAAAGCCGACTTTTATAAACCAAACGAAGAACATTAAAGTAATTCTCATATCACTTTCAGTAACTTCGTAAGTATGTTTACAATTCTTCATCAACCTTTTCCTCGAGAGAGTTCATTTAGAAAGCAAATTCTAAATGCATTTCTGAGCGGATTAATTGTAACATTTTTTCTGCGAATATTTTCCCCTTTTGAATTTGCAACAGCTCCTGTAAACAATCTTAATTTATTTGCATTGGGATATGGTGTAATAACAACTGTAATAATTTTACTTTTCATATTTATTGAATTCTTTTTCCCATTGCTATTTAAGGAAGACAGATGGACGATTGGAAAAAACATTTTATATTATTTTATTTTAGTGTTTCTGATTGGAAGTGCTAACGTATTTTATACTTCCCTATTAACGAGGTTAAAAGTTGGTTTTGATACTTTTCTCACATTTCAGTTTTATACATTATCGATAACACTGGTTGTTGTTTCAGCGTTAACGATGATGAAATATTTCCGTTCACTGAATTTTTATAAAAAAGAGGCACAAATAGCGGATGATAAAGTCCATCAGTTAAAACCATTGAATGAAAATGTATTGCTCAGCATTAAATCAGAAAACGAAAAAGAAAATTTTCAATTATTTTTAGATGATTTGATTTTCATTGAAGCAGCAGATAATTATTCTAAGATTGTATTTAAAAATAATAATAAGATTAATACAACGCTTATTCGCAGCAGCTTGAAACGTTTAGAAGAACAGTTGAAACAACCTGAATTATTCAGATGCCATCGCACATATATTGTTCAACTTAGAAATGTAGAAAATGTCATTGGAAATTCTCAAGGCTACCGGCTAAATTTAAAGCACATGCAACATTCCATTCCAGTTTCACGCAGAGCCGGGAAAGATGTTCAGGAGAGGATTAATTTGCTGATTGGCTAAAATATTTTTCGTCCCCGGTATTTGGGATCAATAGTAAAACAGATTTCCTGATCCCATTCATCCCAAAGTCCGCCATTTGTCCCTTTTTTCATTTTTTAGAAGAATCCTGATTTAGATTTGCACCATATAAAAAACAAAAATTAAAACAAAATATTATGGAACTATTCAGCATTCTTCGCATCATTCACATTTCAGCCGGGATATTAGCATTTATTGTTGCGCCGGTTGCGCTTATTTCAAAAAAGGGAGGAGATTCTCACCGGAAATGGGGTAAAGTTTTTTTCTGGAGTATGACTGTTGTAGCAATTACCGCTGTAATTATGGCACCGATGCATGATAATTTATTTTTAACACTTATTGCCGTTTTTAGTTTTTACCTGGCCTTTTCAGGATATCGCGCTTTGTACAGAAAAGATGCATATAAAACTCATAAAACAGCATTCATCGATTGGTTCTTCGCTATTCTTAATACATTATTTTCACTTGCTTTGATACTCTTCGGAATATTAAAACTTCCAAATTCTTTTGGTATTATTTCAATTGTTTTTGGTTTCATTGGCAGCTCGCTTGGGATCAGTGATATAATATCTTTTATAAAACCGCCTTCCGACAAACAAAAATGGTTTTTTTCTCATATGGTCGGAATGGTTGCTTCATACATTGCGGCGATGTCGGCTTTTTCAGCAGTCAATTTTAATTTTGAATGGCTGCCGGTTTCAATCCAATGGCTTTGGCCTTCAATTATAGGAATTCCTCTTCTCAGAAGATGGGTAAGTTCTTACAAAATCAAACTAGCCGGTGGCAGAAAAATTAATCAGGAAGTTTTAGTCAAAATAAAACCTGAATCAATAGAATAAATTTTTATTTCTCTTCCATTTTCAATTTTCAAAAATTACCGTCTTCCTTAATGAAAATTGTACCTTTATGCCATGGATAAATTTTCATATCTGGGAAATGCTGATGTAAGTCAGATTGATGAATTGTACCAACAATTTCTAAAAGACCCGGCCTCAATTGAGGTCAGCTGGAAAGAGTTTTTTGAAGGCTTTGAATTTGCCAGACTTAATTATTCACCAAATGGTAAATCCGATAAAGCAAATATTCCCGAAAATGTTAAAAAGGAATTTAATGTAATTAATCTGATAAACGGATACCGAACCCGTGGTCATCTTTTCACCAAAACAAATCCGGTAAGAGAAAGGAGACATTATCTGCCAACTCTCGATGTTGAGAATTTTGGTTTAAGTAATTCCGATCTTGAAACAGTTTTTCATTCGGGCAGCCTAATCGGAATTGGACCTGCTACGTTAAATAAAATTATAAAACATCTTCAGCAAACGTATTGTGCAAGTATTGGTGCCGAATATAAATATATACGAAGTCCGGAAATTGTAACCTGGCTCGAAAATAAAATGGAAAGCAGTCGTAATACACCTGTCTTTTCAATCGAACAAAAGCGCCGAATTCTATCGAAGCTAAATGAAGCTGTAGCTTTTGAAAATTTCGTTCACACAAAATTTGTCGGACAAAAAAGATTTTCCCTTGAAGGTTGTGAAACATTGATTCCTGCTTTGGATGCGATAATCGAATTCGGAGCTCAACAAGGAATTAAAGAATATGTAATCGGCATGTCACATCGGGGGCGGCTGAATGTTTTAGCAAATATTTTAGGAAAGACGTATGAAGAAATTTTTTCCGAATTTGAAGGATTGGAATACGACGAACTCGGTTTTGCAGGAGACGTAAAATATCATCTTGGTTTTTCGAGTGATGTTGAAACTTCGGATGGTCACAAAATTCATCTCAGTGTTGCTCCAAATCCATCACATCTGGAAGCTGTCGATTCTGTTGTTCAGGGAATCGTACGATCAAAAATAGATAACACTCCCGGTGGTGATGAAAACCAGATTGCTCCTATTCTTATTCATGGCGATGCGGCTATTGCAGCTCAGGGTGTCGTTTATGAAGTTATACAAATGTCACTTTTAAAAGGCTACCGTACTGGTGGCACCATTCATCTCGTCGTTAACAATCAGATTGGCTTCACAACAAATTATATTGACGGAAGATCAAGTACCTATTGTACTGATGTCGCTAAAGTAACTTTGTCGCCGGTTTTCCATGTGAATGCTGATGATGTTGAAGCTCTTGTTTACACGATTCAACTTGCATTAGAATACCGACAGAAGTTTCATCGAGATGTATTCATTGATATTCTGGGATATCGAAAGTATGGACACAACGAAGGAGATGAGCCGCGTTTCACTCAACCGTTATTATATAAAGCGATAGCAGCACATCAGGATCCGCGAAAGATTTATAATGAGAAATTATTATCGCAAGGCGAAGTAGAAGCAAATCTTGCACGGGAAATGGAAGTCTCTTTTAAGGAAATGCTCGAAAAAAGTTTGGACACCGCCCGTCAGATAAAAAAGAAAAAAGTCAAATCGTTTCTGGAAGGAAGTTGGAAAGGACTTCGTTTGGCAACGCCAGAAGATTTCATAAAGAGTCCATCAACAGGTGTTGATGAGAAAGTCTTAAGGTTAATTGGAAAATCAATCACTGAACTTCCTTCCGGAAAAAATTTCTTCAATAAAACCATACGCCTCTTTGAAGAAAGAAAAAAAATGGTGACGGAAGGACGCTTTGATTGGGCGATGGGCGAATTACTTGCTTACGGAACACTATTGAAAGAAGGATTTCCGGTACGTTTTTCCGGTCAGGATGTTGAACGCGGAACATTTTCTCACCGGCATGCAGTTATTCAGGTTGAAGATTCGGAAGAACATTATGTTCCATTAAATAATATTGAGAATAATCAAGCTCCGTTTAGAATATATAATTCACTGCTTTCAGAATATGCTGTACTTGGTTTTGAATATGGCTTTGCGCTTTCTACACCCAACACTCTCGTAATCTGGGAAGCACAATTCGGCGATTTCAATAATGGAGCACAGATTATTATTGACCAATACATTAGCAGTGCTGAAGATAAATGGAACCGTATGAATGGCATTGTTTTGTTACTGCCGCATGGTTACGAAGGACAAGGAGCCGAACATTCGAGTGGACGAATAGAACGATTCCTGAATTTATCGGCAGGTTATAATATGAACATATTAAATTGTACGACGCCTGCTAATTTCTTTCATGCTCTGCGAAGACAAATGCATCGACCCTTTCGAAAACCATTGGTAATATTTACTCCTAAAAGTTTACTTCGTCATCCGAGATGTATTTCACAAATAAATGAATTATCATCAGGATCATTCCAGGAACTGATAGATGATTCGACTGCCGTTGCTGAAAAAATAAGTAAAGTTTTAATCTGTAGCGGAAAAATATATTATGAACTGTTAGAACAAAAAGAAAAAGATCAAGCTGAACATATTGCAATTGTCCGATTGGAACAATTATATCCTTTGCCTGTTGATCAGTTGCAAAAAATAAAGCAGCGATATAAAAACGTAAAGCAATGGATTTGGATACAGGAAGAACCGGTAAACATGGGAGCGTGGTCTTACTTGATGCGAGTTGCAACTCCGTTAATTCCATTAACAGCCATTACACGTCCTGAAAGTGCTAGTCCGGCGACAGGCAGTTACAAGACTCATGAAAGAGAGCAGCGTCAACTAATTGCGGAAGCGTTTATGAATTAATTTTTCTCCTGATTGGTTATGGGTGAAATATTGAATATAATTTATTTTAATTTTATCATATCATGGCAATAATAGAAATGAAAGTTCCGAGTCCCGGTGAATCTATCACAGAAGTGCAGATTTCACGATGGCTAAAGAAAGATGGAGATTATGTTGAGAAAGATGAAGAGATTTGTGAAATCGATTCTGATAAAGCAACATTGACACTGAATGCTGAAGCTGCCGGGGTTATCAAAATACTTACTAAAGAAGGTGAAACAATTGCCGTTGGAAGTTCTGTTTGTACTATTGATACCAGTGCTGTTCCGGTTCCAAAGGAAATTAAGAAAGAAGAAAAAATTATTGCTGCACCTGTTTCTCAAAAACCTGCTCAAGTTGAGAAAGCGAATGGATCAGTTGTTAAAGAAAAAATGGAAGATGACAAAGACAGTTATACAAAAGGAATTCCATCAGTTGCTGCAGAAAAAATAATGCGTGAAAAAGGATTAAGTGCATCGCAAATTACACCAACAGGAAAAGGTGGCAGAATAACAAAAGCAGATGTTTTAGAACCGGTAGCATTTTTTGCAGCTGGTGCAACAAAAGAAGGAAGTCGAACGGAGCGAAGAGAAAAGATGACCATGCTGCGGAAACGTGTTGCAGAAAGATTGGTTGCGGTAAAACAAGAGACGGCTATGCTTACAACTTTTAACGAGGTCGACATGAGTGAAATCATGAACATCCGTAAATTATATAAAGACGCTTTTAAAGAAAAGTTTGGAGTTAGCCTCGGATTTATGTCTTTCTTCACGAAAGCAGTTTGCCAGGCATTAAAAACATTTCCTGCAGTGAATGCACGAATTGATGGAGAAGAAATTATTTATCATGATTATTGCGATATTGGAATTGCTGTAAGCGCACCTAAAGGACTAATGGTTCCAGTTATTAGAAATGCAGAGACTCTTTCCATGTCTCAAATAGAAAATACAGTTGTAGAACTTGCTACAAAAGCTCGTGACAGTAAATTATCGATTGAAGAGATGACAGGTGGAACTTTTACGATAACCAACGGCGGTGTTTTTGGTTCCATGCTTTCTACGCCGATTATAAATCCTCCGCAAAGTGCAATACTTGGAATGCATAATATCGTTGAACGACCGGTAGCTATAAATGGAAAGGTTGAAATAAGACCGATTATGTATGTTGCATTATCATATGATCACAGAATCATTGATGGAAAAGAATCTGTAAGTTTTTTAGTTGCTGTCAAGAAAATGCTGGAAGAGCCGGTTACGATGATGTTTGAGGGTGGAGATGCGGTGAAGGTGTTGCTTGGGTTGTAGGGGTTTTTTTTTCGCGCAGAGATCGCAAAGCTCGCAGAGGGTTTGTTACTATTTTTCTCTGCGAGCTCCGCGATCTCTGCGCGAATCACCCGACCATGATTAGAATTTCCAAAGCTTCCAGAGGTAAAGATGTTACTTGTTTGTTAGGTTTTTTTCACGCAGAGGGTGTGGAGCTCGCAGAGGATTTGTTATGACTCTTCTTGAAAGACAGACATTACTATTTTTCTTTGCGAGCTCCGCGATCTCTGCGCGAATCATCCGACCATGATTAGAATTTCCAAAAAAGTTTTTGATCCGAAATAAAACTCATGCTGCCTCAGCTACCACTTCCTTCACCTCAGGTATTAACTGTTTCAATAAATTTTCAATACCATTTTTAAGAGTAATGGCAGATGATGGGCAACCGCTGCATGAGCCTTTTAAAATAAGTGTAACAATACCATCTTCAAAAGATTTAAAATGAATAGCTCCTCCGTCTTGTTCAACTGCAGGTTTCACAAATTCATCGAGTGTTTCTATAATTTTACTTTCAATTGCCGATGAAGAATGTGTACGCTCGATTGCAGGATCAGCAATTTTATTTATTGATCCGGTAAAAACAGGTTGATTACTTTCAATGTAAGATTTAATAAATTCACGAAGAATCGGAATCAGTTCATACCAATCGATGTCTGTTGATTTGGAAATCGTAATAAAATTTGTTGTTATGAAAACTCCTGATATTCCGGAAAAAGAAAAAAGCTGAACAGCAAGCGGGCATTCTCTGGCTTGTTCTTTACTGGTATATTCAACACTACCTTCTTCCAAAAGAAAATTGTTGAGTACAAATTTCATTGAAGCAGGATTCGGCGTCGACTCCGCATAAACAGTAACAACCTTTTTAACTTCCATAGCGCAAAGATACTGATCTATTTGATTTTAGTAACGTTGTATTTGAATAAAATTGTGAATTCACTTGAATTAAATTCGTTTGTAAAAGTACAATCCTTATTTTTATTATAACACAATTAAAACTCCATTCTCGTATCGTTTTCGTATTTTTACGCCCTTATGAGACAAACCGTTGATTTTTTGATAATCGGTTCAGGAATTGCCGGTTTAACGTATGCCTTAAAAGTGGCCGATCATGGTAAAGTTTTAATCGTCACCAAAGCCAACGCCGATGAGTCAAATACCAAATATGCACAAGGTGGTATTGCCGGTGTTCTTCAAGGACCTGATTCTTTTGAAGAACATATCCGTGATACATTAATTGCCGGTGCCGGTTTGTGTGATGAAAAAATTGTACGTCTTGTAATAACAGAAGGTGCCGATCGTATCCGTGAAATCATTGAATGGGGAACACGATTTGATCGTAACACTAAAGGTGATTTTGATTTAGCGCGTGAAGGAGGACATAGTGCTCATCGCGTTCTCCACTATAAAGATGCGACCGGAAATGAAATTGAACGTGCTCTACTGGAACGAGTAAGAGAACATCCCAATATTACCATTAGCACTCACTTTTTTGCACTTGATATTATTACACAACATCATCTCGGACAAGAAGTCAAAAGAGGAACACCCGATATACAATGTTTCGGTGCGTATGCACTCAATCTTGTTACAGGCCAGGTCGAAACTATTTTATCAAAGACTACATTAGTGGCAACCGGCGGTGCCGGACAAGTTTATCTTGCAACGACCAATCCCGTAATAGCAACAGGTGATGGCATAGCCATGGTTTATCGTGCGAAGGGATTGGTAAAGGACATGGAATTTATTCAATTTCATCCTACAGCATTGTATCACCCCGGCGAGCGCCCATCGTTTCTGATTACCGAGGCTGTTCGCGGAATGGGCGGTATACTTAAAACAAAAGCCGGAGTTGAATTTATGCACAAGTATGATGAACGTGGTTCACTGGCTCCAAGAGATATTGTTGCCCGGGCTATTGACAGCGAAATGAAAATCAGTGGTGATGATTATGTTTTTCTTGATTGCAAAAAAATTGATACAGAAAATTTTATAAAACATTTTCCAAATATTTATAACAAATGTAAAAGTATAGGAATTGATGTTTCAAAAGTTATGATACCGGTTGTTCCTGCTGCACATTATTTGTGTGGAGGAATTGTTGTTGATGAATTCGCGAGAAGTTCCATAAAAAATCTCTATGCTGCCGGCGAATGTTCCTGTACAGGATTGCATGGTGGAAATCGTCTTGCATCTAATTCTCTACTCGAAGCATTAGTATTCGCTCATCGTGCTTCACAAGATGTACTTACCTATTTCAAAGATATAGAATATTGCATGTCTGCTCCCGAGTGGAATGCGGAAGGCACAGTACAACCGAATGAAATGATTTTGATTACGTCAAACCTGAATGAATTACAAACGGTAATGAGTAATTATGTAGGGATAGTCAGGTCAGATTTACGTCTTAAAAGAGCGTTAGACAGGCTACGGATTATATATGGGGAAACTGAAGCATTGTACGGCCGCACGATTGTTTCTCCCAGAATTTGCGAGTTGAGAAACCTCTTGTCAATTGCTTACCTGATTGTCAAATTCGCAATGGCTCGTAAAGAAAGTATCGGGCTTCATTATTCAACAGACTATCCTCCGAAGGAAAATAAAATTTTGCAAGTCTGATGGATCGGTTAGATTATTTTGACAGCCTCCTGCACATTAAAAGGGAAAATGATTTTGAGAAACTTGCATTGGAAGTTTTTAAATATCAATTTCTGAATAATAAAGTTTACTCCCAGTTCGTAAAGAGTCTTAACATATCTACTGAAATAATTAAAAGCATAAACGAAATTCCGTTTTTACCTGTTGAAATTTTCAAAACACATAAGGTAATAACGGAAAATGAAAATTATCAGCAAATATTTACCAGTAGCGGAACAACCGGAGATCAGACAAGTAAACATTACGTTAAAGATATTTCTTTCTATGAAAATGTTTGTTCAAAAATCTTTTCTTCCTTTTATAGTAGCCCGTCCGATTATACAATCTTAGCACTGCTTCCTTCTTATTTAGAAAGAGAAGGGTCGTCATTAATTTATATGACCGACAAATTAATCAAAGCTTCACACTCTCCTTTCAGCGGGTTTTATCTGGATGAATACAAAAAACTTTTTACAGTTCTTGAACAATTACAACAAGAAAAAAGAAAAACAATTTTATTTGGTGTGACTTATGCGCTTCTTGATTTCATCTCTTCCTATAAAATCCATTTCCCTGAGTTGATTGTTATGGAAACCGGAGGAATGAAAGGTAAAAGAAAAGAAATGGTACGTGAAGAAGTGCACGAATTACTTTGCGCGGGATTTGGCGTTGACGTTATACATTCTGAATATGGCATGACAGAACTTTTATCGCAAGCTTACTCAAATGGAAAAGGAATTTTCAAATCTCCCGACTGGATGCGTATTTTAATTCGAGATCCATACGATCCTTTAAAACCGGCTGAATTGAAAACTTCGGGAGGAATAAATATAATAGACCTTGCAAATATTGATTCCTGTGCTTTTATATCGACGCAGGATTTAGGAAAAGTTTATCCTGATCATTCATTTGAAGTTATTGGAAGATTCGATTTCTCTGATGTTCGGGGATGCAATCTGATGATTGATTGATTATTTTTCATCCTTATTCATTTTCTTAAAAAGCAATGCAATTCCAACAACAATGGCCGCAGCAAAAATAAAATTGAAAATAAGTTGCATATAACTTTGCGGCGAAAGAGTTCCCATTCTCTTCTTTACAATCCAGATTGAAAGGATGCTTCCCAGGGTTAATGATATAAATATAATTGTAAACCTACGTCTGTTAGTCATTAAATTATGGGATTAAAATTAAGTAAGTATAATCAGGAAATAATTTTTCTTTCCTTTTTGAGCTAAAATATATTTTTCTTTTATGACATTTTTCAGGGTGACGATGTATTCCATATCCAACATTTTTTCCTTATTTAAAAAAACGCCACCGCCTTGTATCATTTTTCTTGCTTCTCCTTTCGAGGGAAATATTTTAGTTTTTTCTCCGAGGAGTTCTACGATGTTTATGCCTGCATCAATTTCACTTTTAGAAAAAGATATTTGCGGTACGCCTTCAAAAACTGAAAGCAGATCCGTTTCTGAAATTTTTTGTAATCCTTCTGTTGTTCCTGAACCAAAAAGAATTTCTGAAGCTTCAATAGCTGCTTGATAGTCTTTTTGAGAATGAACACGAATGGTAATGTCTTTAGCAAGCTCTTTCTGTAGTAACCGCAAATACATTGCTTTCTGGTGTTCGGCTTCTAATGACTCAATCTCTTCTTTTGTTTTCAATGTAAATATTCGAATAAAATTTTTCGAATCCTCATCAGAAGCATTAAGCCAAAACTGATAAAACTTATAGGGCGAAGTTCGTTTGGCATCCAGCCAGATATTTCCTGCTTCTGTTTTCCCGAATTTAGTTCCATCAGCTTTTTTGATGAGAGGAGTTGTTAGTGCAAAAGCTTCTCCTCCATCTTTACGGCGGATTAATTCTGTACCGGTAACAATATTTCCCCACTGATCGGATCCGCCCATTTGCAATTTCACTCCATTATTTTTCCATAGGTAATAGAAATCATATCCTTGTACTAACTGATAAGAAAATTCGGTAAAAGACATCCCGGTTGAAAGTCTGCTTTGAACAGAATCTTTCGCAAGCATATAATTAATAGAAATATGTTTTCCGACATCACGGATGAATTCGAGAAAACTAAGATTTTTAAACCAATCGTAATTATTTACAATTTCGGCAGAACGTTCTCCACAATTGAAATCTAGAAATTTCTCCAATTGCCTTTTCTGACTTTCGAGATTATGTTGAAGCAACTCTTCGTTTAAAAGATTTCTTTCCTGTGATTTACCTGAAGGATCACCTACCATACCTGTGGCACCACCAACAAGTGCAATAGGTTTATGTCCTGCCTGCTGAAAATGCAACAATGTCATTATCTGAACTAAATTCCCAACACCCAAAGAATCAGCAGTTGGATCAAATCCTATATACCCTTTTACCATCTCCTTTTTTAAAAGCTCCTCTGTTCCGGGAATCATGTCATGCAACATATTCCTCCAGCGTAATTCTTCGATAAAGTTTGTCATTGGGTATTAGATATAAGATATTAGAAATTAGAAATTAGGTATTTGATATTCGTTAATAGTTATTTGATATTGGATAACCAGTTCAAAAAAATGAATTTGGGACGGTAATAAACAAAATTTCGTCAAAGATAATATCTTTACCGATTATGATTCTAATTACTGGCGGAACTGGTTTAGTTGGTTCTCAAATACTTTACGATCTGGCAGCTTCAGGAATAAAGATTCGTGCTTTACGAAGAAATGGAAGCCCGATGAATATCGTTGATCGGCTATTTTTAGCAAATCCACAGTATCTTCATAATATTGAATGGTTTGAAGGCGATATTAACGATGCTTTTTCTATTGAAGATGCAATGAAAGATGTTGATACAGTTTATCATTCGGCAGGATTCATATCTTTTTACTCTTCTGAAAAAAATAAAATGATGAAGATAAATGCTGAAGGTACAGCGAATGTTGTAGACATGGCATTGAAGACAGGCGTAAAACGATTTTGTCATGTAAGTTCAGTTGCTGCACTAGGAAGAAAAGATGGTGAAAAATTTATTGATGAAGAATCCTGGTGGAAGACTTCTTCGCAGAATTCAAATTATGCAATAAGTAAGTACGGAAGCGAAAGAGAAGTATGGCGGGGAATTGAAGAAGGACTTTCTGCATTTATAATTAATCCTTCTATTATTATTGGAGCTGGAAACTGGAAATCCGGAAGCTCACAGATGTTTTCACAAGTTTGGAAAGGACTTTCATTTTATACCGATGGAATTACAGGTTTTGTTGATGTAAGAGATGTATCGAAAGCAGCCATTCAGCTTATGAAAAAAGGAGTTAATAATGAACGTTATATTATCAATGCAGAAAATCTTTCCTACCGAAATGTTTTTGATTCGATTGCTACAAATCTGGGACGACCAAAAGCAAAAATCAGAGTAAATAAATTTTTTGCAGAAATTGGCTGGCGAGCCGAATCGATAAAAAGTTTTTTCTTACAGAAAAGTCCATTGATTACAAAAGAAACTGCTCGCAATAGTTTTATACAATGGAATTATTCGAATGAAAAAATTAAAAAAGAAATTGGTATTGATTTTATTTCGATGGGAAAATCGATAAAAGATACCTGTGATAGTTTTCTGGCAGAAGTAAAAAAATAATCTCTTTTGTTTAACCGATTATTTCAATTTCAACGGCAATTACACGCATGATCTTCACCAAGATCGATAACGGTAATCACCTTTGTAATTTTATCACATGCACCAAAAACAATTCGAACATGTTGACTATCTTCTGTGTCGCCTTCTAATGCATACGTTGGGCAATGTCCATCAGCCTCTTCATTTTCTTCTTTACTTTTATCTTCATTAACAACTCCATTCGCTAAAATATATTCGACCTCTCCTTCGGATATTTCCCTGCATTCCATTCTGCATCGAGCGTGCTTTGTGTAGATAATTTTATGATGTCTCCAATCGCCTTCAATATTAGTAACTGTTCGATCTTGATAATGATTGCGGGATTCTTTACACTTTTTTAATCCTAAAGCGATTAGGCCCAATATGGCAATTACAATAAATGTAACAGTATTGCTGACTCGTTTTTTAGCAGGTTGCATAATTTATACGAATAATTTTATGTTATATTTCAAGAACAATTTTTATTTCTCTGTTGATGCTTCCATCCTGCTTAAACTTGTCAAAACTGAATCATATACTTCTTGTAAAATATCAGGGTGTTCACTGTAAAATTTAAGGCTGGACAAAAATTCTTCTTTTTTGATTTTACGTTGTTTTAATATATAATTTAAATAATCATTAAACGTATAGTTCATTGAATCAGTAACAATTTTATTATTAACTGCCGATTGAGCAATATGTATATCTGTTAATATTGATGACATTTCATTTTGTTTTAATACATTTTCGGGAATATTAATTTCCTTTTCCATACAAGAAGAAATTATAAATGCAGTAGAAATAAAAAATATTATTTTTTTCATCTTATCCTGAAAACGATAAACGGTGCCCTTTTTTACTCTCATCAAAAACTCCTTTGTTATAAGCTAAATGTCCATTGACAAATGTATAATTTACCTTTGAATGAAATACTTGTTTTTCAAAAGGGCTCCACTGGCATTTATATAATATATTCGATGATTCTACCATCCATGGGTCGTTCATGTCGACAAGTACAAGATCCGCATAATATCCTTCCCTGATATAGCCTCTTTCTTTAATCTTAAAACAATCGGCTACGGAATGACACATTTTTTGAACGATTTTTTCGAGTGTCAATTTCCCATTGCGATAAAATTCAAGCATAGCAACAAGTGAATGTTGAACCATGGGTCCGCCAGATGCTGCTTTTAAATAAGGTTGCAATTTTTCATTCAATGTATGTGGAGCATGATCTGTCGCAATCACATCAATTCTGTCATCGATTAGAGCCATCAACAATTCTCTTTTATCATTAGTCGATTTAATTGCAGGGTTCCACTTTATCATCATCCCCAATCTTTTGTAATCGCTTTCATCGAACCATAGATGATGAATACAAACTTCTGAAGTTATTTTTTTTTCTTTTAAAGGAATCTGATTATTGAACAGAGAAAGTTCTTTGGCCGTACTTATATGTAAAATATGCAATCTTGAACCGAATTTTTTAGCGAGCGAAACTGCAAATGAAGAAGAAAGAAAACATGCTTCCGCACTTCTTATTACGGGGTGCATTGAAATTGGAACATCTTCACCATAAATTGATTTTGCTTCAATTGTGTTTTTTCGAATCGTTGTTTCGTCTTCACAATGTGTGGCAATAAGCATTTCGGATTGAGAAAATACTTTCTCTAACGTTTTAGTATCATCAACAAGCATGTTGCCTGTGGATGAGCCCATGAAAATTTTTATCCCACAAACATTTTTTTTATCGGTTCGCATGACTTCATCATAATTATCATTACTGACTCCCATAAAAAATGAAAAATTTGCTAATGATTTAGATGCTGCTAAAGAGTATTTGTCTTCTAACAATGATTGTGAAAGTGCATTAGGAATTGTATTTGGCATTTCCATGAAAGAAGTTACACCGCCTGCAATTGCAGCTTTAGGTTCTGAATATAAATCTCCTTTGTGTGTAAGTCCCGGTTCGCGAAAATGTACCTGATCGTCTATAATACCTGGTAAAAGATATAAGCCATCAGCTTCAATAATTTTTGCAGAAGAATTTGTGATTGACTGTCCTATTTTTTCTATTCGTTCACCTTTAATCAAAACGTCTCCTTTGGAAATTATCCCTTCGTTAACGATGCATGCATTTTTTATCAGGAAATTGTTCAAACGCTTTTAATATTAAATCGAATGGATATTTAATTGATATTTAATTTTTCGAACAAAAATATAATTAGGTCTATTTATCCTTTTATATTTTTTGGATACTTCCTAAAAAGACTTTTCCACTTCATATGCAAAACTCCAAAAATTGCTTCTTTAAAAATTCCTTTACTCATCTTGCTCGTTCCTTCCATTCGATCGGTAAATACGATTGGTACCTCTATAATTTTAAAACCACATTTCAAAGCAGTAAATTTCATCTCTATCTGAAAGGCATAGCCACTGAATTTAATTCCATCAAGAGGAATTGTTTCCAACACTTTTCGTTTATAACAAATAAAACCTGCGGTAGTATCTTTTATTCGTATACCTGTAATTATTCTCACATAAACTGAAGCATAATACGACATTACAATCCGACCCAATGGCCAGTTAACTACGTTTGCTCCACGAATATATCTGGAGCCTACAGACATATCAGCACCATCTACAGCGCAAGCTTGATACAGTCGAATAAGATCATCCGGATTATGTGAAAAATCACAATCCATTTCAAAGATGAAATTATAATTGTTTTTTATAGCCCATTTAAAGCCATGTATATATGCTGTTCCTAAACCAAGCTTGCCGCTTCTTTCTTCCAGAAACAGGCGGTTATCAAATTCATTGATTAAACTTTTAACAATTGAAGCAGTTCCATCAGGAGAGCCATCATCTACAATGAGAACATTGAACCCATGGGGCAAAGAAAAAATCTTCCGTAACATTTTTTCAACGTTTTCTTTTTCATTGTATGTAGGGATGATGACTAATGATTCGTTCACAAAAATGATTTAATTAATTCTGCAAGATAAGTATCAGGTATCAAGTATCAGGTATCAGGATAAATTTTTTTATTGACTGATTTTTACAATTATGAAACACTTATTCTGTCGGTTTCATCGAACCCAAACGAATATCTTCCACAACTGACGGGTCCAACAAAGTAGAAATATCTCCTAAATTCGAGGTATCTCCTTCGGCAACTTTGCGAAGAATTCTTCTCATTATTTTTCCGGAACGGGTTTTAGGCAGACCTCTTACAATTTGAATTTTATCGGGTTTTGCAATGGGGCCGATGATTCGTGTGACAGTTGCTTTTATCTCTTCCCGAAGTATATTTAAATCTTCTCTTTCTTTCGTTGAAATTACATAGGCATATATTCCCTGTCCTTTAATTGCATGTGGAAATCCAACAACAGCGGATTCAACAATGTCGGGATGTTCATTGATTGCGTTTTCTACCTCTGCAGTTCCAATACGATGACCGGAAATATTCATTACGTCGTCCACTCTGCCTGTTATTCGATAATAACCATTTTCATCACGCTTACATCCATCTCCCGTAAAATAAAGATTTTTATACGTAGCAAAATATGTAAGCCTGCAACGCTCATGATCGCCATAGGTAGTGCGAATAATCGATGGCCATGGGAATTTAATACACAAATTTCCTTCTACATTGTTTCCTGAAATTTCATTTCCTTTTCCATCAACAAGAATGGGTTGTATACCAGGTAAAGGCAATGTGGCAAATCCGGGTTTGAGTTTAGTGATCCCTGCAAGAGGAGAAATAAGTATACCTCCTGTTTCCGTCTGCCACCAGGTATCAACGATCGGGCATTTTTCTTTGCCGATATTGTGATGATACCAATGCCATGCTTCTTCATTGATTGGTTCACCGACGGTTCCTAGAACTCGAAGTGAATTCAACTTATATGGATTAACGAATTCCAATCCCTGTGCTTCGAGTGAACGGATTGCAGTTGGTGCCGTATAAAAAATATTTACATTATGCTTATCGACAACCTGCCAAAAACGTCCCGCATCAGGCCAAACGGGAATACCTTCAAACATAAGAGTAGTTGCACCGGAAAGTAATGGTCCATAGATCATATAGGAATGTCCGGTTATCCATCCTATATCTGCCGTACACCAGTAAATTTCATTTCCGGAATATTGAAATACATTTTGAAAAGTATATGCAGTATAAACCATGTAACCGCCGCATGTATGAACGACACCTTTGGGTTTTCCTGTTGAACCGGATGTATAAAGAATAAAAAGTAAATCTTCCGAATCCATTTCTTCAGCATTGCACGAAGCATCTGAATTTTTCATTTCATTATCCCAGAAAACATCTCGTCCTTCTTTCATCTTCACAGGAGAACCTGTTCGTTCATATACAATTACTTTTTTAACACCCGGACAATTTTCCAATGCTTCATCAACGATTTCTTTAATAGATATTTCTTTCGATCCCCGAAAAGCGCCGTCGCTCGTCAAGACTAAGGAGCAATCGCAATCACGAATTCTTTCGCTCATGGAATTTGCGCTGAAGCCGGCGAAAACGACCGAATGTATTACACCAATTCTAGCGCAAGCAAGCATGGCAATAGCTGCTTCGGGAACCATTGGCATATAAATACAAACCCTGTCGCCTTTTTTTGCACCATTTCTTTTAAGAACATTAGCAAAACGACAAACTTGTTCATGCAATTCAGAATAAGTCAGTGTTCTGCTTTGTTCTTTAGGATTGTTCGCTTCCCAAATAATTGCTGTTTTATTTCCTAAATTTCTCAAATGCCTGTCGAGGCAATTTTCTGTGATATTAAGTTTTCCATTTATGAACCATTTAATTGATGGTTCCGTGAAATTCCATTCGAGCGTTTTTGTCCATGGTTTTTTCCATTGAAAGTCAGATGCAATTTCATCCCAGAATTTTTCAGGGTTATCAATACTTTTTTTGTATTGAACATTATATTCTTCAATTGACTTGATGAGATAGGACATGTAGACGGTTTTTTTAACATTGCCAAGATAGTTAATTCGCCGATTTGAAAATGATTGCATTCTAGTAAAAAATAATATTTCGTCCCTACGGGACTTAGATCAAGGTGCAGCTTTTATTTTTGCCATATTTCGCTCCTAACGGAGCCTTTAGAATTCTTTAATCCCGATAGGGCAATGTCATTAAGTTAAGGTTCATTTGCCACAAAAACACGAAGACACAAAATTGTTGGTATTCTTATTATTAGTGTTTTTGTGTTTTTGTGGCAAAAAAAACATGACCAATTTCTTAACTTAATGGCATTGCCCATTAGGGGTGAAATATTATGTAACGATGAATTGATAATATGTATAAAAGAATTAACAATTTTACCCGGACAGGAGTGATTTGAAAATTAGCTATTTTGTAAATTTGAGTATTTTTCTTCAGTTCTGAGGATGAAACATAAACATTGTGATCTTTGCGTAAACCATAGTGATCTTTGCCTGCCAACCAGATGTAAAGCAGGCAGGTATTAAAAAAAAATTAACCACAAAGATCACCAAGAAAAACACACAAAGTCCACTAAGAATAATAACAAAAAGTAACTACTTTTACCACATGAAATTATTTATCAAAAATATTGATGCGACTGTAAACGAAGTTTTACTCGAATCCATTTTTAAACAATACGGCGACGTTAAGGATACTAAAATTATCTACGATAAAATTACATGGGAATCTCGTGGATTTGGATTTGTTGAATTTGAGAAAAAGGAAGACGCTGTTAAAGCGATTGAAGGTTTGAATGGCAAAGAACTGGTCGGAAAAAAATTGTCGGTGGAAGTGGCGGTGGAAAAGAGGTAATTTGTTAGCGGTTTGTTGAGTGCTTCAAAATAAGGTATAGCGTATCCGTCCGACCAACAGCATATAGCAAGCTAGAAAAAAATAGTTTATAAATCGCGGTTGATTAATTTGGAGGTAGCAGTTCTTTCAGTCGGTTAAACTTCCAATCCGGTAAAACTTCAAAAATATTTTTCAACCATTG
>JANOVV010000079.1:0-28515 GCA_031417555.1 Bacteroidota bacterium
CTATTTTACAAATTCTATCTGTTAGTTTATTCGAGAAAATGCCCATCAAACAAGCATTTCAAGAAAATGAAAATAACAACTTAACTGAACAAGTCTGTAATCAATTGAATATCTTTGAGTAATAACCGGACACTATTGAAATTTTATTACAATTTAATCTGTATTTTCTTTTAAATTTTCATTAAATATTTTTGGAATTATTTTTATTTATCTTGCAGCTGATCTGTTATCAATAAAAATTTTATGTGTAAAAACCTTTCAATTAAGTCATTTAAATTATTATCAGTGCTTTTTCTTTTATTCACCTCATGTTCGAAAGATGCTGAAGATTCAAATGCTTTAGATCCCGGAATTGTGGCTTTGCCTGTGTTAACAACAAATTCTGTTATTAATATTGATCAAAACAGTGCAGTATCCGGTGGTAGAATTTCATCGGATGGTAAATCTGCTATTTCATCAAAAGGCATTTGCTGGAGTACCTCTCAAAATCCGACAGTTGCTAATTCAAAGACGATAAATGGTTCCGGAATTTCTGATTTTACAAGTAATTTAACAGGTTTGTTTCCCGGTACTACTTATTATGTAAGGGCTTATGCCGTAAACGAAGATGGAATAGGATACGGTCAACAGGAAAATTTTACTACAACAGCCGTTTTAGTAACAGGTATAAATTATGAAGGTGGAATTATTTTTTACCTCGATAGCACAGGAATGCATGGATTGGTTTGCGCAAATAATGATCAGGCGACTATGGCAATCTGGGGTTGTCAGGGTACAATAATTCCCGGCGCTAATGGCACCGCCATTGGCACAGGGTTGCAAAATACGTTGGATATTTTAGGAACGTGTACTACTTCTGGAATTGCAGCTGATATTTGTGATAGTCTTGTTTTAAACGGTTATGGCGATTGGTTTTTACCTTCAAAAGAAGAATTGAAACTCATGTACACCAATTTAAAATCTAATGGAATAGGAAGTTTTAGTAATGCACCTTATTGGTCATCGACTGAAATGACGAGTGCTTTTGCCTGGGAAGTAATTTTCAATGGAGGATTTACCCAGGGAACAGGTAAAAACAATAATGCATCGGTTCGAGCTGTCAGGATTTTTTAAATGTCAGTCTGTTCCATTTAAATTTTCCATTTTTGTAATCACAAAACGTAACGATATGTATGAAACACTGAAGCCTGTACTTAAAAAAGAAATCGAAGAAATTAAGGATGCAGGATTATATAAAAACGAGCGAATCATAAGTACACCCCAGGGAGCAGGAATAAAAGCTAATGGTAGGGATGTAATAAATTTTTGTGCGAATAATTATCTCGGACTTTCTTCGCACCCAAAAGTAATTGCTGCTTCTAAACATGCCATTGATACACACGGTTACGGAATGTCTTCAGTTCGTTTCATTTGCGGAACACAGGATATTCATAAAGAGCTGGAACAAAAAATTTCAAAATTTCTTGGCACTGAAGACACAATCTTGTATGCCGCTGCATTCGATGCAAATGGCGGTGTATTTGAACCATTACTGAATGAGCAAGATGCAGTGATCAGTGACGAATTAAATCATGCCTCTATTATTGACGGTGTACGACTTTGTAAAGCGCAAAGATTTCGTTACAAGCATAATGATATAGCCGATCTGGAAAAAATTCTTAAAGAAACACAACAACTACGACATAGAATGATTGTTACTGACGGCGTTTTCAGCATGGATGGAACGATTGCGCAACTTCATAAAATTTGTGAACTCGCTGAAAAATACAAGGCACTAATAATGATTGACGAATGTCATGCAAGTGGATTCATGGGAAAATCGGGAAGAGGAACACATGAATATCATAATGTCATGGGAAAGATTGATATTATTACAGGCACACTTGGAAAAGCACTTGGAGGAGCCATGGGTGGATTTACGAGTGGACGAAAAGAAATTATTGAAATTTTACGTCAGCGATCACGACCGTATCTTTTTTCAAATTCTTTAGCTCCTTCAATTGTTGGAGCATCGATTGCAGTAATTGATATGCTAAGTGAAACCACTCAATTACGCGATACTCTATGGGAAAATACGAAATACTTTCGCCAAAAAATAACAGCTGCCGGTTTTGATATTAAACCCGGTGAACATCCAATTGTTCCTGTTATGCTTTACGATGCAAAACTTGCACAGGAATTCGCTGCCAAACTTCTTGATGAAGGCATTTATGTAATTGGTTTCTTTTTTCCTGTTGTTGCAAAAGGAAATGCACGTATCAGGGTTCAGATATCAGCCGCTCATGAGAGGAAACATCTCGATTTAGCAGTAGCGGCTTTTGAAAAAGTGGGTAAAGAATTAGGCGTTCTTAAATTGAATAATTTCAAATAATTTCAAACTTCTTAATGATTACCTTGCGGCAATAAAATAATTGATTTCAACTTGTCAAGTCATCAGATTCAAATTTATACCGATGGTAGCTCACGAGGCAATCCGGGGCCCGGTGGTTATGGCGTTGTTATGATTTCAGGAAGTCATCGGAAAGAAATTGCCGAAGGATACAGACTGACAACTAATAACCGTATGGAATTGTTAAGCGTTATTGTTGCTTTAGAATCATTAAAAAATCCGAAGAGTCATGTGACTATTCATTCTGATTCCAAGTATGTTGTTGATTCTGTCGAGAAGAAATGGGTATTTGGATGGGAGAAAAAAAACTTCAGCGGAAAAAAAAATTCGGATTTGTGGATGAGATTTTTACTCGCCTATCGGCGCCATCAAGTTCGTTTTGTATGGGTAAAAGGACATGCGGAGAATAAAGAAAATAACCGCTGCGATGAACTTGCTGTAGCTGCTTCTTTTAATGCCGGACTTAAAGTGGATAGCTGGTATGAGACAAATGGGGTGCCGAATGACGATTGATTCGGATTGTTATCTATTAATGCAGTATAAAAATATTTTCTGTTAATTCAATAATGTATAAGTTTTCCTGTACCACTGAAATTTTGACTGAGGATGTGCGGATTTCCGGTGTAGAAAATATTTCCCGAATATTTTATTTCAAACCCTAATTCATTTTTTACATTAATACGGCAATCACCTGTTGAGTTGTTTGTGATATACGTATAATTGGTATTCATTCCACTTGCGTTTAAAACACCTACATCGTTTACATAAATATAAGATTCGTTTGCAAAACCAAAAGCACGAATATCGGCCCGGCCAATATGATCATTTAGATGTATTTTATTGCTGTTAAAATTAAGATTAATAGTACCTGAACCACCAAAAGAATCAAAGATGAAATCTTCTTTTCGAATTGTATCGAGACAAGTAATATTTCCAGAACCATTGTAATGAATTAATTCCGGTTGATTCATGCCAATTTCTACAGTGTAAATATTTTCGAAACTACGCATCCAATTGCAACGGTTTTCATTTCTGATATAAAGAGTTTTATTATTCCATTCTGTTATGATGCCATTGATTAAGTTATCGCCTGCAGTAACTTTAACAAAGTATGTCGTATCAGTATGAATTATCAGATCAACATTATCTGTCAGATTAATATTTATGAACGCATTAGTTTCCCGGTTTTCCGTAATTGTTTTTCCGGCGCTTTTAAAACAATCCAGAAGGTGATCCTTCTTGCACGTGGAAAACGTGAAAATGATAAATAGTAAAACAATTATTTTGGTTTTCATTTTACTTTTTTCTTAATCGACAGCCAAATCCTAATTCAATAAAATCGGCACGGGCATAGTGTGTTTTCAGGTTGAGGCATATGAATGTTTTTTCAAAATAATACCTGAGACAGATTCGATGATAGATATTTCCATCATATTTATATGCATTGTAAAGATAATAACCCATATTGAACATAATTCCCATTTTGCCGACAGTGAGGTGATAGGCTCCATAAATTCCGGAGCGAAAATTATTTATTTCACTTGTTTTTTTTTCTTCACGGTTTTTTATTCTTACAGGAATGGAATTATCATAAAAGATATCAGTACCAATTCCCCAGGCAGTTTTATGGTTTATCGGCTTAAAATGTAATGCAGAAATAACAGCTGCAAAATAATTTTTACCCAGGGGAGGAATAATTTTTTTTATAAAACCACCGGCATAGAGATGCCATTCCGCTTTTTTATTAATTTCTGAAATTTGACGATATTGTATTGCAGAATTATTTCCAAAAAAATGATGGTAACCAAAATTAATTGTAGCAATATTAATTCCCAGATTGGGCATGCTAAAACTTCCATTTGAATAATGCGTTATTCCGGTGCCGAGTTCGAATGTTGAATGCTTTGAAATATTTTTTTCGACGTGTAAATCAAGATGAATAACACCATTTAAATGTGAACCGACGGCTGCATTTTTATAATTATCGACTGGATTAAAGATTTTTTCTACATAACCTAATCCCATGCCATACCGAAAATGAATTTTGGTTTTCGGATTTTTGCTTAATGGGAAATCGACAAACGGGTAAACGACAATTCCATTACCCAAATAGGAAGGACTTCCTAAATCGAATGCGGCAAAGGTAATTCCATAATCCGGGAAGTTATAAAGAGTTTGCCAATCTTTTATTCCATTGGAAGTACGAGCAAGTGAAATTTCAAAACCTTTTAAATGTTTTTCCTGCACGGGTTCTAAATCAGGACGGTGAGCGATGATAAATCCGTAATCTGCACGAAGCTGTAAGTTCCAGGATCCATTCGTTGAATCCGTTTGAGCAGCCATCGCAATTGTTGTGAGAAAAAATAAGGATGGATAAATAAAATATTTATTTTTCAATTATTTTTCTTGAGCAGAATTAGTTTCTTGTAATTTGTTCTGTAATGATTTCAATTCTGATAATTGATTTGTTTTTTCTTTTTTAATAATACTATCCGATGATTTTTCAATTTCGCTTTCACAACTTTGGATTTTATTTTTAACAGATGTTTCGATTTCTTTTAATGAGTTAAAAATGGCTGTTCTAAATCGTTTTGATGGCGACTTTTTATTGCGTTCCATTATTAGGTTAGTACCGGCAATTGCGATTGAAGAATTGGAATTTGCAATTACATATTTGGTTAAGTTTTTAAGTATCTGATAACGCGAAAAGGCACTGCTGTATTTAAAAGCTTTTGTATAAAAATCAATTTTATTGTCTTCAGAAGTACTATAAAACTCGGCAAGTCTGGCATAGATTACATCGCTGCTGTCTTTTTCAAGGAGTGGCGCAATTTTGTTTGCTTTTTGCGAATCTTTTTCACTAATAATTTGAAATGACCGGGCCACAACTTTGTAGGAGCTGTCATTTAAAGAATTTTCATAAAGCTGCGCAAATTCAGTATAGCTGAAATATTTCCCAAGGCAAGTCAATGCCTTTTCGCGTAAGTCTGGTAAAGAATCCGAAACAGCAATTTTTACAATTTCATTTTTAACGGATACTGAATCATTCAAAGCGAGTTCGGCAATGTTGTTTAGTGCTGATAAACGTACTCCGTATGACTTATCGCTTAATGCTTTTAACATGACCGCAGATTCAGGAGTGTTAATTGAATAACGGCTTCCGATTTTATCAATTGCCTCTAGCCTGTCAAGTAATAATGGGGCGTTTTTATATTGAAAAATAAATTCTGAATTTGTTTTATTATCCGTTTTGCTGCAGAGCAATGATTTTTCAGCATCAACATTTACAAGATCTGGTTTTACCGGGAGAGCAAAATAAAATTTCTGAATGGCATCTTCTAAGATAATTTTTTTTCTTTCAATTTTTCCGTTGTAGTATAAGTCAATATCAAGAGGTAATTTATAGAGCGGATTGTTATTGAAATTTTGTTTTTGACTTATGGTAATAGTTTCAAGCGAAAGGCTGTCGCTCCAATCGTAATCAATGTTTAAAACAGGATGTCCGCCTTTAAAGAACCATTGGTTAAAAAACCAGTTTAAATCTTCACCGGTTGTTTTTTCAAAAGCTAAACGTAAATCATCAGCCTCTGCTGTTGAAAACATATGTTGGTTGAGGTATAAATGCAAAGAAGCGAAGAATGCACTATCACCTACATATTTTCTTAGCATATGTAGGATCCTTCCACCTTTGTTATATGAAATTGCATCGTATACATCTTCACGATCCTCATATTCATAACGAATTAATGGCGGATCACTTTGTGTAGCTGAATAAAGATACCGAGCCATCACATTATTGCTGATATAGTCGGCAGTTTCCCGGCCATATTTATATTCATTCCACAGATATTCTGAATAATTAGCAAACCCTTCATTCAATGTAATATTGCTCCATGATTCACAAGTGACCAGATCGCCAAACCAATGATGAAATAATTCATGAGCAATATAGTTTTCGTAATTGCCATCGATGTATTTCCTGTAATTTTGTTGCATGTTTGTTCCATGTACGACAGCAGTTGTATTTTCCATGGCACCGGAAATATAATCATGGACAACAATTTGTGCATATTTTTCCCATACAAAAGGTACTCCAAGCAAATCAGAAAAATATGTAATCATTTCCGGAGTTTTTCCAAAAATCATTTGAGCATATTTTTCATACGGGGGAGCTACATAGTAAGACACTTCTATATTTTTCCATCTTTCTTTAACAACAGAGAATTTACCTGCTGCTATCATAGTAAGATAGGGAGATGCCGGAAGGCTTTGCTTCCAGTAATCGGTTTTAGTTCCATCCGAATTATTTGTAGAAGAAATTAAAAGTCCGTTGGAAAGAGTTGTTAAAGCAGTATCAACCGTAATATAAATTTCCTGAGTCATTTTTTGTGCGGGATCTTCAATAGTTGGAAACCAAACAGAATTAGATTCAGTTTCGCCTTGTGTCCATACCTGTGTTGGTTTTTCATTATCAAGGCTGTCGGCATTTATAAAATATAATCCTTTGTCACTACGAATGGCATTGCTTCCACCTTCAGTTAATTTTTCCGGTTTGGAAATATAGCTTATAAAGAGAGTGAAAGATTCTTCTTTAGAATAGGTTCTATCTAAATGGATTTTAATTAATAAAGAATCATAATCAAATTTTAGAGGAATATGTTTCCCATAGGAAGAAAGAAGAGCAATTTCTTTTATTTCCATTCCTTTTGCATTTAATACGATTGAATCTGAAGAATAGAAATATGGCCGAAGAATTATTGCGGCTTGTCCGATTAATTCTTTCTTTTTCCAATTCAATGACACATTAAGGCGTGTGTGAATAAGGTCAAAATATTTTGTGTATGATTGGCGGTAATTTATTTTTTCCGGAACAGAATCTTTTTTCAAAACAATTGCGGGTGCCGGATTCTGAATGGGTGGTTTAGTGCCGCATCCTAAGAGAATAATACAACTCAGGGAAATAAAATATTTATTAAACATATGCGCCAAATATAGTGTTTTGTCGGGATTTTTTTTGGTTGAAAATGTAATGTAAAACAGAGTTTGATTTTAGAATTATCCCTTTTTAAGACTGAACGATGTATCTAGTATCGTTCGGAGCAAACAACCAATACAATTTGTATATTTGTTCATGTTTAAAGCTATCATTCAAGGTCGTTCTTTTAATATTACTGACGACGAAAATAAAATTTTTATTGATAATAAACCTGTAAAGGCAGACATCCTCGAATATAAAAAAGGAAAATTTCATATTTTAATCGACAATCGTTCTTTTTCTGCGGAAGTATTAATGGTTGATAAAGAAACAAAAACCTGCATCATTAAAATTGGTCAATCAACATTAACAGTTCATCTTAAAGATAAATACGATATTCTTTTACAGGAAATCGGTTTGGATATTGTAGCCGGGAAAAAGGTGAACGACATAAAAGCACCTATGCCGGGTATGGTTTTACATGTAATGGTTGAAAATGGTCAGAAAATTAAAAAAGGAGACGCAATCGTAGTGCTTGAGGCTATGAAAATGGAGAATATTCTTAAATCTCCAACGGATGGAGTTATCAAAAAAATCCATGTAAGTATGGGCGATAAAGTCGAAAAAAACCAGGTAATGGTTAATCTTGATTAGAATTAGTCAAAGTCTTACACTTTCTTGCTTTTTACTAACTTTTCAGCAATAAAATTGTATTATAATACTATCTGCCTCCTTAAGCTAATTACAAAAATCTACTCTGATTTTTTATAATGTACCGATTCCTGCTTTATAGCTTTATATTTTTCATTTATATGCATTTGTGTTTTTACTCGGAAGCGCAGATTACAAATAATTCCGGTTCTGCAAATACATTTACCGATTCAAATCTGCCTATTGTAATTATAAATACAAATGGCCAGACGATTATAAATAATCCAAAAATAATTGTCGACATGAGTATTATTAATAATGGTCCGGGTTTAAGAAATTATTTGAATGATTCTCCGAATGAATACAATGGAAATGTAGGAATAGAGTTCAGGGGTTCTCACTCACAAACGTATCCAAAAAAAAGTTACAGTTTTGAAACGATGGATAATTCCGGAACTGTTAAAACAGATGTAAGTATTTTCGGTATGCCAGTAGAACATGATTGGATATTAACAGCCAGTTATGTCGACAAAAGTTTGTGCAGAGACGTTCTTACCTATCAGCTCTCAAGAGAAATGGGGCATTATGCTGTAAGAACTAATTATGTTGAAGTTGTCATTAACGGACAGTACCAGGGAATATATATTTTATCAGAAAGCATTAAACGTGATAACGGTCGTGTGGATATTGCTAATCTGCATCCGAATGAAATTACGCCGCCTGATATTACAGGTGGTTATATTTTTAAACTTGATAAAATTACCGGCAGTGGTGGCGGCGGCTGGACATCTTCCTATCCACCCATGGAAAATTCAAATGGCCAGACTGTTTATTTTATGTATGATTATCCAACGTCTGATAGTATAGTTCCGGCACAGGAAGCATATTTACAGGCATATGTTGATAGTTTTGAGAATGCTTTAGCAGGACCGAATTTCAGAGATGCCATCAATGGATATTCTCGTTTTATTGGAAAAGGTTCCTGGTTAGATTATTTTTTTATCAACGAGCTTAGTAAAAATATTGATGCATATCGGATAAGTACATTTTTATACAAGGATAAAAATAAAACGCTCAAAGCAGGTCCTGTTTGGGATTATGATATTGCCTGGGGAAATGCTAACCATTGCGATGCCGATGATACAACAGGTTGGGCATATCAGTTTCCATGTTTTGGTGACGGCTTTCAGGTACCATTCTGGTGGCAGCGGCTTTTGCAGGATACTAATTATACGAATGAATTAAAATGCCGCTGGTCAAATTACAGGCAAAATGTTTTGAGTGAACAACATATTTATTCTGTTATTGATTCAGTCGCTGCATTATTGAATGAATCGCAAGCAAGAAATTTTACGACATGGCCAATACTTGGAACATACATTTGGCCGAACCCTTCTCCCCAACCAACTACTTATACGGGAGAAATTCAGAATTTGAAAAATTGGGTTCATACCCGTTTGTTATGGCTTGATGCAAATTTCCCGGGACGTTGTTCATGTTCTTTAAGTGCGAGTATTCAAAATACATCTTGTAATACTTCCTGCGATGGAAGTGTCATAGCATTAGGATCATCGCCCTATCAAAAAACGTATTATTGGAATAATGGAAGTGATTCGGATACACTTACTAATCTCTGCGCAGGAAATTATTCGGTGACGTTTCAGGATGCAATTGGTTGTACAAAAACAAAATCTGTAATTATTTCAGAACCCAATCCGATTACTCTAAATGTAAATACGACAAACAGTACATGTGCAGGAAACGGATGCAATGGAAGTGCAATAGTAAATGCTTCAGGTGGTAATCCGGCATATACTTACACCTGGTCAAACGGACAAACCGGAACTTCACCTACATTTCTTTGTAAGGGAACGTATATTGTTACCGTGAACGACAGCAAAGGATGTATAAAATCTTTTCCGGTAACAATACAAAATCCATCTGCACCAACAGTTACTGTAACATCAATAACAAATGTTCAATGTTATGGCGGATCGGATGGAGCAGCGACTGTAAATGTAAACGGAGGAACCGGACCTTATAGTTACAATTGGTTTCCATCAGGAGGAAATTCGTCAACCGCAACAGGACTTGGTTCAGGCGATTATACTGTTACTGTGTTTGATGCAACAGGTTGTTCTTCGCAGGTACAAATTAATATTCTTCAACCTGCACAATTAGTTTTTCAATCGAACATACAAAATGCAATATGCAACGGGTCACAAGGCTCTATATCTGTAAATGTAACAGGAGGAACGTTTCCATTTATATATTCGTGGTTTCCCGGCGGTAATAATACGCCCGTATTAAATTCAGTTCCTTCGGGTTTATATACAATTACTGTAACAGATTATGCAGGTTGTTCTAAAACTTCGTCATTCACAATTTCGCAACCACAACCATTTTCATTTATAAAATCAGCAACGTTGCCGGATTGTTTTGGAGGGAATAATGGAACGGCTACTGTAAATTCCTCGGGAGGTACCGGGGCTCTGACATATTTTTGGCCATCGCTTGGAAAAACGGGAAAGACTGTAAATCAATTATCGGCCGGTACATATACTGTAATTGTTACGGATGCATCTAATTGCACCGGTTCAACAACAGTAGTAGTAAACGATCCTCCATTAATAACCATATTCACTTCCACAACACCGGCTACATGTAATTTCAACGATGGTACGGCAGATGTGGAAGTGATGAATGGGAAAAAACCATATCAGTATAGTTGGTTTCCTTCTGGCTCGACAGATTCTATAGCTATCGGTCTAAATACGGGAAGTCAGATAGTAACCGTAACTGATGCTAAAGGATGTTTTGCAAGAGATACGGTAAACATTGTAAGTGCAAGCGGATTGAATGTTTTTGTAAGTGGTCAGACTCAAGAGAGTTGTAATGGTGTAAATGATGCATTCGCAAATTTAAATGTGAGTGGCGGAGCTCCTCCTTATTCTTATGTATGGACACCAACCGGTGGTTTTAGTTCTTTTGCTTCAAATTTATTTCCCGGAAATTATTCAATTACTATTTCAGACATTAATAATTGTGTAACGGAATATCAATTAAATATTACCGAGCCGGCGCCGGTTTCTATTCAGATTAATTCGTTTCCGGTTATTTGTAACCATACATCAACAGGAATTTTGAATGCCATTGTATCGGGCGGAACTTCTCCGTACAATTATTTATGGAATCCGGGCGGCTTAACTTCGCAATCGATTAATAATCTAAATGCAGGAATATATAATTTACATATTTCAGACATGCATGGTTGTTTTACAAATTCATCTGCATCTGTAGTGCAACCGGTTCCAATTAAAATTTCGGTAAATAAAAAAAATGCAACCTGCGCACAGGCCAATGGTTGGATTGCTGTTCGGGTATCTGGAGGAGTAAGTGGATATCGTTATCAATGGTCTAATGGTGATTCAGATTCGCTCGCGGAAAATCTTATTCCGGGAAATTATTCTGTCACAGTCAGCGATAGTAATGGATGCTCACAGACTGCAAATTTTACTCTGAATGGAAATACCGAGTTGACTTTATCTGCAACTGTCTTGAATCCGGTAACATGCAATAGCGGAAATAATGGTTCTGTTTTGATCAATGCTATTGGCGGAAGTGGCCAAATTACGTATTCATGGTCGCCTAATATTTCTTCCGGGGCATTAGCAAACAATCTGTCATCGGGTGTATACAGTGTTATTGTTTCAGATGCCAATCATTGCCGAGATTCAATTGGTTTTATTTTAGCTGAACCACCACCATTAGCAGCATTGATATTTTCTGAAAATATTAAATGTTACGGAGCAGAAAATGGTTTGTTGTATGCAGATGTTGGAGGAGGAACACCACCTTATGAATATGTATGGTCGGATGGACAAAGAACTGATAGTGCTTTACATCTTTCAGCGGGAACATATTCAGTGATTATTTCTGATTCGCATAATTGTACAACATCAGCATCAGGTACGATTTTGTCGCCGGATTCTTTGAATATTTCTTTTTCAATTGCAAACGCTACATGTTCAACGTGTTTAAATGGAAATATTAATGCAGCAGTAAATGGCGGTACGTTTCCCTATTCATTTAATTGGAAGCCTTTAAATTCATCGACTCAAAATATTTCAAACCTCGCTGCCGGACTTTATACTCTTTGTATTACAGATGGAAATAATTGTTCGAGGTGTGATAGTATAACGATAGATGGAGGTGGAACAGGTATAAAAGATATAACAAGAAACAGCGGCTTGTATGTTTATCCAAATCCATTAAATCAATATGCTGTTTTTGCATTTGCACTTAAAAGTAAACAAGCAGTTGATTTAAGAATTTTTTCTACGAGTGGTCAGCTGGTAAAGACGCTAGTTAGTAATGATCTTGATGCCGGGGAGCAATTAATTCGATTCAATGCGTCTGATTTTTCACCGGGAATTTATTTTTATAAGTTTACGCTAGAATCTTATTTTCAGGCAGGAGCACTTGTGATAAGCAGATAGATTTTTAATGATTTTCAAGAAGGTTATTAAAAAACTCGTTGCGAACCGTAGCGTATCGTCACGTCTTTGCGTTTATATTTATGTTGGGCTAGTATTTAAACGCAAAGGTCGCGAAGTTTCGCAACGAGTGCTTTTGTCGGCTTCTTATTCCGTTTTTTAAAAGTTCAAAATTTAAAAATTTATACGGAAAAAGAACAGTGTCATTTTTTTACTTTCGTTTTAGTATTTTCTTTGTACTTTGCTATCTTAATTCTCTGAAGGATATGATTAGAAAACTTGTTCTGTTATTAGTCTTAGTCATTTCTTTTTTTTCGACGCAGGCACAGCGTATCAGTGGAATTATTCGCGATGCATCTACGAATGAAAGTATAATTGGAGCATCCGTTTTACTTAAGGGAACGTCGGATGCAGTTACAACAGATATTGACGGTAAATTTGAAATAGTTACAGAATCCAAACCACCTTATGTTCTTGTGGTATCTTATATAGGTTTTGAGCCGCAGGAAGTAAAAGTTCCTGAAGCAAATTCGGTAGTCAATGTAAAATTGAAGTCCAAAGAAATTAATCTGAAAGATGTTACCGTAACAGGAAGCCGTATTTCGGAAAAACAAAAAGAAGCTCCGCTTACAGTTGAATCAATGGACATTATTGCCATAAAAGAATGTCCGCAGAATTCTTTTTATGAAGCATTAGGGTCACTGAAAGGCGTTGACTTAACTAGTGCATCACTTGGTTTTACAATTGTAAATACGAGAGGATTTAACAGTACATCGCCGGTTCGTTCCCTTCAACTTATTGATGGTGTAGATAATCAATCGCCGGGATTAAATTTTTCACTTGGTAATTTCCTTGGCTCATCAGAACTGGATGTATTAAAAGTAGATATGATTGCCGGAGCAAGTTCAGCGTATTATGGACCGAATGCATTTAATGGAGTAATAAGTATGACTACACGTTCACCATTTATAAAACCCGGACTGGAAGTTTCTTTTAAAGTTGGAGAAAGAAATCTAAGAGAAACGGCTTTGCGCTGGGCTCAGGTATTTAAAAACAAAGAAGGTATACAGAAATTCGGATACAAGGTCAATATGTTTTACATGCAGGCCAATGATTGGGAGGCGAATAATTTATCTGCTTCCTACGATTCTAAAGATCCGGTGAGTAATCCTGGTGGTTATGATGCTGTAAACAGATATGGTGATGAAGACATTACAGGTGCAAATAATGCAATGAGTCTTTCGCAACAGGGACAATATCCCGGACTCAAAAGATGGTATCGTACAGGTTATGCAGAAAAAGATATTGTAGATTATCATTCGCGTAATTTTAAGGCAGCCGTTGCTTTGCATTATAAAATTACTGATAGTGTAGAGGCAATTCTCGCCTCAAATTTTGGAACAGGTACAACAGTTTATCAAGGCGACAATCGATATAGTTTGAAGGATATACTTTTTTTTCAAAATAGATTAGAGGTAAGAAAAGAAGATAAATTTTTTGTTCGTGCCTATGCAACTAATGAAGATGCGGGTAAATCGTATGATGCAGTTTTTACTGCAATCTTAATGCAGGATGCAGCAAAAAATGATGCGCAGTGGAGTAAAGATTACAGAAACTATTGGATATTTAATAACATATTTAACAGAGCACATAACTTACCGGGATTTCCTCCATATCAGTTTCCTTATGATACCGCACAAGCGAATGCGGTAATGGAATTATATTCGGATACGGTTAATGCCTGGCACGATGGAGCTGAATATTATTCAAACAACGGTGCTTTGTCTGCAGAGAATCAGGCTTTTTTTACACCCGGCACCGAACGTTTTGATTCACTTCTTAAATCGGTAACATCAAGAAAAACTTTTAAAGAAGGAGGATCCGGATTCTATGATAAGTCTGCCCTTTACCATGTTCAGGGGGAATATAAATTTACTCCATCAATCATGGATATTATTGTGGGCTCCAATTTCAGAATGTATAAACCAAATTCTCAGGGAACAATTTTCAGCGACACGGCTTCTGAAAAAATAGAAAATAAAGAGTTTGGAATTTATCTGGGATTGGAAAAAAAATTTATTGATCAAAAATTAAAAATAAATATTACCGGAAGAATTGATAAGAACGATAATTTCGACTACCTTTTTTCTCCGGCTTTATCAGCAGTATATGTAACAAAATCAAACCATGTTTTTAGAGTTTCCTTTTCTGCAGCTATAAGAAATCCAACTCTTTCCGATCAGTATCTGTATTACAATGTCGGCAGAGCGATATTGCTGGGAAATATTACCGGTTATGATTCACTTGCAAGTATTCCATCACTTCCGCTTTATTTAAACAGTTCAAACCTCGATAGGAGCCTCATTCAGTATTTCAATGTTAGTCCTGTAAAACCTGAAAAAGTAAAAACAATTGAAGCAGGTTATCGCACTACACTCTTTAATAATCTTTTCATGGATGTGAATTATTATTTTAGTTTTTATACCGATTTTATCGGGTATAAAATCGGTGCCAAGCTTGTTTTCCAGGATCCTCCGTTCACAAACAGGTTAAAGTCGTTTACAGTATATCGCATTGCATCTAATGCAAATGATCTGGTTGTTACGCAAGGCGGCTCTATTGGATTAAATTATTACTTCAAAAAGTTTTATGCATTTACAGCAAACTACTCTTATAATTATCTGGATCGAAGAGGTTCTTCAGATCCATTAGTTCCTGCTTTTAATACACCGGTAAATAAATTTAATATCGGATTTAATGCAAGAGATATTGATACTTATATTTTAAAACTACATATCAATAATACAGGCTTCAATATAAATTATAAATGGATTCAAGGTTTCCGTTATGAAGGCTCACCTCAATTTACGGGTAATGTTGATACTTATGATGTCGTTGATGTACAATTAAACTATAAGTTGAAATCCATAAAAAGTACTTTTAAAATCGGTGCTTCCAATGTATTAAACAATAAGGTTTATCAGGTTTATGGCGGCCCGCTTGTTGGAAGATTGGCTTATTTTTCGATTTTAGTTAATATTTCCGAATAATTTTTTTGTAGTTAATGTTTTAAAAATTCCTAATTTGCATGGAATTACCAAAAACTATTAATATGAAAAAACTAATACTAATTATTTGTTTACTAGTAAGTTATGGAATAAATGCACAAGAGCGTTATTTAGATCCGGTATTCTCTTCTGTATCCATTACCGGTGAAGTTGTTTATGGGATAAACGTAACCGTAATTTCAGGAGCTCCGGCATTGGATACTTTAACGATGGACATTTATGAACCAACAGGTGATACTGCTGCTGTTCGTCCGTTAATTCTTTATTTGCACACCGGAAGTTTCTTACCTGTTCCTTTAAATGGTCAGTGTACAGGCGATAAAAGCGATAGCGCTTCTGTTGAAATGTGTATGCAATTAGCCAAAAAAGGATATGTAGTTGCATCTATGAATTACAGATTAGGGTGGAATCCGGTAGGTGATCAGGATGTTCGTACCGGAACATTACTCAATGGAGTTTATCGTGCTTTACAAGATGCAAAATCTTGTGTGCGTTATTTCCGTAAAACGATTGCTACAATGAGTAATCCATATAAGATTGACGATACTCGTATTGCTATTGGCGGCCAGGGTTCGGGAGGTTATGTTGCTCTCGCTTATGCTACCGTTAATTCTTACGACGATATTAATCTTGTTAAATTTCAGAATATAGGTACCGGACTTAGTTACATTGATAC
This sequence comes from Bacteroidota bacterium, assembly GCA_031417555.1. Taxonomy (GTDB): domain Bacteria; phylum Bacteroidota; class Bacteroidia; order AKYH767-A; family 2013-40CM-41-45; genus JADKIH01. Next base: position 16,256 of record JANOVV010000079.1, read on the forward strand.
AACTCTTTCCGGAGACTGGGATGGAAATGGCGGCGTTGGTCTTAATCAGCCGATGTTAAACAATCCCGGTTATAGTAACGATGTGAATTTTGTGTTTAACATGGGCGGTGCAATGGGAGATTCATCTTGGATGGAAGCAGGTGATGTTCCAATGGTTTGTTTTCATGTTCCTAATGATCCTTTCGCTCCTTATACGTATGGCCCGGTTATCGTCCCTACTACAGGACAATTTGTTGTGAATGTAAGCGGCAGTTATGATATCGAACGCCGTGCAACCTATCTTGGTAATAATGATTCATTCAGATTCTTAGGACTGACAGATGCTTATACAACGCGTGCTAATTTAATTAATGACAATATCGACGGACTTTTTCCATTAGAGCGTCCGGATCCTCCGGGACCATTAACAGGTGAAGCAGGTCCATGGGAATGGTGGGATACTACTTGTACAAATTCAGGAAGCAGCCTTCTATCTAATCCTGATATGAGTAAAGTAAAAGGTCTTGCATATATCGATACTGTTCAAAATTATGTTTGTCCTCGTATGTTCCGTGCATTAGGCTTAAATGTTTTCATCAATGAGACTTTACAATTACAGAAATCTGTAAAAGTATTTCCTAATCCTTCTACAGGTAATTTCAAAATTGCTATAGATGCTTCTGTAGCAGAATTAGAAACGATTAGAATTACGGATATCGCAGGAAAAGTTATTCGAACAATAAAAGGAGATAATAGTTTTATCTATGACATCAATAGACAAAACCTATCTCCGGGTATTTATTTTGTAAAAGCACAGTTTACAAAAGGTACTATTGTCAAACAGGTAATTTTAGATTAATAAAATAAATTTGGAAAGCCGGTAATTTACCGGCTTTCTTTTTTTCAGCCGGATTTTCTAATAAAAATGTTTTAGTGATCCTGAATAATTTATGCAATTTCAAAAAAAATATTTCTTATTGCTTTCTTTCATTTTATTTTCTTTCTATACGAAAGCAAAGTCAAATGATAATTGCGGATCGTTACGGTACGATACAGAAATTTTTCAAACGGTTCAAATAACTTCTAATATTACCTTCGGATCCAACACCAGTTCAGGTGGAGTTTTGACGACACTTAAACTTGATGTATATGAGCCTTCAGGTGATACATTAGCAATGAGACCGCTTATTGTATGGGTTCATGGAGGAAGTTTCGTAGCCGGAACAAAAACGGATGCTGATATTGTTTCATTGTGTCAGCATTTTGCAAAACGAGGTTATGTTTGTGCTTCTATAGAATACAGGCTTGGCTTTTCTTTATTTCCTCCGACCTCTGCTGTAGCCAAACAAGAAGTTTTTCTTGCCATGCAGGATATGAAAGCAGCAATTCGTTATTTCAGGAAAGATGCTGCGACTACAAATACATTTCGTATTGACCCTTCAATGATTTTCGGAGGCGGAAGTTCTGCCGGCGCTTTTACGGCTCTTCATCTGGCATATCTGAATGAATCTTCTGAATTAACTTCTGAGATTGACACTACATTACTTGGAGGCCTGGAAGGTAACAGTGGTAATCCGGGATATCCTTCAAATATTAATGCAGTAATAAATCTATGTGGTGCGATCGGAGATAAAACATGGATTCACACAAATGATATTCCTGTTGTAAGCATGCATGGCGATAGAGATGGAACGGTTCCTTATGCTTCAGCGACAATTTATCTTCTGGGAGTTTTCCCTATTATGGTTGTAGATGGAAGTTTTTCAATTTCCGATTATGCCAATAGTATCGGCCTAAGAAATGAAATGTATACTTTTTATGGAGCTGATCATGTTCCTTATGCAGCTAATCTTGCATACATGGATACAACAGTTCGTTTCGTAAGTAATTTTCTTTTCAATTATATGGGATGCACGCCATCCGATCCGTTCCCTTTAGCAAATACGTCTACGACAGGGATTAATTCTTCACCAAATGAGGATGATTTTTCAATCTCTCCGAATCCTGGAAATGGAATTTTCAGATTTGATTTTACAGGTATTCATATTACAGTTCAATTGAGAGTTTTCGATATGAATGGTAAAAAATTGAGAAATTTAAATCTAAATGAAAATTCAATCTTTGTTAATCTTTCAGATCTAAGTGATGGAATTTATTTTTATACTTTGTGTTTTGAAAACAAGTTTTTTACTGGTAAAATAATTAAGCAAAATTAATTTTTTTTGTTTTTTATACAAAAACAACAATACCGAAAACATTCAATAAATTTTAGTGCGCAGGATACTTTATTTCTAAGCGATGAATGTTATAATAGTCTCTCTCATATTTAAATTAGAGAAAAATAAATGCAAATTGTTCATAGACAAGTGTAAGGCATTTAGTATTTATTTTAATTTTTTTCAATATTGGCGGCTTTTTTGGGCTATTAATTGATTCGAATTGTTTAACAAAAGATCTCTATTTTATTCGGCAGCCTCTTTAAGCGATTTATTTATTTGTGCCCCCCAAAAAAATATTTTTCATTTTGTTAAATCCTCTTTAACAAATACCCCGTATGTGAATTTTGAAAGGTACCCTCATATTCATTTTTATTTACAATTAAAAATTAAAACTTATAAAAAAGACTTTTATGAAAAAAACCACCATTAAGAAATTTGTTATTTCTTTTATATTGTTTGGAGCAATTCTATTTGGATTTATTGTTTCCAACGATGTTAAATTAACTGCCTCAAGTCATAGAGAGGCGCCATTGATATCAAATGATCCTTTAGCTGATAATACCGATTTGTATGCGTTTCGTAATCCGGCCGATACCGGTAAAATTGTTATTATAGCAAATTATGTTCCTGCGGAATTACCACAGGGAGGGCCGAATTATTTTTCTTTCGGGGAAAATATCCGTTATGAGATACATGTAAAGAACGGTCGTTCGCGAAATAAGAATGAAGATGACATTATTTATCGTTTTACTTTCAAACAAGTAAACGAGGATCCAACAACATTTTTTAATATACGATTAGGCAAGCAAAATTTAAAGACTACCTATACCTGTGAGAGAAGTATGAATGGTGGAAATTCATTTCAAACAATTGCTACAAATGGAATTGTTCCTCCAAATAATATAGGTCCACGTTCTATTGAAAGCCCTGTTGGCTTAAACACGCCATATTCAACTTTACGGACAAATGCTCTTAAACAAGCCTCTACAGGAGAACAGATTTTTTGTGGGCCATCTGATGATCCCTTCTTTGTAGATTTAGGTGGAATATTTGATTTAGGTCAAACAAGAGATGGGGGAACTGGTGTAGATAGTCCTCGTGATGCATTGGCATGTAAAAACGTTCACTCAATATGTTTAAATATTCCCATTTCTACTTTGCAAAAAGAAGGCAAGCCTGTCACGATGGCTCAGAATATTTTGGATAAGGATTTCATTATAGGTGTATGGGCAAATGCAAGCAGAAGGAAAATAACAATGCTTGATGACGACGGTGGTAAGCCGAGTTCTTCAGGAAAATGGATTCAGGTTTCAAGAATTGGAATGCCTTTAACCAATGAAGCAGTAATTCCAATTGGAGATAAAGATTATTGGAATTCACAAAGACCATATAATGAAGTTGATTTTGAAAAATACTTTACAAATCCTGAGCTTGCTTTATACATGGACAACAGTCAGTTTGGAGGAGCAGTGCCTGCACTAAGTGCTTTAAGAATTCAAAGCAGTTCATTACAACAATTTGATTTCAGAAATACGCATGACGGTTTATTTCCATTGCTTGGTTCACCTGCAGTTCTAAATACAGCCTTGGATCCTGCTATCTTTGGAAATTATTTGCTTAGACATAATAAGCCTCGTTCAGTCGATATACTTCCAATTTTTATGACAGGCGTTCCTAATCTTCCTCCTTATCAGTTGGCTACAGGAAAGAATGGAAATCCATTGGCGGCAGGAAAACCTTTTATTAATAATTTCCTTCCTACAAATGGCGACATGTTGCGACTCAATATGGCTGTACCTGTTACAGACAGAAATGATCCAAAGTTTAATTCACTGGGATTAGTTTATGCAGCAGTACTTGGACTCACAGATGCAACATATAATCAGAATACTAATTTGCAGTTTATTCCTAATATGGATGGATTTCCGAATGGAAGAAGACTGGAAGATGATGTAACCAGAATAGAATTACAGGCTGTCAGCGGTGTTGTACTTGCGGCAATTGGATTATGGTACGATGATTATACAGTAGGTAATCCAAACCCGGTAACACCGGCACTTTTAGGCGTTTTAGGTTATTCAACGGGTGTTGAAGAAAATGATACAACTTTTCAAACTCAATTTCCTTATGTACAAACTCCATGGAGTGGTTACAATGGATGCAAATGCGGTCCATCCGGATATTACAGATTAGCAAATACTATTGAGCCGATGAATCTGGGATTAAGTATTGCTGCTCCTGTAAGTGTGATGATGAATTATCCGAATCCGGCTTCTGATCAAACAACCTTTAAAGTTAAATTATCAGATAGAGCCAAAGTCTCCATTAAGATTTATGATATCAGTGGTAAAATTATTGCCATGCCTTTAAATGAAAATAAAGCTTCGGGAACTTTTGAAATAAATGTCGACTTGTCGGATTATAAAGCAGGAGTCTATTTTGCAACTTTGTCTAATAATGATCAGACAGTTCAAACTGTAAAATTTTTAGTTTCTAAATAGTTAGAATGATTATTAAGAGTGCATCCGAAAGGGTGCACTCTTTTTTTTATTTTGAAAAATGTTTGTTAAAAAATATTGTAATAAAGTACCGTGAAAGTTAAACCGTTTATAAAATTATAATCAAAGAAAGTCTGGTGATTTAAATAATTGTAATGTTTGTATATAATATTGAGTCATAAAACAAAGCTGCCTAGAATAGACATTCTGATATGTACTACTGATCTCTGCTTTGTTTAGAAAATGCCAAAGGTTTAGCATTTATTTCATCATAATCTTCACGGTTTGCCAGGATATCTATAGCTGTATAAATAGCTTCGCGAAAAGAGTCTTCCTTGGCAATTCCTTTTCCGGCGATATCGTAAGCAGTTCCATGATCCGGAGAGGTACGAACGATCGGAAGCCCCGCAGTAAAATTTACTCCCGATGCAAAACTCAATGTCTTAAAAGGTATTAATCCCTGATCGTGATACATGGCAAGTACAGCATCAAATTGTTTAAACGATGCCGAACCGAAAAAGCCATCGGCAGAATAAGGGCCATAAACAAACATTCCTTCATCAAAACATTTTTTAATTACCGGTATGATGATTTCCTTTTCTTCCATTCCCAACAAACCCTGATCGCCTGCATGAGGATTAAGTCCAAGTACAGCAATCCGCGGTTTGCGTATTTTAAAATCGCGCTTTAACGATTGATTCATTAAACTAAGTTTAGCAGAAATTTTTTCCTGTGTAAGTCCCGCCGATACATCTTTGACAGGAACATGGCCGGAAACTACAGCCACACGAAGTTCGTTACTCACCAAAAACATTAAATGTTCCGGACTATTAAAAGCGTCTGCTAAAAATTCAGTGTGTCCGTGAAATTTGAAATCGCCGGATTGAATATTGTGTTTGTTTATAGGTGCTGTAATAAGAACATCAATCATTTTATCTTTCAAGTCATCTACTGCAGCATTCAGAGATAGTAAAGCATATTTTCCACCGCTCTCAGTTTCTTTTCCGAAATCAACAGCAACTTCTTCTTCCCAGCAATTGATGACATTTGTTTTACGTAAAATAATTTCATTACCATTTTTCACAGTCTGATACTGAAAATCATTCATGTTAAGAAGCTTCCTTTGCAGGCTGATCATTTTATTGCTTGCATAAATAACGGGTGTACAAATCTGATGCATCCTATTGTCTAAAAAAGTCTTTAATATGACTTCGATGCCGACGCCGTTAATATCTCCGCAACTAATTCCGACTTTTATTTTTCCTTCTTCCATTATTATTACTTCAAACTTCTGTTTTTAAATTTCCAAACTATTGATGGAGAAAATTATTCCATTTCGGCAAGATTTGTAAAATAATTTACCAGCAGCCTTACGCCAACACCTGTTCCGCCTTTCCCGCGGTAGCTGGAGGCGGCATGGAGGAAGGAAGGCCCGGCAATATCAAAATGCATCCATGGAAAATCAACATAACGCTGTAAAAATTTTCCTGCAGTAATTGCACCACCGACAGCACCACCGATATTTTTCATATCAGCAACATCCGATTTGATCAGATCATCGTATTCATCCCAGAATGGAAATTCCGCTAATCGTTCATAAACATATTCACCGCTTTCAGTCAATTGCTTTTTAATTTTTTCGTCTGCTTTACCCATCCATACAATTCCATATGGTCCGACAGCAGCAGCAGCAGCTCCTGTTAATGTTGCGAAATCTAAAACGAGTTCAGGTTTGTATCTTTTTGCAAAATGTAAAGCATCGGCAAGGATAAGCCGTCCTTCAGCATCAGTATTTAAAACTTCCACGGTTTGTCCGCTCATCATTGTAATAATATCACCCGGTTTATAGGCATCTTCGACAAGGCTGTTATCTGTAGCAGGTACCAGAGCGATAACATGTAGAGGAACTTTATTTTTTGCAAGAGCGAAAAGGGCACATGCCACAGCCGCGCTACCGGCCATATCGCTTTTCATATAATCCATCGAATTCGGTGTCGGCTTTAAGCTTAATCCACCCGTATCATAAACAACACCTTTACCAATGAGAACGTAGGGTTTTTTATTCTTAGCATTTTTAGGCTTCCATTCCATGATAGTGAATGTTGGCGGTTGCTTACTTCCAAGGTTTACAGCTAATAAGCCACCCATCTTGTAAGATTTAATTTTCGCTTTATCCAAAACTTCTACATCAAAGCCGGCTTCTTTTCCAAGCTTTACAAATTCATCGCTGAGTTGTGTTGCATTTAGCCATGAATGAGGTTCGTTAACAAGAGTCCGGGCATGACAAACAGCATCAACAACATTTTTCATTGACTGAATATGTGTTTGCTTTAAACCTTTGCTTACGATATTAATTTCGTTAAGACTATTTTCCTCTTTCGATTTTTCTTTTCTGTATTTTATAAACTGATAATTGCTTAGAGCAATTCCTTCGGCCATGGCAAGAGCAAGTTCCGGTTTTCCGGCCAGATCTACGATGACTATACTTTTAATTTTATGTTTATTGATAGAAGACAAAAAACTATCTCCGGCTTTTCTGCATTTCTCTAATAGCTTATTGAGATTATTTTCCTTATCAGGCTGAAAAATCCCGACAACTCTTTTATACTGGTTGATTAGGATGCTTTTTTTATCATCTTTCAATTCCTTTTTAATATAATTTGTCTCTTGAGCAGAAAAGACTCCTTTTGGAAGATTTCCTTTGTCATCAATGAGTAAAATGAGGGAATCGCTTACCTTATAGGATGGTTTTAGTTTGATTGTGGTCTGCATTATTAATCGTATTTTTGAAGGCGGAAATTAGTTAAAATATTTTACGCAAAGTGTACAGTCTTTAACTTTAGACTAAGTTTATTCTATTAATATTTTCATTATTTAGTACATATGAATGCAGACCTATTACTGAAAAACGCACTGCAATCGGAATTTTTAACCGCTGAAGAGGGCCTTTTTCTCTTTGAAAATGTGCCTACGGCCGAATTAGTGGATGCAGGGCACCGATTGCGTAAAAAATTACATCCCGACAATATCGTTACCTGGATTATCGACCGTAATGTAAATACAACCAATGTATGCATTGCAAATTGCAAATTTTGTAATTTTTACCGTATACCCGGCCATGCCGAGTCATATATAACATCCATCGATCAATATAAAGTTAAAATTGAAGAAACATTTCGTTTAGGAGGGGAACAATTGCTCTTACAGGGTGGTCATCATCCTGATCTCGGACTAAAATATTATACAACACTCTTCAAAGAATTAAAACATTTATATCCTGATTTAAAACTGCATGCACTCGGTCCGCCGGAAGTTGCACATATAACAAAACTGGAAGGATCTACACATTACGAAGTATTGAAGGCATTAAAAGAATCAGGACTGGACTCACTGCCCGGTGCGGGAGCAGAAATACTCAATGATCGTGTACGCCGTTTGATTTCTAAAGGAAAATGTTCAGGCCGTGAATGGCTGGATGTAATGAGAGCAGCGCATAAACTGAATATAACAACATCAGCAACAATGATGCTTGGTCATGTTGAAACTTTATACGAGCGATTCGAACATCTGGTCTGGTTACGGCAGGTGCAAAGCGAAAAACCCGCTGATGCCAAAGGATTTCTTGCATTTATTCCATGGCCTTATCAGGATAAAGGAACATTGTTGAGCAGAATTAAAGGAGTTAACAATAACGTTACAGGAGAAGAATATTTACGGATGATTGCCCTTAGCCGTTTAATGCTTCCAAACATTGACAATATTCAAGCAAGCTGGTTAACTGTGGGAAAAGAAATTGCTCAACTTTGCCTCTATGCCGGAGCCAACGATTTCGGTTCTATTATGATTGAAGAAAATGTAGTATCAGCAGCGGGTGCTCCGCATCGTTTTACTGCAGAAGGAATTCAACAAGCCATTCGTGAGGCAGGTTTTGAGCCGCAGTTAAGAAATCAACAATACGATAAGAGAGAAATCCCTGAGACAATCGAACAACAGGTGATTAATTATTAATAATGAAAACTATCAGTCGTTTTTTTATTTTTATTTTCTTTTGTTTCGTTGTGAATAACGTTTATGCAACGCATAACCGGGCCGGACAAATTACATACGAATGGATCGGACAAAATCAAACAGAATTAAAATACAGGGTAACCATTACGACGTTCACTAAAACGACCAGCGTGAGTGCAGACCGCCCGAAACTGGACTCTGTTTATTTCGATTTTAATGTTCCGCCCGAAGTGTTCGATAGAACAAGTAAGATTGATTTGCCGAATAATATTTCTAAAAATATTTATGTTAAAGAACACACATATCCCGGTCCGGGAAGGTTTGTCATTCATTTCACAGACCCAAACAGGAATGAATCCGTAGTAAATATTCCTCGTTCAGTTTCTGTTCCTTTTTATATTGAAAGTGTTCTTATTATTAATCCATTTCTGGGTAATAATAATTCTCCGCTAACTACCTATGATCCTATTGATCAGGGTTGCGTGGATCGGATTTTTATTCATAATCCGGGTGCATTTGATCCTGATCCCAATGATAGTCTTTCTTATGAATTGGTAGAATGCAGTGGAGATAACGGAGAACCGATTCCGGGATATACATATCCTTCCGCATCAAATTCATTTACATTAAACCCTGTTACAGGCGATTTAATATGGGATAAACCTTTGCCTCATTCTCCACCGATTGCTTCCTGCAATTGCAATGAGTATAATGTTGCTTTTAATATTCTACAATGGCGCAATGGAATATTTATAGGATCTATCAGGCGCGATATGCAAATTGTGATTAACAATTGCGATGATTATCCTCCGGTCATTGAAGTTATCAGCGATACGTGTGTGCTCGCCGGAGACACACTTCGATTTAATGTAACAGCAACGGACATAGATGGTGATATTATTGTGCTTTCAGAAAGCGGAGGCCCGTTTGATTCGGTACTTGTACCTGATCCGGCAATTTTTACTCCTGTAATAACTAATAACGACACAGTAGTTTCTGAATTTTTATGGGCTACGAAATGTCATCATGTTCGACCGCAACCTTATTTTGTTCAATTCAGAGCAGCCAGCGGATCATCCCCAACATTAGTTGATTTAAAAGGAACGTTTATTCATGTAATTGCTCCGCCGCCTCCTGCTGTTTTTGCAGTTCCGAATGGAAACACAATAGATGTTAATTGGCTGCCGGCTCCATGTGGTAATATTGTTCATTATAATATTTACAGAAGAAACGGCATGTATGCCGATACTATTCAATGTCCGTGTGAAAATGGTGTTCCAACTTACACAGGTTATACATTAATTGGAACTTCATCAGATGGTTTGGATTTAACATTTTCTGATAACAATAAAGGACAAGGACTAACAATAGGAATTGAATACTGTTATCTGATAACAGCAATTTATGCAGATAGTTCAGAAAGTTGTGCATCACCGCAAATTTGTGCTTCATTAAAAAAAGATGCTCCGGTAATTACTAATGTGGATATCCGTTTTACAGATTCAAATAACGGAAGTATTTTCATAGGATGGAGTAAACCTACAGAACTCGATACCATTCAGTTTCCGGGACCTTATCAGTATAGAATATTTCGGTCACCGGGTTTTTTTGGAAATAATTTTTCTTCAAATGCTATAGGAATATTAAATACAATTAATGATACATCGTTTATCGATACACTCATCGACACCAAATCGACACCGTGGTCGTATAGAATTGATTTGTATTATACGAATAATGGAGCATTCGTTTATAAAGGACAAACCGGTATAGCCTCTTCGATTTTTTTAAATATTTCACCTACTGATAACAGATTAAATTTATCATGGGAAGAACATGTTCCATGGACAAATTCCGGTTATGTAGTATATAAACAAAATGCTTCATTGCAATTTGATTCAATTGCTTTTGTGAATTCTCCTTTTTATTCCGATTCCGGACTTGTGAATGGAGTACAATATTGTTATTATATAAAAAGTATTGGCTCTTATCAGTTTAGTGGATTTGTAGATCCGATAATAAATCGTTCTCAGGAGAATTGTTCCATTCCTTTAGATAATGTTCCTCCGTGTTCGCCGGATCTTATCGTTAATTCTTACTGCAGTGATAATCAAAATGAGTTGATCTGGACGAATCCCAATAATTCATGCGCCGATGATGTACTCCGTTATAATATTTATTTTGCTCCGTCGAAGGATGGAAGTTTTGAACTTATTGATTTTATTCTTTCTCCAATGGATACCGTTTATTTTCACACCGGTTTATCAAGGCTTTCCGGTTGTTATAAAGTAACAGCAATAGATTCGGTAGGAAACGAAACGACGAATCCTGTAGTTGTTTGTGTTGATACATGCAGGCAATATGTCCTTCCATCTGCATTCTCTCCCAATGGCGACGGGAAAAACGATCTCTTCCATCCGTGTGATTCGACGACATCAAAGGATTTTCAGGAAAAAAATTGTCCGCCGTATAAAAATGTGAAGAGTGTTGAGATGAAAATCATTAGTCGCTGGGGAAATATTGTATTTGAAACAAAAGACAAGAATATAAATTGGGATGGAAAAAATAAAGACACTAAGGCGGATTGTTCGGATGGTGTTTATTATTATACATGCAAGGTATTTTTTTTCAGTGTTAAAAATGAACAGACATTGGAATTGCACGGAACCATACAATTGATCAGAAATTAATTTTTGAATTTGGAGATTTAAGAATCTGAAAACGATTCAGCAAATTTCCTGAAAGGAAGACCCACTTATAATGTTTACAGGCATCATTGAATCAATAGGAAGAGTAATAAAAATTAAAAAAGAAGAAAAAAATCTTCGTTTTACCATTCAATGTTCTTTTACGGATGAATTAAAAGTAGATCAGAGTGTTTCACACAACGGAGTTTGCCTCACCGTTGTTTCGATTCATGGAAATGAGTATGATGTAGTTGCTATCGATGAGACGTTGAAACGTACCAATCTTTCCATGTTGAAAGAAGGAGATGAAATCAATTTGGAACGTTGCACAAAAGTTGGCGACCGTTTGGATGGACACATTGTGCAAGGGCATGTTGATACGCTAGCAAAAGTTACGAATATTATTTCTCAGAAGGGAAGTTGGCTGATGTATTTCAATTACGAAAAGCAGGATAACATAACAGTAGAAAAAGGATCCATTTGTGTTAATGGAATTAGTCTGACTGTTGTTGAATCCGGCGATGATAATTTTTCAGTTGCAATAATTCCATACACTTACGAGCAAACAAATTTCAAAAAATTAAAAGTGGGTGATTTTGTAAATATCGAATTTGATATTATTGGAAAATATGTTTCCAGATTAATGCAGAAGATTGTTTAAAGATATATAGGCGAAGCTATTTTAATAATTACATGGATACTTATTATTTCGTTGCGGACCTTTGCGAAACTTTGCTTGTGCCATGAAGTAAATGAATGCGAGTTCATTGACATGCTTTGATTAAGATGATGGAAGTACTAATTAATTAGTACCTGACCCATTGACAGCGCTATTCAGGTGGAGCTGTCAAACGACTCTACGCTGCTAA
>JANOVV010000080.1:0-10436 GCA_031417555.1 Bacteroidota bacterium
TAAAAACAGGAAAACAAAAGAACCAATGGCTCCATGGAATGCAACAGCAGACGAAATGGTCATAATGAATAAAGTTAATGCTAAACTTTTAGAATTAGGATTATTTACATTCGTCAGATGGAATTATATTTTTACAGCTCCCCCACTTTGTATTAACAAAGATGAATTAGACGAAGCATTGGATATTGTTTCGCAAGCGATTGAGGTGGCGGATGAGTACTGTGTGTAGTATCATGTATCATGTATCAAGTATCATGATTTATTGGTCGAAGGTTAAAGTCAAGATTATAATAATTTTTATGTAATTACATAGATACCAAATATATTATAAATTTAAATTTAATATATTTTCACATCAAAATTCTTTATAAATAATACTAAATACTTAGTTCTAGAATCTTGATACTTGATACATGATACTTGATACTCTATAAATGTCCCTCCTAAACAAAGACCTCGCTCCTGTACTTCCTGAAAATCGTACATGGAATACATGGAACTATGCTGCCTTATGGATAAGCATGAGTTTGTGTATACCGACGTATATGTTGGCAAGTTCACTTATCGAAGGAGGTATGAATTGGTGGCAGGCTATACTCACAATTTTTCTAGGTAATACTATTGTTTTATTGCCGATGATATTAAATGGTCATGCAGGTGCTAAATACGGAATACCATTTCCTGTTTTGGCTCGAGCAAGTTTTGGAGTTCGTGGTGCTAACATACCAGCATTGCTTCGCGCCATTGTTGCTTGTGGATGGTTTGGTATACAAACATGGATTGGTGGTTTTGCTATTTATCAAATGTTTCATGTATGGTTTCCGGCTATTGAAAATATTCCTCAAATATTTCCTGATTCATTTAGCCTGCAGACAGGACCGGCGATTACATTTTTTCTGTTCTGGCTTATAAATATGTATGTGGTAAAACTTGGTGTAGAAAGCATAAAGAAGTTATTGGTATTTAAAGCATTTTTTCTTCCATTCGCTGCATTGGCTTTATTGTTCTGGGCCATATCAGCCGGTAATGGTTTAGGGCCAATTCTTGCACAGCCTTCGAAGTTTCATACATCCGGTGAATTCTGGAAATTCTTTTTTCCCGGTTTAACAGGAATGGTTGGATATTGGGCAACGCTCTCATTAAATATTCCTGACTTTACACGTTACGCAAAAAGTCAACGAGCACAGGTTGTAGGGCAAATCATTGGTTTACCACCATCGATGACACTTTTCGCTTTTATAGGTGTCGTAGTTACATCAGCGACAATGATTATTTATGGACATACTATTTGGGATCCATTGGTACTCGCAGGTAAATTTGAAAGTAAAGCTTTAGTGAGTTTTGCTATGATTGCAGTTGCACTTTCAACTCTTGCTACAAATATTGCTGCAAACATTGTGAGTCCGGCGAATGATTTTTCGAATCTATCACCTTCAAAAATTGATTTTCGAAAAGGTGGTTATATAACAGGAGTTATAGGCATCCTTATCTTCCCATGGAAATTAATAGCTGACCCGAATGGCTACATTTTTACCTGGCTAATAGCATATTCAAGTCTGTTGGGGCCTGTTGGGGGAATTATGATAGTAGATTACTTTTTTATCCGAAGGAAAAAATTAATTGTTGACAATCTTTATTCTTTCAAAGGAGAATATAATTATTCAAATGGATATAATCGTTATGCAATTATTGCATTACTTGTTGGAATATTACCAAATATTCCCGGCTTTTTAACAACAACTCACATCATTAATCAGGAAAATGTTTGGCCCTGGCTGTCAAACCTCTATAATTATGCCTGGTTTGTTGGTTTTGCTGTATCGTCGACAGTTTATTATCGGTTGATGAAAAGTAAATAAAAAATTATTTCTTGTTTTTAACACTAATGATTTCAGCGGCTATGCTTACAGCAATCTCTTCGGGAGTTTGGCTATTGATAGGGACACCAATTGGTGCAAAAAGTTTATTTAATTTTTCTTCGGTTAAATTATCTTTACGCCATTCTTCAAATAATTTATCCATTTTTGATTGACTACCTAAAACTCCCAGGTATTTAAAATCTTTATCAATTAATGATCGAAGAGCAATATCGTCTGTACGATAACCAAATGTCATGATTACAACAAAAATATTATTCCCTGAAGGAATTAAATCTTTGAGAACAGTATAATCAGAGATTACTTTTTTCTCCTTAACAAAAGTATTTTGAATAAAAGTATTGAGGTCCTTTCTATCATCATATAAGTGAATATTAAAATCCATTTGGCTCATTATTTTTGAAAGAGCGAGTGCACAATGTCCTCCTCCGATAATGTATAAATGATTCTTATAACCAATTGTTTCACTGTATTGCCAGTCTTCCTCTGAATTCATTTGAAAATAATTAACGGATTCACTATCGTTTTCGGAAAATGAGAAATCTATGTTAGAAATTTTCAAAAGTCCATAACGGTTGTTTTCGATACAATTAATTAATTTTTTAATAGGATTAGAATGATCAATAGACAATTGAAAAAGAGCAATCGTTTGTTCACCCGAACAAATCATTCCGCTTTGATTAATTTTTGAAGATTTGCTGTGAATCTGTTTTCGAATGAGAGTATCCTTGGAATTTGAAAGCAATTTCTCTTTAGCCATCTCCACGAATTTGTATTCCATAATACCTCCTCCGATTGATCCAAAGATTTCATCTGAAGTTACTGCCATTTTAAACCCTTGCCGGCCAGGACTGCTTCCATGACTTTCAAGAACACAAAGCAAGATTACAGGTTGTGAGTTATTTAAATGTTTTAATATGAAATGCCAAAAATTAATATCGACTACCATTCTTTAAAAATAAAAAAATGAAACAATATGCGAAGATACTATTACAAATTCTATCAAAACTCAAAAGTTTATATAAATCCCAATACATAAAAAAGACATAAGAAATACTAATTTGTAATTCCTTTCTTGTTCTAATCAATCATCTGAAATTAAATCCTATTTTTGTTGCCCATAGGATTTGAAAGTATATGCATTGCACTCTATTAATAAAAAGTAATCGGATTCTTACCCCGGAAGGGTTAGTTAAAGGTACTATTTGCATAATTGATGATAAAATAATTTCCTGTGAAGAAGGCGACCGTTCGTATTCTGCGGAAAAAATTATTGATGCAGGAAACAATGTCGTAATGCCCGGTATTATTGATCCGCATGTTCATATTAATGAACCCGGTAGAACAGAATGGGAAGGATTTGATACCGGAACTAAATCAGCAGCGGCCGGCGGCATTACGACGTTAATAGATATGCCTTTGAATTCGACACCGGTTACTACATCACATAAAAGTCTTCAATTTAAGATCGATGCGGCCAATAAAAATGCTCATGTAAATTGTGGTTTCTGGGGTGGCGTTGTTCCGGGCAATCTGAATAACTTAGAAGAATTACTTCTAGGCGGTGTTTTCGGATTAAAAACTTTTCTTACCCATTCCGGTATTGATGATTTTCCGGAAACACTTCCATCAAAACTTCGTGAAGTTCTACTCCTTCTGAAAAAATATAACAGGCCATTGCTAGTCCATTGTGAATTAAGTGAGGAACATGATGGCATCAGGCATTTAAAAAATAATCCGGGAAGTTACCGGGCATATTTAGAATCACGACCGAAATCGTGGGAAAATAAAGCTATTGAAGCGATGATAAATCTCTGTAGAGAAACGGGTGCACATGTTCATATTGTTCATCTTTCTTCTGCAGAAGCTTTACCTCTAATAAAAAAAGCCAGAGAAGAAGGACTTCCGCTTACCGTTGAAACAGCACCACATTATTTATTTTTTTCATCCGAAGAAATAAAAGATAAAAATACAATGCTAAAATGTGCTCCACCAATTCGTGAAAAGGATAACAACGAAAAATTATGGGCTGCATTGAAAGAAGGACTTATAGATTTTATTGCAACGGATCACTCCCCTGCTCCTCCTCATTTGAAAGAAATCGAAAGTGGTAATTTCGATAAAGCATGGGGAGGCATTGCCGGACTTCAATTTTCACTTCCTGCAGTCTGGAAAGCTTCAAGATCGAAAAATGTTTCTCTTCAGGAATTTTGCAAATGGATGTGTGAAAATCCTGCACATTTTCTTAAGTTAGATTCTTCAAAAGGAAAAATAAAAGAAGGATTTGATGCCGATATTGTAATATGGAATCCGGAAAATAATATTTTAATAGATAAAAACCACATTTATCACAGACATAAAATTTCTCCCTATGCAGGACTTGAACTGAAGGGTGAAGTTTTACAAACAATTGTAAATGGAAAAATAGTGTTTGAAAAAAATAGTTTTGTTCATCTGAAAGCCGGAAAAATATTGTTGAAAAAAGCAGAAGCTAAAATCATGAACTAATATTAGATGCCTTCTCCTTAAAAATACTATTTACAACATAAAAAACCTCAAATTTTCTTTGTGATTTCCTTTGTGTACTTTGTGTACTTTGTGGTTAAATACAAACCCAAGGTTAAGCCTCGAAAAATAATCAAAGAAATTAATTTAAAAATAATTTACTACCTCTAAGAATGTCAGAAACTCAATCACCACCCTCATTTACTTCATTAACAGATCTTGCTTCAGAAAGGTTGGGAGGAAAAGCACTTCTCTGCAGCGATGATTTTTTTGCAGAAAAAGAAAATCTTTTGAAGCCGGGTCGTGGGATTTTCATTGTTGACAAATATACAGATCGTGGAAAATGGATGGATGGATGGGAATCAAGAAGGAAAAGAACAGAGGGACATGACTGGTGTGTGATTCGCCTGGCAACTTCCGGAATTATTCATGGATTAGATATTGATACTAATTTTTTTTTAGGAAATCATCCGCCTTTTGCTTCGGTGGAATGTGCAAATGTAAAAACGGAAGATTGGGATTTTAATCCTGACAAGGCAGAATGGAAAGAAATACTTCCTCGTTCCCCTTTAAAACCGGGAAGCCAGAATTTCTTCACAGTGAATGATACAAATTATTATACTCATTTACGGTTAAATATTTTTCCCGATGGTGGAGTAGCAAGATTAAAAGTTTATGGTGATGTTTTTAAGGATTGGAATTTATCTGAAAAAAATGAACAGATAGACCTTGCATCGGCACTTAACGGAGGACGTTCGATTCTTTGCAATGACATGTTTTTTAGTCACATGAATAATTTAATAATGCCCGGCAGAGGTATCAATATGGGAGATGGATGGGAAACAAAACGAAACCGGACACCCGGAAATAGAGATTGGGTCATTGTAAGATTAGCTCATAAAGGTTTAATCAATCAGGCTTTAATAGACACCTGTCATTTCAAAGGAAATTTCCCTGACAGTTGTATGATTGAAGGATGTACTATTTTAACGGATGAAGAAAGCAAATTGAATTCAGCGGAAATTAAATGGTCAATCATATTACCTCAAACAAAACTTCAGGCGGATCATGAGCATTATTTTAAAGAAGAGATAAAAGAAAAGGGACCATTTACTCATGTTCGATTAACAATTTTTCCAGATGGAGGAATTAGCAGAATGAGACTTTTCGGAAAAATATCAGATTAAAATGAAGCTGGAAGATTTCAACAAACAGAGCCGGGAAAAAGCAGGGCAAGATTTATTTAAATGTTGCGGAAGTAAGACATGGGTAAATAAGATCATGAAAAATTTTCCTTTCAATTCTATTGAAGATCTTAAAATTTCTTCAGACCGAAGTTGGTTTAGTTGTAAAAAGGAAGATTGGCTGGAAGCATTTTCGCATCATCCAAAAATCGGTGATCAAAGTGTTGCTGATAAAAAACATAGCTCAACAGCTGATTGGGCGAAACAAGAACAATCTGCGGTTAAAGATGCAGAGCAAGGAATTTTATCCGAACTTGCTAAATCAAATCAATCTTATCAAGAGAAATTTGGTTTCATTTTTATTGTCTGCGCAACCGGAAAAACAGCAATTGAAATGTTGAAATTACTTAAAGACCGGTTAAATAATGAACCAGAAAAAGAATTACATATTGCCATCAATGAACAAAATAAAATTACTCACCTTCGTATAGATAAATTATTGTCATGAGTCAGATAACAACCCATATTTTAGACACGTCACTGGGTAAACCGGCGAGTGGTGTATATATTAATCTAGATCATTATACTTCCGGATCCTGGAATCAATTATCAAAAGGGATTACCGATACTGATGGTCGAATAAAAAATTTACTTCCTATTGATAAAAAAATTGCAAAAGGAATTTATCGTTTGGTTTTTGATACAAGTTCGTATTATAAATCGATTGAAAAAAAAGGATTCTACCCATCGATTACAATAGAATTTGAAATTACTGATGATTCACATTACCATGTTCCATTGTTATTAAATCCTTTTGGTTACAGTACATATAGAGGTAGTTGATTGTGTATATTGGGGAGCTGGGTTTAGTCGTTAGTCGTTAGACGTTAGACGTTAGATGAAAATCAAATAAATAAGAAAACTAATAATATTTAAAGAAATGAAATTATCAATTCCTAATGAGATAAAGGAAAATGTTTTGAAAGAATTGAAGGCTGCGAATATGGCTTTTCAAAAAATATATCCCGGTGAATTACCTGACAGGCAACCGGTCCATACAGTTTATGGTGGGGCTAATTTATTCAAATCGGATACGACATTAAAAATGGGTCATGCAGCCTTGAAAAGTTTTCTTACTTATGCGCCTGACTTCACAGTTCTGGCCAAAGTTTTAAATCTGAAAGGAGTTGAATCAATTCCGAAAAATAAAAAAGATATTTTAAAAGTCATTTCCCGCTATGATAAATTAAGCGATTCGGAACTTAAAAAGCAACCGGCCTGGCTGCCTTACCTGGTTCATAAAAAAATAGTTGACAAGCTTAAACATGAGGCTGTAGAAGATTTCCGAATAGACTTTGAAGACGGTTTTGGAAACCGTCCTGATGCTGAAGAGGATCAGACTGCAGTTCGAGCGGCAGAAGAGCTTGCAAAAGGAATGAAGGAAAAAACTGTTTCTCCTTTTATCGGCATTAGAATTAAACCCTTCACTGAAGATTTGAAACAACGCGGCATCCGGACTCTGGATATTTTTCTTACAACACTTTTAACCAAAACTAAAGGAAAACTACCCGATAATTTTATTGTCATGTTACCGAAGGTGACAATTCCTCAACAGATAGAAGCGTTGACTAAACTTTTTGAAATTCTTGAACATGAACATAAACTACTTCCTTATTCCCTAAAGATGGAGATGATGGTTGAAGCAACACAAGCAATCATGGATACAGAAGGAAAAAATCCTTTGTTATCACTTATCAGAGCAGGGAAAGGAAGATGCATTGCAGCTCATTTTGGCACGTATGATTATACTGCATCCTGCAACATCACAGCTAAATACCAAACCATGGATCATCCGGTATGTGATTTTGCACATCATATGACACGAGTTGCTTTGGGTGGAACCGGAATTATGCTTTCAGATGGAGCAACAAACGTAATGCCTGTTGGTCCTCATCGTGGTGAAAAATTAACTAAAGCACAGGATAATGAAAATCGTGATGTTGTTCATAGTGCATGGAAACTTGGTTTTGGTCATACGATGCATTCTTTAATAAATGGATTTTACCAGGGATGGGATTTGCATCCTGCACAATTGCCGATGCGTTATGCTGCTGTGTATACTTTTTTTCTTGAAAGTTATGAAGATGCATCCATCCGCTTAAAAAATTTCGTCGATAAAGCTGCGCAAGCTACACTCTCAGGAGATGTTTTTGACGATGCAGCTACCGGGCAAGGGCTACTTAATTATTTTCTCAAAGCAGTGAATTGTGGTGCAATTTCTGAAAAGGAAATGTTAGCTACAGGATTAACGCTGGAAGAAATCAGAAGCAGATCATTTTATCGAATTCTACTTGGCCGAAGAGGAAATAATAAATAGACTGAAAATTAATACTAATGATTAATACTTTTGATATAGTTTTTTTTTCAATTATTATTCTTGTTTCCGTTTCATTGTTTTTTTTGAATGAGGTATTATTACTTTTTAAGAAAAATAATAATCTCACCGGTGAAGATAATCTGGAGACTACAGGAGAACTTCAGGAAGAAATTAAAGGGATTCGAATTGTACTTATATCATTAGTAACAATTTCTTTGCTAATTTATTTTGGCTACCCAAAAATACAAAAAGCCGGTCTGGAAGGCTACCTGATGGAATGGCTTAATTTGGTTGTTCGCTGGGTACACGTTGTTTTAGGGATTGCCTGGATTGGTGCGTCGTTCTATTTTATTTTCCTTGAAAACAGTTTGAACCGGACTAAAAATCTCCGTGATGAATTAGCCGGTAACTTATGGGCTATTCATGGCGGAGGATTTTATTACATAGAAAAATACAAAGGTGCGCCAGGTAAACTTCCGGAAAAATTACATTGGTTTAAGTACGAAGCATATTTCACGTGGTTATCTGGTATTATTTTATTAATGCTGGTCTATTATATGAATGCTAAATCATTTATGATTGATCCTGCAGTAAATAATATCAAACCAGGAATAGCCATATTAATTGGAATTAGTTCTTTGGTATTAGGATGGTTCATCTATGATCTAATGTGTCGATCGGCATTATTAAAGAAACCAAAACTTTTTGGTGCCATAGGTTTTATCATTCTCATTTTAATTTCATTTATACTATCCAAATATCTCAGTGGACGTGCTGCTTTTATTCATGTTGGTGCATTACTGGGTACTATTATGGCAGGAAATGTATTTTTTGTAATTATTCCTTCTCAGAAAAATTTAGTTAATGCTGCTAAGAAAAATCTTGCACCTGATTTAGAGCAGGCAAAATATGCCGGCCTACGATCTTTACATAATAACTATATAGTTCTGCCTGTAATTTTTGTAATGATAAGCAATCACTTTCCCGGAACCTTTGCACCTACATTTAACTGGGCCATACTTGCGGGATTAACCATAGGCAGCGTTGCTGTAAGACATTACATTAATCTTTATGAAAAAGAAAAAGCCGATGGTTGGTTTCTGGTAATCGGCGCGATTTCATTATTCGCATTAGTATTTGTCACTTCTCCGACATCAATAAAAAATAATAATACTCCAATTGCTTTTAACGAAGTTAAACCTATTTTTCAAAAAAGATGTGAGAGTTGTCATTCTTCGCATCCAACCGATGACATACAAAAAGTGGCACCCAATGGAATTGCATTTGACACACCGGAACAAATTGCAAAAATGAGTGAACGGATTATGTTCAGAGTAGTTCAGACTAAGACAATGCCTCAAGGGAATAAAACAGGCATTACAGAAATTGAAAGAGAGATGATTGGTAGATGGATTGCACAGGGGTCTAAACTTAATTAGATAATTGAAAATGGAAATTATATTTTCTTAAATTGAAACAAAGTGACTCCGGAAATTAAAAATCTATTAATCTATATTTCAAAGTGTGTCACTGGATGTATTGTTATTTTTCTTTTATCATGGTTTTTTAACTACCCTGATATTACATGGAGTATAATTTCAGTTATGCTGGTATTGACGCCTGAAAGTGATGAAGCAATTCCTCTTGCTATTACACGTATTAAATCAAATCTGATAGCCGGTGCGGCAAGTTTATTATTCTTACTATTTTTTCCGGCTAATCCAATTACGATAATAGTTGTAATAATTGTTACTATTTTATTGTGTTATAAATTCAAGGTAATGACAGGAAGCCGCGCCGCCATTGCTGCAGTAATAATTATTATGTTTCATGGAATCGAATACAGTGAGCGCTCTTTCTGGTCTGTTACATCAGAAAGAATTTCATCAGTAGTAATTGGTTGTACAATCGGACTGCTTGTTACAATACTCTTTCACAAAAAACTTTTGAAAAAACATTTTTTATTAGGGAAACCGGATGAGGCGTAAGTGCGAAAAGTGAACGTATTGAAGATTGAAAAGTGAAAAGTGAAGACTAATTAGGTGTTGGTTAATAGTTAATTGTTAATTGATAATAGTCAATGTTTAAAAAATATTTATTGTTCAAATAGAAACGCTCGACGGAATCTTTGAGCGCCGGCCATAGGCGAAGGGGGATTCCGGCGCACACTGTACGTCAATCGCTATTCACGAAAATATTTTCAATCGAAACAAGCTAATTTAATACACTATAATAATTGATGTACTTTGTGCGCCGGAATCCCCTAACGCACTTAGCCAGCACTCAAAGATTCCGGCGAGCGGGATCCAGCTTAAGAAAAATTCAAGCATTTAATTTGAGCTTGCTCGACGTAATCTTTGAGCGCCGGCCTTGTGTGAAAGGGGATTCCGGCGCACATAGTACGTCAGCAAGTTCTTCTAAAAAAATCAAATTCTTTAATAAGTTCAGCTTAAGAAAAATTCAAGCATTTAATTTGCGCATTTAGTTGAGTCT
>JANOVV010000081.1:0-16455 GCA_031417555.1 Bacteroidota bacterium
GTTATTTTTTCTCTTGCTAGCATGACACAAATCTGCAAGGTTTTTCAATAATTATTCCTGTTTCTTGCAGAATTTTATCAACTGTTTTCCTCTTAAACTGTGGATAGTACTATGGTTAAAGACTTTTTGAGGATTGACTAAATAGCCTGATCATTCTCCAAGAACGTCAGATATTTCTGTTCTAAAAAGATTTTATATTTTTCTTTGTATTCATTTGATAAGAAAGAATTAGCTATCCAATCCATTGCATGGATCTTGTTTTTTATCATCCTTCTAAAAACGACATTAATTTGCTTTTCATTCAGATCTAGGATTTTTCCTAAATGTTCAAAGTTTGCACGTCTCAGTTTTTTCTTTTTGCCTTCGAGCGTTAATGCAAGCTCTTCTTTATCTTCAGGATTTACTATTGATACATTCAACAAATCATAAGCAGGAGCGAACACCCATTTATTTCCGGAATTAATCATCGAAAAGTTTTTCAAGTGCATGTCATTATTTCCCGTAATAAAACAAAACACGCTTAATTCAAAAAAGTATAATTGATCCAATAGTGTGTCATCGGAATATTGGCCGATTGCCTTGCCAACTTTTTCCATTGAACTTTTGTATTTGTCAAATGCGTCTAAAATCTGAAACATATCTAGCATGTGAATTTTTTCTCCACCATCGGAGCGATCAATTCTTTTAGTGATATATGAAAGCTCACCTGATTGCAATCGGATCAAACTTGATTTTACCGTATTTATTCCGAAGGCTTCAGCAATCCGCATTGTTACATGTTCGTTTTGGGGCATTTCCGGAAAATGTTCTGAAGGTGGTTTAAAAATGTAATTTCCACCCATTGCGCCTACAACGGTTAATCTGCCTTTATTCCCATCAGCTATAGTATTATTCACTAATGAAAGGGATAATTTAGGTTGTACGCCAGGCACTGCTACACTTCGTTCTACAACTTCTTTTGCCAACTCAGACATCTGATTTAAAGAGTATAAAAGCAGGGGCGCTGTTTTCGTTCCAAAAAACTCTAGACTGCATCGTTCATGAAAATCACTTTCATGAGCGGTCACTAATTCTTTATAACAATACAAACACTTATTCATTTTCTTCAGCGATTGCCTTTACACTAACAGCACCTATACAATTTTGACAACATGCTAATAATAGCCCCATACGGTCATTCGGATTTATTTTCCAATTTTTTGATGCAATATCAAGAAGCCATCCTTCAGGAATTAAACCTTCGAAAAATGGAAACAATCGATTATCGTTATAAGCTTGTTCGGTCACAGGCATGGAAAAACTAATAAACCCATCTGGATATTTAGCGGTGTATTCTTTGTCATACTGAAATAAATATTGGCCCTCATCGGTCTCCGTAAGTAGTCCAGCGAGAGAATCCTTATAATATATTTCTGCTCTTCTCATGGTTTTGTTCTTTCTTTAATAATACACTTATCATATTTGAATTTACGAAATAGTTGACCATAGATCCCTTTGGGATTATTCCATTCTCTTTCTAAAATTCAAAGGAGAATGGGATAACTCCTTACTGCTTATTGGTACCAATAAATGACCAAACATTTTTAACACACGATTTACTTTTTCGAGGTTAAGGTTTTCTTTCCCTTGTTCAATTTTTCTGATAACAGTCAGCGCCACTCCTGCACGCTCAGCAAACTCTTCCTGGGTAAGATTGGCCTCTTTTCTTTTGTCCTTAACAAATTGCGCTAATGTCTTCATTATATGCTTTTGCAACGATTTATAGCAAATGTACTAAATTATATGCTTATACATATAGAGTGCAAAATTGTTTCAAATTATATGCAAAAGCATATAAATAACTGCATTAAAATCGTAAATAATGAGATTTGAAAATAAAATTCTAAACCCATTAATTTAATTTCAAAGAAGGAGAAATAAAATAGCCAGGCTCTTCCGGACCGATTAAATTAAGTCAAAAATCACTATTGACAAATCACAAAATCAAAAGTCAGAAGCCACGGTTTCTGACTTTTTTGTTTTATATTGAATTTAGAGTCGTTAATAGTATTTTTGTTTTCTGATCATCCTTTAAATCATTTTGAACAATTGAAAAGCAATGACCCATTACACGGTATTACCCTCGAAGCGATCGTAAAGAAACTGGTGGATCATTTTGGATGGGAAGAACTCGGCAGGATTATTCCAATCAACTGCTTCAGAAATGATCCCAGCATCAAATCAAGCCTTACCTTTTTACGAAAAACGCCGTGGGCGAGGAAAAGAGTGGAAGAGTTGTATGTAGAGGTGGTAACTTCACCTTAGGCTTAATAAATTAATTTATCCATTCAAAAAAAGTTATTCCGACAATGAAAAGAAATAAGCTTCAGGCAGACTTGAAAATTAATTAGGCTGCGCTTGTAAAACATATTTCTGCTGAAATAAACTTCTACCTCTAAGCTCTGTATATTTTAATACATCCAGAGATGACATATTGTACAACAACTTGGTATCGTTATACAAGGACCCAAAAAACGAACGGTTATAACCGGTGATAGAATAAAGATTCAATAAGAAAGAAGATTCAACAGATTGTAATTCAATTAACGGATAATCGAGCTTATTAAATTTTTTCGCTGCTACAGTTATTCCTCCATAGGAAGAAGTACCCTGATCGACTCTGCGCTTTATCCTGTTATCCCACTTACCATATCCCGCAGCCGTAGATAAATAATCTGTTACAGTTACATAATTTGATAAAAATATTCCGTCACAATAATATACCATCGAATCTACAGCACGTTGTGGGTTGGAATAATTTTTTCCCATCCAGCCTGTATAAAAATAAAATTTAGCTCCATACCGTTTGCACATCGCATTAGTTTTTCGCAAAAGAGTGAAGCATCCGGCATAATCACCGGTTACCCAGGGTTCTTTTTCGGTCAGGGGCGCGACGACTGTACGTAAATCAGGAAATGAAGTATATAAAGCTTCCCAGGTGGCAATTTCAGTTGTCTCCCTGATATCACACGTAATTAATTTAATCCCGTATGAATTTATTGCCTTGCGGCAAAAGATAGCAAACTTAGTTCTACCTGACGATGTGTTCATAGAATTGCGGGCATAACAATTAATCATGTTACCGCCCTTTCTTTTTAAATAGTCAAGGAATTTATTTTCACTGGAGACATCTCCAATTATCAGATAAGTAGGGAGGGTATAAATTCCGAATAAATCCGGAAGCACCTGATTATTTAGTCGTAATACAGATGAAGAAATTTCGTCAGATGTTACAGATGGTTCAATTTGGAATTCTTCTTTTGAACACGAAGTGAAAAACAGAAAAAAACTTATGAGTATTAATGTCGGAATGAAATAAAGTCCGGAAGAGAAATGCTTTTTAACCATTTGTGTTTTTTTAGTTTGGGTAAAATAATTTAATGATTGACTTGTAAAAACAATATCAATTAAATAAGTCTGAAATATTTTTATTGTTGTACAGCTGAGGATTAAGGCCATACTTGTCAGGCAATAATTCTACTCTGCCGTTAACGACAAATCGTCTATTGCTGACCCTTTTCGCTTAACAATGGTAGTAATAGAATTTGGGTTTTAGATGAACTGTTGAACTGCCAATTTTTATAAGATTTCTCAAGTAAAATCAATTTCTCAAGTAGTATATAGAATAAATACCTCGCAATATTCTCTGTTCATACTTTCAAAATAATTCTTTTCTTTAAAATCTTGTCGCAACTTAATCGAAGTATTCATTATAAAATTATCCATACTTGGAAATTTAAACCATGCGGTTTATTACAATAGAAATCTAAAAAAAATTCAAAATTCTCAAACCAATAAACGATTTTATAGAGGTAAAATTCAAATTTTATAAGTCCGGACCGCTTTAAAAATTTCTATCAGCTGGGCTTTATTTATAAATAATTTGAAATTAGGCATTTTAAGGACTATTTATGTGTTTAATGGAATAATTTAATGTTTTTTAATTCGTTTAAATTACCGGAATTGTATTGGAGCTAAATTAGTTGGTTGAAGCTTTACTTTAAATCATATAATTTTTTATCCTACCTTTGATTTTCTAAAATAATCAGAATTGAAAAAAGCCACAACGATATTATTTATTCTGTTGTATTTGCTACCGGCAATTGGCTTTAGTTTAGATTTTCATAAGTGTGGGAAGAAAATCCGAGTTGTTTCTATAAATGCAGCTCATGAAAATAAATGTCCGTGTGGAAGTAAGATGCCTTTCAATTGTTGTAAAGATGTTCATATATCTTTAAAACTTTCGGAAAATCAAAAGAATTCCTCACAAACAATTATTCCCGGTAATATTTTCTTTAAGCACATAAGTTATTTTGTTTCCATTTTAGTTTTCGATTTTTCAGCACCACTTTTTGTTTTTGATTTCACAAATTATCATGCTCCTCCTTTTAAATCTAAACAACCGGTTTACCTGACGAATAACGTTTTCATTATTTGATTTATTAAAACTTCATTATTAATCGACACAAGTAATGTGTTCGGCTCATGGTGTTTTTTATATTGTTTTAACATAATTAGAAATGAAGTCCATAACGGAATCTATAAGAAAGCAAAATATTTTCTTCCTTTTATTAAAGAAGTTTTGGAATGGAATTCGGAATTTTTATAAAAAAGATTGTTGTAAAAGATAAGATGGATAATAAAGAACGTCTAAAAATTATTGAGAAGTCCTCCAAACAGGTTGGACCGGGAGTGTTTTACTCAACAATTGTAGTAATTACTTCTTTTTTACCGGTGTTTTTGCTAACGGGAATGGAAGGTAAACTCTTTCATCCATTGGCATGGACAAAAACTTTTATACTCATCATTGATGCATTTCTTGCAATTTCATTGGCTCCGGTTTTAATATCTTTTTTTCTAAAAGGAAAACTTAAACCAGAGAATGCCAATCCTGTTACAAGAGTACTGGAGAGAATTTATACACCGATAATTACCTGGTGCCTGGAATGGAGAAAAACGGTTCTTGGTATAAATATTATTGCTCTTATTATTGGCGTAGTGATGATGTTTAGAATGGGTTCGGAATTTATGCCTCCTTTGGATGAAGGCTCCATTCTTTTTATGCCTGTAACTCTGCCAGATGTTTCTAACTCAGAAGTGAAACGCATTTTACAAGTGCAGGATAAAATTATTAAGTCTATTCCTGAAGTACAAAATGTTTTAGGAAAGGCTGGTAGAGCAAATACTGCCACTGACAATTCTCCGATCAGTATGATTGAAACAATTATTTTATTGAAACCAAAATCGGAATGGAGAAATGACATTACAAAAGAAGACATCATCAATGAGCTGAACGCAAAGCTTCAAATACCCGGAGTTGTGAATGGTTTTACTCAGCCAATTATAAACCGCATTAACATGCTTTCTACAGGAATAAGAACGGATGTTGGGCTAAAAATTTACGGACAGAATCTGGATTCCATTTATGCATTGGCAACAAAGATGAAAAATGAATTACAGGGGATAAATGGAATTAAAGATATATATGTTGAACCAATAACCGGAGGTAGGTATGTAGATATAACAGTGAAGAAAAATGAAATTGGAAAATATGGTTTAAGTGTGGATGATGTAAACATGTATGTTGAAACAGCATTGGGTGGAATGAACCTAACAACTACTATTGAAGGCCGGGAACGCTTTACCGTGAATGCACGCTTTGCACAGGATTACAGGAATAGCCTGGACGCTATTAATCAGATTCCGGTTAAAACCATGAACTATGGAACCATACCACTTTCTGCAATAGCTGCAGTTACAATCTCTGAAGGACCACCAATGATAAATTCAGAAAATGCAATGCTACGCGGAACGGTCTTGTTTAATGTTCGTGACCGTGATTTAGGCGGTACTGTTAAGGAAGCTCAGGACAAATTGAATAAGATGTTTTCAAAACTTCCGAAAGGATACAACCTTGAATGGAGTGGACAATGGGAAAATCAGATTCGTGCAAATAAAACTCTTTCGATGATTATGCCAATTGTGCTCGTCATTATTTTCTTGGTTTTGTATCTCACTTATAAATCATTGAAAGAGGCATTCGTTACAATGATAACTGTACCGTTTGCATTAATAGGCGGTGTATATATGGTGTATTTCTACGGAGTAAATTTGTCGGTAGCTGTTGCAGTCGGTTTCATCGCTTTATTCGGTGTAGCTGTTGAAACAGCAATGCTTATGATGATTTATCTGAATGAGTATATGGAGAAACTGGTAAAAGATAAAGGCAATTCTGTTGAAACTATTTCTAATAGCGATTTGCGGAAATATATTACAGACGGAGCAGTCCAACGATTGCGACCTAAACTTATGACAGTTTCGGTTTCACTCTTTGGGTTGATACCTATACTATGGGCGACAGGAACCGGAAGTGATGTAATGCTGCCTATTACCATTCCTTTAATTGGTGGTGTAATCACTTCAACTATTTATGTTTTGTTAGTAACACCTGTTGTATATGAAATGGTAAAAGAAAGAGAGTTAAAGAAACATGGAAAAATAATTTTACCCGGGGAAAATGAAGAAGTTTAATATCATATTGTTTTTTCTATTAATTGCCTGCACAGTTCAAACATACTCACAGGTGTTATTGCTTGATTCAATTTTAAAAAGAATTGAAGAAAACAATCCAATGTTTAAAATGTATGATGAGCAAATCAATGCAGCCAACAATTATTCATCAGGTGCAAAAAGCTGGATGCCACCAACGCTATCAACGGGCCCTTGGCAAGCACCATATAAAAATTTTCAAGAGGGTATGTGGATGGTAACAGGCGAACAAATGATTCCCAACCCTTCCAAACAAAAGGCGAATTATAACTACATGCAGAGTATGGCTACTGTGGAGCAGCAAGGAAAGGCCGCAAAGAAAAATGAAATGTTTGCGATGGCAAAGCAAAACTATTATGAATGGGCAGTGATTCAGAAAAAAAATAATGTTCTTGTACAAACAGATTCGTTATTGAATTACATCCTTCAGGTAGCCCAACTTCGCTATACATATAACAAAGAAAAACTTAATAATATTTATAAAGCGCAGGCTGATTTGTATGAATTGCGCAATATGGAAACGATGCTGTTTGGCGAAATGAAAATGAGAAATGTAGAACTTAATACTCTCATGAATATTGATAAATCATTTGTTTTTAATGTGGATACGAATTTGCAATTACTCAATTACGAATTGCAATTAACTGACACATCACAAATATCCTCATCACGAAGTGATATCAAACAATTTGATGCTAGTCTCGGATTAATTAAACTGCAACAACAAATCGAAAAATCAAAGCGCTTACCCGATTTCGGAATTTCATTGAGCCATATGCAATCATTGGGAGAAATGCCTAATCAATATTCAGCAATGGGAATGATTTCAATTCCAATTGTGCCATGGGCTTCCAAAGAATATAAATCAAACATTAAGGGACTTGATAATACTGTCAATTCAATAAGTTTTCAAAAACAATCTTTAATCAATGAAACTGCCGGAAAAATTGCATCACTACAAATACAAATCAAATCTTTTAAAAAACAGTTAGCTAATTTCAAGGACAATATAATCCCTGCATACTATAAAAGTTACCACACCTCCATGATTGCTTACGAACAAAACACAGAAGATTTATTTGTTGTTCTTGATGGAATGAGAATGTACCGTATGGCAATGATAAATGAATTAGAACTGTTAAATACAATATTGAAATTGCAAGTTGACTATGAGAAAGAAATGGAAATACGATAAGCAATTGGCAATAGACAATTGGCAACCGGCAATAATTTTTCGTCAGGTTGCTTATTGCTTATTGCTCATTGCCTATTGTTCATGCGGTATCAGAGATGAACACAAGCACATTCCAGCTAGTATAGCAAGTGATTTGGACGGCTTATCCCAGCCGGCTAATCAAACTGTATTTAGTGATGTTAAAACAATTTTCCCAATTCAAAAGTCAATCACTCCAATAGTAAATGCAACCGGAGTAATTTCTTATGACCCTCGATTGATTAATAACATCAGTGCTCGATTCGGTGGAAGAATTGAAAAGTTATATGTGCGATTTAACTTTGAAAATATTTCTAAGGGACAACGCATAATGGATATTTATAGTCCTGAATTATTAACAGAACAACAGAATTTAATTTATCTATTGAAAAATACACCAAATGATATATCACTTATCTATTCATCCAAACAAAAATTGCAATTACTTGGATTTTCGGATGAGCAATACAAACAAGTTGAAACAACAAAGCAGCCACTAAACCCTTTACCAATTTACAGCCCTTATACTGGGCATATTCATAATATTGGAATTGGAAGCGGTGTTCTATCTTCAGAAACAGCGGTAAATAAAGGTATGAGTTCAGGAATGAATAATTCTGCAATCGCTTCATCTCAGGTACAAATTGAAAATCTTCCATCTACCCAATCATCTGAACTTTCTTTAAAAGAAGGAATGTATATTCAAAATGGACAACCTGTTTTTGCGGTTTATAATATTAATCAGGTTTGGGCAGTGCTGAATATTTTTCCGCAGGATGCACCATTAATTAAAATAGGTGATAAAGTTAATATCACAGCAGAAACTAATTCAACCAATATAATTTCATCGTCTATCAATTATATTGAACCGGTTTCGGGACAAAACGCTTCCGCAATTAAAGCACGGGTGTATTTACAGAATTCAGAAAACCTTCACTTGAAAATTGGAACACTGCTTTCCGCTAAAGTGACGCCAAAAGAAATCAATGGATTATGGCTACCAAGAAATGCCATAGTAAATTTAGGTCAAAAGCAAATTGTATTTCTTAAAACTGAAAATCATTTTAAAACAAAAATTGTTCAAACCGGAATTACAACTGATTCACTTGTTCAAATAATTTCCGGATTATCAATTCATGAATCCGTTGCTGCCAATGCTCAGTTTATGGTTGATAGTGAAAGTTTTATTCAAACAGAAGACAATGAAAAAAAATAAACACTCATTAATTACTTTTTCTATGGCATTATTGTGCGCCATTATATTAGTAATTTCTTCATGTAAAAAAAATAACAGCGGTGTTGTAATGGCCGGACCAGATGAATATTATACCTGTTCAATGGACCCTCAGGTTATAGAAAACAAAGACGGAAATTGTCCAATATGTCATATGAAACTGATTAAAGTAAAAAAGAATAATCTCAAAGCCGGACAAATTAAACTCAGTACACAACAAATCAAATTGGGTAATATTACTTATGATACCATTCGCATTGGAGTTTTGTCGAAGGAAGTAACATTAACAGGGAAAGTAACGATAGACCAGAACTTTTCAGATGCAATTAGTGCAAGAGTGCAAGGGAGGATTGAAAAATTAATTGTGAAAAATGTTGGTGATTATGTTGGTAAGGGACAGTTACTCTATGAAATCTATAGCGAAGATTTGAATGCTACTCAGCTGGAATACATTTTGTTTATTCAAAATATTGGGAAAGAGGATCGTTTTGCAGAAGCTGCAAAAAATAAATTGCTTTTATATGGAATGAGTGAATCACAAATTAATAATCTCAAGCTTTCAAATGAAGTAATGCAATCTGTACCAATATATTCATCAAAAGAAGGTTTTGTTACGGAAATATCAATTACAGAAGGCAATTATGTTTCAATAGGTACAACACTATTCCGATTGGCTTCATTAAATTCACTTTGGGTAGAAGCACAGGTATATCTGCCTTATTTATCTTATTTAAAACAAGGAAGTGAAGCCAGATTCACATTCCCAACAGAAAGTGATGAATCATATTCCGGCAAAGTCATTTTTATTGATCCGCAAGTCCAATCTCCTCAGCGTTATGTTTTGGCAAGATTTCAAATAGTAAACCCTTCGAAGCAAATAAAGCCCGGTATGCTTGCTAACATTCTATTCCGGACAGAATTGAAGAAATCATTATTGCTTCTGATAGATGCTATTATACAGGACAGTAATGGCGCTAATGTTTGGCTTTTTAAAAAAGATGGAGTGTTTGAAAACAGGATGGTAAAAACCGGTATTCAAAACAGTTACCAGATTGAAATTGTGGAAGGTCTAAAAGAGGGCGATGTTGTTGTTGTTTCCGGAGCATACTTATTAAATAGTGAATATATTTTTAAAAAAGGTGCCAACCCAATGGAAGGTCATAAGGATATGCCAGGTATGGAAATGTAAATTCTTAACATATAAATATAAATTACAATGAAAAAAACAATCATCATCTCATTTGCAGTGGTATTCTTAATTTTTACCGCTTGTAAAAGTTCATCAACAAAAAATGAACAAGCAAACTCTTCGGATTCTACTAAGACCAAAAGCGTTGCTAATGAACAAACTTTTAATTTAGATACATTAAGCTTGAAGAGTGGAGAAACATTCTATCAATGTGTTATGGATCATGAAATAATTTCAGATAAACCGGGTAGTTGCCCAACTTGTGGAATGGACTTATCGGAAATTAAAAAACAATAATAATTGCACTGATGGTTCAAAGGATAATATCATTTTCGCTCCGTAACCGGTTTATAGTTCTGTTGATTTCTGCTTGTATTTTCGCTTGGGGCATATACGAAATCCAACACAATCCTGTAGATGCAATTCCTGATTTATCCGAAAATCAGGTAATTGTATTTACCGAATGGATGGGCCGGAGTCCGCAAGTAATAGAAGATCAGGTTACTTATCCTTTGGTGGCAAATTTACAAGGCATTCCAAAACTTAAAAACATAAGAGGTGCATCTATGTTTGGAATGAGTTTCGTTTATCTCGTGTTTGAAGACAATGTTGATATTTACTGGGCAAGAACAAGAGTAGCGGAACGATTAAACTTTGCACAAAAACTTTTACCGGAAGGAATTTCCCCAACGCTTGGTCCGGATGGAACGGGTGTTGGACATATTTTTTGGTATTCATTGGATGCGAAAGGGTATGACCTGGGAGAGCAACGTGCCTTGCAGGATTGGTATATCAAGTTTGCCTTGCAAACTGTTCCCGGAGTTAGTGAAGTTGCATCCTTTGGAGGATTTCAAAAGCAATATCAGATTATCATTGATCCTGTAAAACTGAATTATTATAATTTATCTATGATGGATGTTTTGAAATCTGTAAAAGCAAATAATAATGATGTAGGAGGGAGGAAATTTGAAATGAGTGATAAGTCATACATCGTTCGCGGATTAGGCTACATCAAATCGTTGGAAGATATAGAAAATATTTCGCTGAGCACATCTAATAATGTACCGATTCGAATTAAAGATGTGGGCATTGTTCAGATGGGAGGAGATATCCGTTATGGAATTTTTGATGAAAATGGTGAAGGAGAAAAAGTAGGCGGAATTGTTGTAATGCGTTATGGTGAGAATGCTGATGAAGTAATACGCAAGGTTAAATCAAAAATAGATGAAGTTCAAAAAGGATTACCGGAAGGTGTTAAATTTAATATTAATTACGATAGAAGTGGATTGATTGAAGAAGCAATAAGTTCAGTTAAAGGAACATTGTTAGAAGTATTTATTTGTGTTTC
The DNA here is from genome assembly GCA_031417555.1 of Bacteroidota bacterium. Taxonomy (GTDB): domain Bacteria; phylum Bacteroidota; class Bacteroidia; order AKYH767-A; family 2013-40CM-41-45; genus JADKIH01. Next base: position 11,573 of record JANOVV010000081.1, read on the forward strand.
TATCATTGTTTTAATATTTCTTTTTCATTGGCGCAGCGCAATTATTATACTTATACAGATTCCGATTTCAGTAGCATCGGCTTTTATCTTGTTGAATGCTCTCGGTTTTTCTTCAAACATCATGTCACTAACAGGAATTGCATTGGCAATAGGGGTGATCGTTGACGATGGAATAGTGATGGTAGAAAATGCATACAGACATTTAAGTGAAGCACAATTAAAAGAAAAATAATTTTGAAAGCCGACTTCGTTTTTGAATCTATATTATTTTGTCCTGTTTGCGGTAATAAGGAAAAAGAAATAATGCCGATTGATACATGTGTGTTTTTTTATGAATGTAAAAAATGTCACACAGTTTTAAAGGCGAAGGATGGGGATTGTTGTGTATTCTGTAGCTATGGTTCCGTTAAATGCCCATCTAAGCAAAATCAGAAAAATTTTTAAAAAAAACGGATGAATAAAATAATTTGAAATGAAGAATAATAAAGATCATTGGGAAAAAATATATTTAACGAAAGCGGAAAATGAAGTAAGTTGGTTTCAGCAATATCCAAAAACATCGGTGGAGTTTTTTGAGTTGTTTAATTTACCGTTAGATGCTAATTTAATCGATATTGGCGGAGGTGATAGTCATTTGGTAGATGTATTTATTGAGAAAGGCTATAAGAATATTTATGTATTAGATATTTCTGTTAATGCAATAGAAAGAACAAAAAAAAGATTAGGTGCAAATGCAGATAAAGTTCATTGGATAGTAAGTGATATACTTGATTTTCGGCCATCAATAAAATTTGATTTCTGGCATGACAGAGCTGCATTTCATTTTTTAACTTCTGAAGAGCAGATAGATAAATATGTTTCCATTGCTGAGGAGTCTATAAATCCGGGAGGTTATTTAATTCTGGGAACATTCTCTGAAAATGGACTTGATAAATGCAGCGGATTAGAAATTAAACAATATAATGAAGCCGGAATGTCGTTGCGTTTTGAGAAATCTTTTGAGAGAGTAAAATGTATTGAAATTGGGCATGTAACACCTTTTGATACAATTCAGAATTTTTTGTTTTGTAGCTTTAAGAGACTTAAATAAAAGAAGAATTGCTTTTATTATGTGAATAATGCAATTAGTTTGTTTAAATGTGTAATATTTAAGAAGCTTAGAATTTCCACTTTTGTATCGCTGTGAAACCAACTTCGCTTCAAAAAAAATAATTAAAATGAACAAAATTAAAAATGATTCTATTCAGAAAAAATCAGAAAGTATGTTAAGTAAAAAGACGAATGAAGATTTTAATAATGAAAAGCCTGATGCTTTTGACCCCAACTTGAAAACAAAAATTTCTGGATCGGTTGCTAATATTAAATTAATCAAAAAATAATTTGTTAATGTCGGGTAACAGCGAAACTGAAAAGTGGGTAACAGCATAACTGAAAAATGAATTAAAAATTTTAAAAATGAAAAATAAAAAATTAAGTATTGCTTTATTAGGATCGTTTTTATTGCTGTTTGTATTTTTATCAGCAAATATCAGTTTTGCTCAAACCAAATCTGATTCTAAAATGATGAAGGACTGTTGCATGATGAAAGACGGTAAGATGATGCAAATGAAAGATGGTAAAATGATTCCAATGGAGAAGGATATGACGATGAAAAATGGAACCAAATGTATGACCAATGGCGAATGTATGATGAAAGACGGAAAAAAGATGATGATGAAAGAAGGTGAATGTATGGATATGAATGGAATGATGGATAATTGTTCAATGATGAATAAAGTTGATAAAAGTAAGATCAATAGAAAAGTTAAACAAAATGAGATGGGAGCAATGTACGCTTGCCCGATGCATCCTGAAGTTACAGGCCAAAAAGGAAGTAAATGTTCAAAATGCGGAATGGATTTAGTTGAGAAGAAGTAAGATACTTTAAGAGTTTTTTATATGAATATGTCCAACGAAGAACATTCAAAGATGCAACACGGCGATAAGCCGATGGGAATGGTGGGACATGACCATCATGCGGCACATGCTGGAATGATTGATGATTTCAAACGGAGATTTTATGTTACGTTAATTCTCACCATTCCTGTTATGTTGCTTTCACCAATGATTCAGCAATGGTTTCACTTTAATATTTTATTTTCCGGTTCAACATATTTACTCTTTTCATTTTCAACAGTTGTATTTTTTTATGGAGGATTTCCATTCCTTAAAGGATTTATAGTTGAAATGAAGGAAAAAATTCCGGGAATGATGACACTTATCGCCGTTGCAATAACTTCTGCTTATGCATATAGTGTTGCAACGGTTTTTGGTTTACAAGGGATGGATTTCTTCTGGGAACTTTGCACTTTAATTTTAATAATGTTATTGGGGCATTGGATTGAAATGAAATCCATTTCAGGTGCTTCAAAGGAATTGGAATTGCTTGTTCAATTGATGCCATCAAATGCGCATATGATTATGGGCGAAATGATGCACGAGGTAAAAACTGATTCGCTTAAGGATGGTGATTTTATTCTAATAAAACCCGGAGAAAAAGTTCCGGCTGATGGTGTTGTTGTAGAAGGAGAAAGTTATTTGAACGAATCAATGTTAACTGGAGAGTCTATTCCTGTAAAAAGACAAATGGAGGATAAAGTTATATCTGGTTCAATAAATGGAAATGGTTCTTTGAAAGTTAAAGTTAGCCACTCGGCAAAAGATTCTTATTTATCGCGAGTAATTAAACTGGTAGAGGATGCACAAAAGACAAAATCTAAAACTCAATTGCTTGCCGACAAGGCAGCACGTATTCTTACCATTGTTGCTTTGGTATCAGGCTTTTTAACTTTCTTTTTCTGGTGGCTGATTGCAAATGAACCCGCAGTGTTTGCTTTAGAAAGAATGGTAACAGTAATTGTTATATGTTGCCCGCATGCTTTGGGGCTTGCAGTTCCTTTAGTTGTTGCAATATCAACTTCTCTTTCAGCAAAAAATGGATTACTTATTAAGAATAGGACAGCTTTTGAGAATTCAAGAAAAATTACAACAATTATTTTTGATAAAACCGGTACATTGACTTTTGGAAAGTTTGAAGTTTCCAGGATAAAATCTTTAGATACTTCTTTTGATGAAAATGAAATCATTAGGTTTTCAGCTGCATTAGAACAAAATTCTGAGCATCCAATTGCAACCGGAATTATTTCAAAAGCAAAAGAACTTACCATCACAATACCGGCTATTAATAATTTCAAAGCAATCACCGGAAAAGGAGTGGAAGCGGTTGTGGAAGATAAAAATATAAAGGTTGTTAGTCCGGGTTATCTTAAAGAAAATAACATCGCTTTGCCGGAAAATTATTCTACCACAAATGCAGAGACCATTGTATTTATGCTCGTAAATAATAAATTAACCGGATACATGGCTCTATCAGATAAAATCCGTCCGGAGTCTTTTGAAGCAATTAAAACACTTCACGCTAATGGAATAAAATCAATATTATTAACCGGCGATAATTCATCAGTTGCAAAGAGTGTAAGTGAAGAATTGAAGATGGATAGTTTTTATGCTGAAGTATTACCTCATCAGAAATTAGAGAAAATAAAAGAATTGCAAAACAAGGGGGAATTTGTAGCTATGACCGGTGATGGTGTAAATGATGCGCCTGCTTTAGCACAAGCGGATGTTGGCATAGCTGTCGGAAGTGGAAGCGATATTGCGGCAGAGACGGCTGGAATAATTTTAATAAACAGTAACCCAAACGATATAGCTAAGCTTATTCTATTTGGCAAAGCGACGTATAAAAAAATGATTCAGAATCTTGTTTGGGCAACAGGCTATAATGTTATTGCTCTTCCTTTAGCAGCCGGAGTTTTGTATAACTACGGTATTTTATTAAGTCCTGCTGCGGGGGCCGTGTTAATGTCTGCAAGTACTATTGTTGTGGCTATTAATGCAAAATTTTTAAAAATAAATTAAAAGTTTGCTATTTAAAATTAAAATAATCTTACTCCGGAATAGTGAAATCAAAACTTATTACAGGTAAATTAAAAAGAACAGGATTTTTACTCCATGTTTCAATAGTCTGTCGATGACGGATTACAATGTAATAACTATTATTAATCACGTCTCCCGGAAAAAGAAATTGTCCGTTGCCGTTTATATCTATGGTATTAACTACACTTTGCATCAATGAATATGGTGATATTTCATTGTGTAATTCTACAGTAATTGTATCACAAAGATTAGGAAAGTTAGTCGGATCAGCTACAGCTGCCATTGTACCGTTTCCAAGATAAAAACCTTCGATTATTACTTTAAGATTTAAAGTGACTCCATTGCAAAATTCATCAATTTGATTATTGCAATTGTCATCAATACTATTTCCACAGATTTCTATTGCTCCCGGATTAATAGAATTATTTAGATCATTACAATCCGTGTTATCTGAAATATAACCTGCAGGTTGAGAACATTCGGATAAAATATCCGTTGGATCTCCATAGCCATCTTCATCACCATCATGATACCAATTACTAACTTCATTACGGATTACAACGGCAATTCCATTCATTGTATCGCTGCATGTTGTTAAATTATTGGTAGCTATAACTGAATAGTTTCCGGAAATTATTTGATTACCAAAAGAAAGCGGAGAACCGTTTCCATATATAATTGTTCCAACTGCTGTACTGTTGTTAATATAAAGTTGATATCCAATATCGTTTTCTGAATTACTCAATCCAACCGGAACACCATCACCGGGTACAGCACAATAGCTTCCACCTCCTGTAACATTAGAAATTAGAGGATTAGGTAAAATATTAACTGTAACAAAATTATTCATCGATGAGGTGCAACCGGTTCCTGCATTTGTTGCAAGAACTGTATAGTCACCGGGGTTA
>JANOVV010000082.1:0-15052 GCA_031417555.1 Bacteroidota bacterium
GGCTGCATTTGCAATAAGAGTAATGTATGTTCCTGCCGTTGTTTGCGCTGTTCCACCCGGAGGCGTATAACTTGATCCGTTACAAATTGAAATATTCGCAGTACTCGATGTATTAGGAATCACCGTAAGGTTTGTAGTAATGGCACTGTCACAACCGGCTGCATTTGTAATGTGTGTTATGTATGTTCCGGAAGTTGTTTGTGCCGTTCCACCTGGCGGAGTATAACTTGATCCATTGCAAATTGAAATATTTGCTGTACTTGTTGTATTAGGAATCACTGTAAGGTTTGTAGTAATGGCGCTATCACATCCTGCCGCATTTGAAATATGTGTTATGTATGTTCCAGATGTCGTTTGTGCCGTTCCACCCGGAGGAGTATAACTGGAACCGTTACAGATAGAAATGTTTGCCGTGCTCGAAGTATTTAATTTCACCGTTAGGTTAGTTGTAATTGCACTGTCACAACCTGCAGCATTAGTAATGTGTGTAATGTATGTTCCAGATGTAGTTTGTGCAGTTCCGCCCGGCGGCGTATAGCTAGAACCATTACATATAGAAATATTTGCTGTACTTGTAGTATTAGGAATCACCGTTAGATTTGTTGTAATAGTACTGTCACATCCTGCTGCATTTGGAATTACTGTAACATAAGTTCCAGCAGTCGTTTGCGCTGTTCCACCCGGCGGCGTATAGCTTGAACCATTACAGATAGAAATGTTTGCAGTGCTTGAAGTATTTAATTTCACCGTAAGGTTTGTAGTAATGGCACTGTCACAACCTGCAGCATTTGTAATGTGTGTTATGTATGTTCCTGTCGTTGTTTGTGCTGTTCCACCCGGCGGGGTATAACTTTGTCCATTGCAAATTGAAATGTTTGCAGTGCTCGATGTATTAGGAATCACCGTAAGGTTTGTAGTAATGGCACTGTCACAACCGGCCGCATTTGCAATGTGTGTTATGTATGTTCCTGCCGTTGTTTGTGCAGTCCCTCCCGGAGGCGTATAGCTTGAGCCGTTACAGATAGAAATATTTGCTGTACTAGTAGTATTAGGAATCACCGTTAGATTTGTTGTAATAGTACTGTCACATCCTGCTGCATTTGGAATTACTGTTACATAAGTTCCGGTAGTCGTTTGTGCTGTTCCACCCGGTGGGGTATAACTGGAACCATTACAGATTGAAATATTTGCTGTTGCAGTAGTATGAGGTTTTACAATAAGATTTGTAGTTATTGTACTATCGCATCCTGCGCCATTAGGAATAATAGTAATATAAGTTCCTGATGTTGTTTGCGCTGTTCCTCCCGGGGGAGTGTAACTTTGTCCATTGCATATTGAAACGTTTGCAGTACTTGTTGTATTAGGAATTACAGTAAGATTGGTAGTAATAGTACTGTCACATCCATCAGCGTTTGCAATATGTGTAATATAAGTTCCGGTAGTTGTTTGTGCTGTTCCTCCCGGTGGCGTATAACTTTGTCCGTTACAAATGGAAGTATCTGTTGTACTTGTTGTATTCGAAAGAATTGTGAGGTTTGTAGTAATTGTACTGTCACATCCTGCTGCATTTGTAATCTGTGTTACGTATGTTCCTGCTGTAGTTTGTGGGCTTCCTCCGGGAGGAGTATAACTTTGGCCATTGCAAATTGAAATATTTGCTGTGCTATAAGTTTTAGCTAATACTGTTAGTGTAACAGTATTTGAATTAACAATAGCATGACAGTAAGTTGTAATTTTAAGTTTATAAGAGGATGAAGGATCAGCAATACTTACCGGATTTATTGTAAGAGTGGTAGTAGTTGCTCCACTATAAACTCCTCCATCTAATATAGCTACACCATTTTTCATCCATTGATATGACATATTAAAACCAGTTACATTTACACTTATACTAGCTGATAATCCATCACAAATAGATTGTGCTAACGGTTGTGTATTTATAACGGGAGGTAAGCTAACTATTAAATCAGCTGTCGAAGTTGTTCCACCACCAGGCAGAGGGTTTTGAACATCAATTAATTTAATTCCCGTTGAGGTAATATCAGTAGCAAGAATTGTTGCTTGTAATTGTGTTGCACTTATAAATGTAGTGGCTCTGTTTACACCATTTATTCGAACTAAGCAAGAGCTATTGAAGTTTGACCCATTGACTGTTAATGTAAAATTAGATCCCCCTGTTAACACACATTCAGGAGAAATTGCAATGTTTGTAACTTGAAATGAATTACTTGTTCCCGTTTCAGAACCGCTCGTTTTTGTTACAGTAATGGTAAAGTTTCCCAGATTTGAAATTGTAATTGCTTTTGGCGATAATACACCTGCAGTAAATGCCGCACTTGTTCCACCTCCCGCTGTTAATGTTCCTGTAGAAGTAACATTCACGGTTCCTGTAAAAGTATTTACGCCACTGTTACATGTATTATTATTTGCATCTCTTGCAGTTATTTTTATATTAAAAGTAAGACCGGCAATATGTGTTCCTATATTTCCACCACTAACGTCTTCAATTAGAAAATTATTGACCACACCAGGATCTACCTGAAAGGAATTGCTTATTCCATTCTCTGCGCCTCCGGTTGTACGTGTGGCTGTTATCGTAAAATTTCCTGTATTGGAAATGGTAACACTTTGAGAAGTTAAAACACCAGCAACTAATGCACTTGTAACTCCACCACCTGATGATAATATCCCTGATGATGTTAAAGTAACCGTACCCGTATAAACATTCGGACCTGCATTACATATATTATTTTCAGCATCAAATGCAGTAGCTTTTATATTAAAAGTTGTTCCGGCAATTTGTGAACCAATATTACCGCCTGCAGCTGATCCAACTGTAAATTTACTTACTGCTCCCGGATTAACTAGTAAGCCTGAGCTTATAATTCCTGTTACTATTCCATCTGTAACAGTTATGGTTGTTGTCTCCGCTTTTTTTAATGTCGTAGTAAGTGCAGTTGTTGATTTACCTGAAGTGAAAGAAACTGAAGTTGTATACGTTGGCGCAGTCAAGCCATTGGATGGACCACTGTATGTTATTGTTTTTATTCCGGTATATGTCGTAGCAACATTTAAAAATTGGTCAACAGCTGTAATTTTTGAAAGCACAAAACTTGTTCCTGCTATTTGGCTTGTAATGGTACCAGTATTTCCACTTCCTGCCATAGTTATTGCATCTGTATAAGTTTGGCCTGGCAATGAAACTACCAGTTTAGTTGCTACACCTGCTTTTTGAGACAAAGTTCCTAAATTTGCTCCTGTTGCACAACCTGCAATTACTGCTGTTCCGCTTCTTGTTATATTACCAGCACCGGTAACATTGGCTCCATCATTGGCCAGAACCTGTACTCCGGCAATTGTTAATACATCTGATTTTGTATTTCCACCAACTGTAATTTGTATTGTTATTGCTGTTGTGGTTTTTGACAAAACAGTTGCGGCTGTAATATCTCTTGCAGCTGTATAAGTTGCGGTTACTACAGCAGCAGTGTTAAATGTAAAGCTGGCCGGTGCAGTTAAAATAATTGTAACATTCGTTCCAACCGCGAAGTCGGTGATTACCCCTTCCGTCAATTTAATATTTCCGACCGTTGTATAAGCCGGTACCAATGCATTAGCAGCTTTATCAGCCGAAATAGATGTTCCTCCGGTTGCTTTTGTAATAGTTACATTTGCTAAAACAGATTCTGTTTTAATGAATATAAATAAAAACAAAAATATTTTCAATGTCTTAATTAAGATGTGTTTCATTGGTGTTGTTGTATTTAAATTCATTTCCGTTAAGTTGATATTCGTATTAAATTATTTTTTAATAGGATTGTACTATAATTTATTTCAAATCAGTTTTATAAATTTATTTTCAGATAGAATAGAGTTTCTATCTGAAGTTGTTTTTTAAATATCACTTTTAATCAATTTATTTTCAATTTCATTTAAATATAATTTATGACTTGAATTGTTTTGAAGTGTTGAGAAATAGATAATCGTTTACAAATTCTATTTTTGTTTTTTGTCGGATTTGTTAAATTATTTCTGGTTATTATTACACAGAAAAAAGTAAAAAGATCTTTAATTTTGATCTTTTAATCACATTTTGATGTATTTAATTCAGTCAATTAGTCAAATTCAGTAAGAATTATTACAATTATATTTCATTTTTTTACCTATGAAAATTAATTTGTATTGTTATTAATACAATTATTCTTTGTTTTTATTAAAATTATTTGATTTAATTTTTTAATTTTTGATACTATTGTAATAAATTATTACACCTTCACTAAAAGGGCTGTGATAACCTTTATCTAGATTCGATTTTAACCTTAATAGATAATTTGGAAAATCAAAGAGATGCTAATTAGTTTTACTTTTTGATAAACTATCCAAAACGATAATCTGATTTTAAAAAATTATTAGGATGAAAAATATTATTATTACAGGAACAAATGGAATGATTGGAAATCTTATTTTAAATTATTGTTTAAATCGAAGTGATGTAAATACAATTACATCTATCACAAGAAAAAAGACCGGCATTGTACATGCAAAACTCATCGAAGTCTTACACGATAATTTTTTAGATTTCACTAACGTTAAAGAATACTTTAAAAATCAACAAATTTGTTTTTATTGTCTGGGCGTATATTCCGGTAAAGTTCCCAAAGATGAGTTTTATAAAATTACAGTTGATTATACTAAATGCTTTGCTGAAGTATTAAGGAGATGTAGTAATGAAACGACATTTTGTTTTCTCAGCGGACAAGGTGCTGATTCAAAGGAGAAAAGCAGGATTATGTTTGCCCGAGATAAGGGCATCGCTGAAAATATATTATTAAAACTTAATTTCAAAAAAACATATATTTTCAGACCCGGTTACATATATCCTGTAACTCCACGAAAGGAACCCAATTTTATTTATCGTTTAATGCGTATACTTTATAAAATATTTTCTAAAATTTTTCCTGATATGGGCGTTACTTCCGAAAAATTAGCAAAGACAATGGTTGATATCACTTTTCTGCAAGGGGAGGGGGTAATTTTTGAAAATAAAAGTATCAGGCTTTTCGGTGAGTAATATTCTACTCAAATTGAAAGCTGGTAAATGAAAAAAGTAAATAAATTTATTTTAAGGTAAGAGCCTCTTCAAAATACTTCCAAACAACATCATCCGGAACAGGAGCAATTAAACTAATGGATTCTTTTCTTACCGGATGTATGAATTCTATTTTTCGTGCATGGAGATGAATGGAGCCATCTGCATTGCTTCTTGGAAAACCATATTTCAAATCTCCCTTGATCTGGCAACCAATTGCTGCCAGCTGTACTCTTATCTGGTGATGCCTTCCAGTTTCGGGAGCAACTTCAATCAGATAAAAATTATCAGATTGTCCTATTACTTTATAGTCAAGCCACGAACGCAATGAACCTGATACTTCGTGATCGTAGGCTTTACTTTTATTTTTCGCTTCATCTTTTTTAAGATAATGAATAAGAGTTCCCGATTCTTCCGGTGGTTTGTTTTTTACTACTGCCCAATACGTCTTTTTTATTTTCTTCTCCCTGAATAGTTCATTCATTCTAACCAAAGCTTTGCTTGTCTTTGCAAAAATAACAATACCACTCACCGGCCTGTCAATTCGGTGAACTACACCAATAAATGCTGAACCCGGTTTCTGTAATTTTTCTTTCAAATAATCTTTAATGACTTCACTCATCGGTTTATCCCCTGTTTTATCCCCTTGCACGATTTCGCCGGTCATTTTATTCAGAGCAATAAGATGATTGTCCTCAAAAAGAATATTTTCCATTAAACCTTCATACGTAAAAATGATAAAAAAGATATATTTTAATACTTATAAATTCAAATTCTTATTATTCTATAATTCTCAAATTTTTGACAAACTATTTAATGATTTGGGATTCATTTCTGTAATTTAGATAATGATGGTCAATTATTCTTTTTTCTAAGCCATTTTGTTAGTTTTTTATAAACATCCTCTTTCCTTTGTTTAGCTTTTCCATCATGTGTAAGATTATTATCAAAATGTAATTGAAGTTCGCCGGCATAATTAATTTGCTCAATATCTCCCATCTTCAATTCTTTTATAAATGAATGAATGTTTTTATTCAAAATACTGTTTACCGAAATAGTCTGATATTCACTTCTGCCATTCATTTCCATATTTTCATTTATTTCCGGTTTCCCGTTTTCTGAAAAATAATCCGCATGCAATATTTTTGGATTTAGCTTTTTTAATCTTTTACTTCCTCTTTTTTCATTTCTCCAGGGATTTTCATTTTTGAATAATTGATCAAGTAAAAAATCTTTCTTCCACAGCGTAACCTGATGCGACATTAAAAAATTTGATTCTTTAATATTGATTTCTGAAATATTAAATCCTTCAATGAAAATATTTGTTGCTATTGTTTTGTATACCTCAGAACTATGTAATTTCACCTGCTTCCAATTATTTTCAATAGCCTGTTGAAATAGTTGAATAAAAAATTTGGCATTTACATTTTTTGTTAACCACATATCCTCCTGAAAATATAAAATATATTCCTCTTTTATAGTATCGCTTAAAATTTTGAAAAGACGGTTAGACCATTCCCCTTTACCCGATTTTATATTTTTAAAACCATGAATGTTTGCATCAATTTCTTCAGTAACAAAATAATAATTGCAGGGAATACTTAAATCCCAATGCTTCAAAAAAAAATAGTCAAACCCTTTAAAAAGAAATTTATAACGATCACAGGAATGTACTATTAAAGCTACTTTTTTCTGCTCCGTTTTCACATGTTTTATTTTTCCTTAAGTATATTTAATGAAATAATCAATGGCAGGTTCTATTTTAAATTTATCAAGATATATTAACGAATTGTGATTGAAGAATTACGAATTACGAATATCGATTAACAATTAACGAACGAGGATTAACGAATTACGATTGACGAATTGCGAATATCAAATTACGAATAACGAACAAGGATTAACGAATATCGAATTACGAATAACGAACAAGGATTAACGAACAACGATTAACGACAACCCCTAATACTGCTCCTTAATATTCGGGAAATCCTCGCTCTTGACATCTTTAATATAATTTTCCGTTGCTTTTTTAATTTCATCGTAAAGACTCAAATATCTACGGAGAAAACGAGGGTTAAATTCATGTGTAATTCCCAACATATCGTGCAAGACGAGCACCTGTCCATCGACTTTGCCGCCTGCGCCAATTCCAATAACGGGTATTTTAATCTCACTCGCTACTTGTTCCGCTAAATGAGCAGGTATTTTTTCCAAAACAATGGCAAAGCAACCACTCTCCGCCAATATATGTGCATCTTCAATCAGACGTTTTGCTTCTACATCGTCTTTGGCCCGGACAACATACGTTCCGAATTTGTATATGGATTGTGGCGTTAATCCTAAGTGCCCCATAACCGGTACACCAGCCGATAAAATTCTTTCTACAGAATCTTTTACTTCACGGCCACCTTCCATTTTTACTGCATGTGCTCCCGATTCTTTCATTATACGAATAGAAGAATTCAAAGCCTCTTTTGAATTACCCTGATAAGATCCGAAAGGCAGATCAACTACTACCAATGCTCTCTTAACCGCTCTTACTACTGAGCTGGCATGGTAAATCATCTGATCAAGTGTAATCGGCAATGTGGTATCATGTCCGGCCATTACATTGGAAGCCGAATCACCCACAAGTAAAACATCGATACCAGCATCATCAAGTATTCTCGCAAGCGAAAAATCATAAGCAGTAAGCATGCTTATTTTCTCACTCCTTTTTTTCATTTCCTGCAATGTATGAGTGGTAACTTTTCTATCTTCTGATCGGTTTGCTAAAGACATATTTATTTTTTTTTAAATGTTATTGTTTACTTAATTTTCTGAGCACAATAATCACGAAATTATTTCATTTTAAGATTTATTGCATATAATGAAGGATATACATCAATGTTATTCTATTATAAGATTAACATAAATGTTAAATTGATCCTTCAAAACTACAAATTACTTCTTTGTAAGCTAAAAAAAATTAGATTTGCGCTAATGAAAAAGATCGTTTCTGCATATTTTCTATTACTTCTTATAAATGGCTGCTCAACTGATTTTGATGTTATTGCACCTTATAAAGAAGTAATTGTCGTTGATGGATTGTTAAATGCCATCGATTCTGTTCAATATGTAAAAATCAGCAAAGCATTTTTAGGTGAAGGCAATGCTTATGTTATGGCCAAACAATCAGATTCCATAAATTTTGCCGACGTGCTCGATGTGAAAATGGAAAGAATCATTAACAAACAGGTTTTAGAAACATTCGATCTTAACCGTTCTGAATTGTATGACAAAGATTCGGGCACATTCGCTTCACCTTTTCATATATTATATACCACCAATCATGTAATACTTCAGGATGGCAGCGAATACAAATTGAAAGTGACCAACCGACAAACAGGTACTACCGTTACTTCTCAAACTAAAATAATAAAAGATTTAAGAGTTACTTCTCCACTTCAGACAAATCCACCCCGCGATAGCATTGATTTAGCTACTGCCGGCAATTCCCCTTCTTTTATAAATTTTGAACCGGGAGTGAATTCAAGAATCTATGATTTAATTATTCGTTTTCATTACCGTGAAATAGACCCTTCCGGTGTTTCTACAGAACATACCATCAATTGGAATTTTGCAGATAAAAACAGTTCAATCCCACCTAATTCAATCAGCTATAAATTTTATAAATACGATTTGTTTTCTGTCATCGGTTCAAATATTCCCGATAAACCGGGTTATACCCGACGCATCGATTCTTTAAGTAATGGTTTACGACCGTATGAATTTGTTATGATACAAGGAACAGAAGATCTTCAGACTTATTATCAATTGCAGCAACCATCCACAGGAATTGTACAGGAACCTCCAACCTTTACAACCGTCGAAAATGGACTTGGCATTTTTACCAGCCGTAACGTACATAAGCTTTTTTATTACCCAAACAGTATTACAGAAGCCGCTTTTGATACCAGTGTTTCAACCAGGAATAAGAATTTTCAATTTCACTAAATGCCTCTTTGGCATCATTTTTTGGTTCATTTTGAGACTTTTTCAATCAACTGACATTATTACGTATAAATAGTGCATGGCATTATGATTGACTTTCGCCAGTGACCACAAAAATTTAATTTAAAAATCCAATACAAAAATAATTATGAGAAAAGTAATCGGAATTGACCTTGGAACGACAAATAGCTGCGTTTCAGTAATGGAAGGCAACGAGCCTGTTGTAATTCCAAATAGTGAAGGCCGTCGTACGACACCTTCCATTGTAGCCTTCCTTGATAATGGAGAGCGTAAAGTAGGCGATCCTGCAAAAAGACAGGCAATAACAAATCCTAAAAACACCATTTCTTCTATTAAGCGTTTCATGGGAGAAACTTTTGATCAAATATTAAAAGAGAAAGAACGCTTTCCATTCGAAGTTGTAAAAGGTGAAAACAATACACCAAGAGTAAAAATTGGCGACAGATTGTATACTCCTCAGGAGATTTCAGCACTTGTTTTACAGAAGATGAAAAAAACTGCCGAAGATTATCTTGGCTATGAAGTTTCTGAAGCAGTAATTACAGTACCCGCTTATTTTAACGACAGTCAGCGACAGGCAACGAAAGAGGCCGGTGAAATTGCAGGATTAAAAGTTCTGCGAATAATTAATGAGCCAACAGCTGCTTCACTTGCTTACGGTTTAGATAAAAAAGGAAAAGATGAGAAGATAGCCGTATTTGATTTAGGAGGAGGAACATTTGATATTTCTATTCTCGAATTGGGTGATGGTGTATTCGAAGTAAAATCAACCAACGGTGATACACACTTAGGCGGTGATGATTTTGATCAGAAAATAATTGACTGGTTAGCGGATGAATTTAAAAAAGATGAAGGCATTGATCTTCGTCGTGATCCAATGGCTTTGCAACGGTTGAAAGAGTCTGCTGAGAAAGCGAAAATTGAATTATCGAGTTCAGCGCAGACAGAAATAAATCTTCCATACATAATGCCTGTTGATGGAATTCCAAAACACTTAGTAAAAACATTGACACGCGCTAAGTTTGAACAACTGTGTGATGATTTAATTCAACGTACCCTGGGTCCATGTAAAAAAGCACTAGCCGATTCAGGACTAAAATCAGAACAGATTGATGAAGTTATTTTAGTGGGAGGTTCGACACGAATTCCTGCCATACAGCAACTCGTAGAAAAGTTCTTCGGAAAAACCCCTCACAAAGGAGTGAATCCGGATGAAGTAGTTGCAATTGGAGCAGCCATACAAGGAGCAGTTCTTACAGGTGAAGTAAAAGATGTTCTTCTTTTAGATGTTACACCACTTTCACTTGGTATAGAAACAATGGGCGGCGTTTTAACGAAACTTATCGAATCAAATACAACGATACCTACAAAAAAGAGTGAAGTGTTTTCGACAGCGTCCGACAATCAGCCTTCTGTAGAAATTCATATTCTTCAGGGTGAACGTCCGATGGCAAAAGATAATCGTACGATTGGTCGTTTCCATCTTGATGGTATTCCACCGTCACCGCGCGGCATTCCACAAATTGAAGTAACATTCGATATCGATGCCAATGGAATTCTTCACGTAACAGCGAAAGATAAAGCCACAGGCAAATCTCAAAACATCCGAATTGAAGCATCATCAGGATTAAGCGATGAAGAAATCAAGAAGATGAAAGCTGAAGCAGAAGCGAATGCTGATGCGGATCGCAAGGTGAAAGAAGAAGCTGAAAAAATTAATCAGGCGGATTCACTTATTTTCCAGACAGAAAAACAATTGAAAGATTATGGAGATAAACTTTCTGCCGGAAATAGAGAAGCGATACAAAAAGCGTTAAGTGAATTGAAGGATGCACATAAAGAAAAAAATGCAGCTTCTATTGAAACATCGATGGCTGCCTTAAATACAGCATGGCAGGCAGCTTCTGAAGAAATGTATAAAGCAACTCAGAATGCAACGCCGCCTGATGGACAACAGGGACAACCGTCAGGTGACGCCGGTCAACAAAAATCAGATGCCGAAGTTACCGATGTTGACTTTGAAGAAGTAAAAGAAGAGAAGAAGTAAATTATAGTTAGTATGTTAGAAAGAGAGACTGAAGAGTCTCTCTTTTTTTTTGACCTTGAAAGGAAGGATTTTTAGGATTTTCCCTTTGCTGGGCGATACTTAAGCGCGACTTTCTTTTAATTGGATGAAAAAATATTTGCTCGCCGAAATCTTTGAGCGCCGGCCATATGTGAAGGGGGATTTCGGCGCACACAGTACCTCAATCGCTATTCAAGAAAATGTTTTCAATATGGGAAAAGCTAATTTTAGTGACGACACTCAAAGATTGCGTTCACAGAAGGTTTTTTTTTCGATTCTTCAAATTCACAAGTTCCTGCTGCAACGGACTTCACACTAACCTTTACTTTTCGCCAATAATATAAAACTCAAGATTGCTTCGACGGACATTTCCGCCAGCTGGCGGATTGTTTTGAGTTGTGTGATATTCATCCACCATAATATGCTCATCGAGTTTAATAATCGATAATATTTGTTAAAAGACACTCAAGGATTAAAGAAATTATTACTCGACGAAGTAATAACCGGTGGAATTAAACAATCAATCTCCAGTACATTTGGTAAACCGTAATAATTCCGAGCAGAACTAAAAAGATATTCCTGTTCATGGTAAACAATTTTGTCAACAACCGGATTGCGATGTATATATTTCAGTTTTTGCCCTGCCTGCCGAAGGGCAACGGCAGGCAGGCACGTCACTTTTTCTGTGAACAATTCAATTGCATGCTTTTTATCCCTCCACACTTTATGATTTTTATTTTTGGGATGTGTCTTACCCGCATGAGCGAATTTGTCAAGCAACCACTCTCTGCGACTTTCCGGTGCGTTTTCAATTTGTAGTATGGCATGCTTGGAAGTATGACGTTTGAAGTCCCGAACTACATCATCGAGATCAAACGGTATTTTAGTGTTTGCAATCAAATGCAGGTGACTCGGCATCAGGCACCAGCCGAAAATGTTTAGACCTTTATTTTCTTGACAGTATTTCAGCGAATCAACGATTAGTTGTTTTTGAGTTACACGTGTGAACAGATCAATCCAATCGACAATTGTCATTGTTAAGAAATAGGTTTTATCTTTATATATGTTGTAATGAAAGCCACTTCCCATGTTGTAAATATTTTGGGCTAAAATAGGAAGAAGGAATATTAATCTCCATACGGTTTCGGTTTTCATGCTACTATGAACCTGCTTATATTTAATAAAAATGAATGCAGAAGGAAAAAAGCTGTTGCATATCTATTCGCCGTATCTGATTATGGAATTATTCAAAGACGATGAGCCATGAAAAGTGGATAAATATCACACTGCTCAAAACAATCCGCCAGCTGGCGGAAATGTCCGTCGAAGCGTCGTTGGTTTTGTTATATTTGTTATATGTAGGAAAGCAATGTTGGGTTATCAAGTCCGTCACAGCTGGCACATCGTGGACGAAGTCACGC
Organism: Bacteroidota bacterium; assembly: GCA_031417555.1. Classification (GTDB taxonomy): domain Bacteria; phylum Bacteroidota; class Bacteroidia; order AKYH767-A; family 2013-40CM-41-45; genus JADKIH01. Next base: position 12,593 of record JANOVV010000082.1, read on the forward strand.
GTTCTAGGTTGGTTTTCGTCCTTTATTTAAGTTGTCTTGCACTTCAATTACGACTATAACTCCTGATGACAGGTTAACATCCGTTGAAGCAATCGTTTTTTTATTTAATATTGATGAACAAATCCGGCATAGCAGGGTATCCGTCCGACCAACAGCATATAGCAAGCTAGAAAAAAATAGTTTATAAATCGCGGTTGATTAATTTGGAGGTAGCAGTTCTTTCAGTCGGTTAAACTTCCAATCCGGTAAAACTTCAAAAATATTTTTCAACCATTGAAAAGGTTCAACTCCTTTTAATTTACAAGTGCCCAATAAAGAATAAATCATTGCAGCTCGCTGAGCGGAGGCATGGGATCCTGCAAACAGATAATTCTTTTTACCCAGAGCAACCGGACGAATAGAATTTTCAACCAGGTTGTTGTCGATCTCCAACATTCCATCAGATGCATAGAGCATTAATTTATCCCAACGTTGTAAGGAATAATTTATAGCTATTCTGATTGGACTTTTTGGATTGCCGGCAGTCATGTTATCTTTCAACCATTGATGCAATTCTTCTAATACCGGAATTGATTTCTCCTGACGCAATTCATAACGCTGCTGAAAAGAATATTTCATTTCGCGACACGTACGTTCTACAGCATACAATTTTTGCATTGCAGACAAAACATGATTAGCTCTGAGGTGGTCGTCTTTTAAAGCTTCATCAAATTTTCTTCGTGCATGTGCCATGCAATGAATTAAAGTGATTTTCTTATTGTCAAAGCTTTCGTAAACATTATATCCATCAGCCTGCAAATATCCTTCAAAGTTTTTCAAAATATCTCTCGGCCCATCTCCTCCTCGCCCGGGCCGGTAATCAAAAAGAACAAGTCCTGATTGTGGATCGCGATAGACCCAATAATATCCTAATGTTATATTTCCCTTTTTATCCCGGTCTAAAACTTTTATCGGCGTTTCATCTGCCATTAAATAACTTGCAGATAATATTTTTGTTTTCAAAGCTTCATAAAGTGGTGCGAGTTCCTTAATGCACATCGCTAACCAGTCAGACATGGTAGAAGATGGAATTTCAATTCCCATCCGTTTGAACATCTCAATCTGACGATACAAAGGAAGATGATCTACGTATTTCTGAATAATAATTAATGCTAATAATCCGGCACCGGCAATTCCTCTGGGAATAATAAATGAAGGAAGTTCACCGATGATTATGCCTTCCCCTTGTGGCTTGGCATATTTAGCACGACGATATCTTTTTACATATAATTTACCGGGTTCACATTCTAATTGCTCGGTAATTTCCTCGCCGATTTTTACCAGACCCGTTACATCTTCTTTAGGCTCGATGTTCACATCCACTCTTTGCAGGTGATCCGGCAGCGGAAGTCTTCCTTTGTGATTAGATTTACCGGAAGGTTTTTCTCGCTCATAAGTAATCGTTTCCGTTTTTACTTCCGGTGTTTCCAGTGCCGGAATATCAAGAGCAAAAGAACCCTGACCGGGAAGGGTTGGAGCAAATCGTTCTGATTTTTTTCCGTAAACAGTCCTAAGCAATTGTTCTAATTGATGTTCTAATTTCTGTATTCGTAAATTATCTTTCTGAAATTGTAATTTAAGGAACTGATTTTCTTCCCTGAGTTTCTGGTTTTCTAAAAGCAGGTCTTGCGTTTCAATCACAAAACAAATGTAAATTAAACATTCGCTGAAACACCTGATTCTCCTATGAAATTACTAACATTCGCATGCTCATATCGCATTCTTTTTTTAATCGATGAAAGAGATATTCCATCCAATATAAATTGCAATTGATGAGCGGTAATTTCAATGGAATTATCCTTGGGCAATTCAAAGGTCCCTTTCTCCAATCGCTTGCTGTAAATAACAAAACCATCGTTCTGCCAATGCAGCAATTTTATTTTGTTGCGCTGCTTAGAGAGAAAAATAAAAACATCGCCTGAAAGTGGATCCTTCTTCCATTCATTGCGAACAAGTCCGCTCAAGCCATCGTAGCCTTTGCGCATATCACAACCACTCCGGTAAATAAAATACCGGTAACGATCGGAGAATAAAATATTCATTTGCTCATCAGCGATCGAAAATACTCAACGGGTAGTGAATGAAAAAAATCAATTCGGATTCCACCAGGCAAATTCACCTGTGCAAATAAACCGGGATTAGAAACAGTATTAACTTTAACCTCTGAAAATCCTGATGAAGCTTTCTTGTCCTTAAATTGCTTACACCAGCCTACTAAACTATTATAAGTAATTCCATACTCCTTACAGAACTCCATCCGACTTTTTCCGCTTTGCTGCCACTGTAAAATTATTTCTTCCTTTTGCTCGCGAGTTCGCCAGCCTTTTTGTACATTGTTTTCTGTTTCCATAGCTTTTGTTTTTGCTACGAAATACGTTCATGAAAAAAACTTACGCAATATGTACTTGGTCGGACGGATAC
>JANOVV010000083.1:0-3848 GCA_031417555.1 Bacteroidota bacterium
TTCTTTTGACCTACAAGATCACAAATTATCATTCTCATCAAATCACTTTTATAAATCTAATTAATTTATCTATAATTTCATAAAGATTCTTGTGATTTTCTTCCTCAAACCACCTATGACACAAGTCAACGGCCTGCTGGCGGTACTTGTGAGTTTTTAACATCGAAAATATTTTTGAGATGGATTATAATACTTTTAGTTTTATTGTCGCCCTATAATTTTTATTTACTCCCTCTTTTATTTTTGTATTGGCATTCACGAATCGCCTATTTATTATTTTCAATAATGGCGATTTCTTCTTCAGTTAAGTTATAAAGTTTATAAACCAAGTCGTCAATTTTCTTTTCGTTGTCGCCGCTGTCTTTGCCTTGTTGCTTTTGTGAAATTATTTTGTCAACTAAGTCAATGAATGGTTTTTGTTTCGTTGAGGGTATTACTTTGGTTGGAAATTTTCGCAAGTCTTCAAGAATCAATTTTGGAAATAGTTGTCTTACTGATTTTGCAGTATTATTTACAAAGTAGTGAGACATTAACCGACTATTTAAAATTGCAAGAATATATTTTAATGAAACAGTTGAATTTTCTTTTTCAACTATTGCAATGTTGCTCATATTGAAGAGAAAAATATTTTCTGAATAAGTCGCAATAATTGATTGAGGATATTTTCCTGTAATCTCACGAATGATAATTTTCTTTCCACTAAAAATATCAAATGTTCTTGGGGCTGCTAAATGTTCGCCATACTTCAAATATGTTCCTGACCATTTTAATTGATACCGACAAACATCTTTACCTTCTAAATATTCATACGTATTCTTATCAAATTTATAAGTGTAATCGTAAGGTCTTGCTTTTACATCTTCAGGTGTTTGCTTGGGATTGCCTTTTCCCGTTTCGTATGCTTTTAATCCTGCTTTAATTTTAACCAAGTTGTCTAAAATTTCGGAATCTGTTTTTAATTTTACAGTTAATTCATCACTATTAGCATTAGAGAATACAGTTAATTCGGAACCCTCATTCTGCATAAATAAATTTTGTTCTTTCGTGTGTGAAAGAATAAACTCTGTTCCTTCGTTTAGATAAATAGCAATTTTATTCTTGTGGTCTTTACTTTCTCTTTTACCTGAAATAATAATTGGTTCAACACTAATTCCTTCAAAGGTATTCCCCGTTAAATTTACTATTTCATGTAAAGAGGTTTCCTGCAATAAATGCTTTCGTAAGTTTTGTGCTGAACTTACCATCAATAAAGAGTTCGGAATTATCATAGAGAATTCACCTTTATCTTTCAAAAGTGGAATTGCTCTTTCAATGAAGAGCAAGTATAAGTTTACTTGATATTGAGATGTTTTAAATTTTTCAGCAAAATAATTTTTCATTGAACTGTTGAAATTTTCTCTTGCAAAAACATAAGGTGGATTAGCAATGATTAAATCAAATCCCTCAAACTCTCCTTCATTGTTTAATACTTCGGGAAATTCAAACCGCCACTCAAAAGCATTTTTGTAAAGTACATTTGTTTTTATTTCGTCAATCTCTTTTGCCAACTTGTTTATTTCTACTTCTAATTTTTCTTTCTTTTCTTTTAAATCCTTTTTTAGATTTCTATTTCCATAATTTGGTTCATCTTCCTTTGACAATCCTTTAAATAAATTAGGAGTAAGCAGAAGAAATAATTCTTCATTTAGCTTTTGGAATTTTTTATATTTTGGGTCGTTCTTATAAATTTCAATTCTGAAATCGGCTTTGATGCTGTCAATTATTAGTTGCAACCCTCTTTTTACATCACGGCTTTTTTCGTTTTTGTAATCGTTCACAAAACCTCTGTATGCTTCCACATTATACTTGATACTTTTAAGTGCTTTACTCAAATCGGCATCTAATGCAAATCGGCTTAATAAACTGTTGCCACATTTTATATTGATGTCAATGTTTGGAAGTGTTTCAAGTTCTAAAAAGATTGTGTCCTCTTTGTAATAAGCATTTTTCAAAAGTTCAATCCACAATCGCAAACGGCAAATTTTTACAGAGTTTGGATTGATGTCAACGCCAAACAAACAGTTTTCAATAATGGTTTGCTTTTCGTGAAAAAGTGTTTTTTGGAGACGCTGTACTTCGTTACTTATGGGCTTACCATTACGTAATTTGTATTCAAATATATTGCTGCCTGAGTCGGTAATGATAAGCTCATCATTGATGATTTCAATTTCATACTCTCTGATTCGATTGCCAGTGGCATCTGCCAACAAACCAAGTTCGAATTTGATAACTATTATTTCGTTCAATGAAGAAACTAAAAAGTGACCACTCCCTACTGCAGGGTCGCAAAGGCGAAGGGAATTGATGAGGACATTAAATTCCAGAATGTCTTTTGTTGATTTGCGGTCGGCTAAATAGTTTTTTAAATCATCGAATGTTTCGATGTTCCACCCATATTTTTCTTTGAACTTTTGAACTACAGCCAAACGAATCGATTGGTGGCACATGTACATGGTTATGAAGCCGGGAGTAAAAATAGAACCGTCTTTGTATCCATTAATTTTTTCGAACACTTTGCCTAAAACAGAGGCATTGATAATTGTTTTGTTATCTTCCTGTACATCTTCTTTCCCTTCGCTTGCAAAGTCGTAAGCATCGAGAAATTTAAAAAGATATTCAAGTGTCGGCAGTTTGTCAGCTTTCTTTTTAATATCTTTTAAAATGGTGGTGTTGATTAATTCAAGTTGTCCGCCATTATCAAGAGTGTTTATTTTAAGGACATCTTCCTCTAAATTGGTATATTCAAAAAGTGAGCTGTTGAGATATGGAACGAAACTAAATTTGTTTTTAATAGAATCCGTTCTGTCTTTCAGGGTTACCGCTAAAACTTTATGAAAGAGTTTGAAGAGTTCATCGAAATCGTTTATTATGTTGGCGTTAAAGAACAGGTATTTTTCTTTGTTTTCTGTATGGTAATTTACCAATTGTCCTTCCAATAATTTGAGAAATAAAATTCTGTTTATCCAGGTAATGCAAAGCTCCAGAGAAACATTAAAAACTCTGTCATCTTTTGTTTCTCCGAAAATTGATTGGTCGGGTAGCCGATGTAAAAGATCTTCGGTACGTATTGTATCGATTGTCAGTTCAATAAGAGAAGCCGAATTGCGGCTTTCCTTTTTTCTTCTGATAATATTTTTACCGTTTTCTTTTGCTTCTTCCAGACCAATTATGTGAAGTAGTTCTTTGTAAAACTTATCGTCAAGCGAATTGCTGTCGTTGGGAGTTACAATTTTTAAAAGATGTTGCGGTGAAAGGATTTTGAGTAATGCACTTAATTCTCTGTCGTCTTCCTTTTTGTTGTTGCGTAAAATAGTTTCGTAATCTCTGATGTCAAAGTAAATACATGGAATTTCCTCCGTGAGCTTGTCAATAAAAGGTTTTGCTATGCTGTCGTAAAAAAGTTTGGTGTCGGAAGTAACTTTTTCTTTATCTCTCCACTGCTCGTATTCTTTTACAAATGCTTTGTTGCGAAAGAAAAGTTTTTCAAAATAAGATGCGTCAATGATGAACCACTCGTAAATGTTGGTGGCAACACAATATTTTATGTCAATGTTGTTTTCTTCAATTCGTTCCCTCAAATAATAAAGCACCAGTTCTTGCAATGCTTTCGAATTTGGCTTGTCGGCCGTTAACATTTCGTTTTTGTTGCCTGGTCGTTTGGCTTCAATGATAACTCCAACTTTGTCCTTGTTGGTTTTGCCCAAATGGATGACAAGGTCTTTGTTGTCTTTGGTATTTATTTCGTTGGAGTCTTTGTAAAAGGTATCACGAAGAAAATCGCGGATATGATTTTTTTGGTTTTCTTCTCT
>JANOVV010000084.1:0-48672 GCA_031417555.1 Bacteroidota bacterium
CCATTGAATTAAACGTTATACATTCTGCCTGGAAAAGCAATGTTAAAAAGCTTTTGTTTCTTGGATCTTCGTGTATCTATCCTAAGATGGCTCCTCAGCCTATCAAAGAAGAATATATTTTATCGGGTTATCTTGAAGAAACGAATGAGCCTTATGCTATCGCTAAAATTGCCGGTATTAAACTTTGTGAAGCATTCCGTTTTCAATATGGTTGTAATTTCATTTCCGCTATGCCGACAAATTTATATGGTCCGAATGATAACTATGATTTAGAAAACTCTCACGTACTTCCAGCTTTAATAAGAAAATTTCATGAAGCAACATTGAGAAACGAAAACGCTGTTACGGTTTGGGGAAGTGGTAATCCAAAAAGAGAATTTCTACATGTCGATGATCTTGCCGAAGCTTGTTTAATGATGATGGAAACTTATGACGGAAAAGATTTTCTAAATATCGGTTATGGCGACGATATTAGCATTGCCGATTTAGCTTCCCTTGTAAAAGAAATTACCGGCTTTAAAGGCAGTATAGTTTTCGATATTTCAAAGCCGGATGGAACTGTAAGAAAACTGATGGATTCGTCTAAAATCAGACAAATCGGCTGGAAGCCAAAAATCGAATTAAAAGTCGGAATTACAGAGACTTACCAGCAATATCGGCGCGAATTGCTAACAACCTGAATAACAAACAATCAAAATGTAATTTTCGTATCAGGACAGGTTTAAAATCTGTCGATGAAGAATTATATAAAGTCTTTAAAAATTATTATTGTGCTTTGCTTTCAGCTTATCAGTGCTGAAAATTTTAGTCAATGTCCCGTTAGTAACTTCACTGTTAACTCCCCTGTTTGTTCGGGCAGTCCGTTAATATTTTCCAATTACAGTTCAGGAGCAACTTCCTACAATTGGGATTTTACGCCGGGTTTTTTTTCCACCCCTGCAAGCAAATTAACAGATACCTTATTAAATCTTTCTTTTCCCGGAGATATAACATTAGCAAATGAAAACGATACAGACATAATTTTTATTTCCGGTTTCGGAGATGGAAAACTGCATCGTGTTATTTATGGCAATGGGCTGGAAAACCCATTAACACTATCTCAGGATCTCGGGAATTTCGGAGTATTGTATCAACCAACAGATATAGCATTATATAAAGAAGATTCGACATGGTTTGGTTTGATAACTGATTTTGGTTCAAACTACCTTTACAGAGTTCGGTTTGGCAATAGTCTTAGAAATACTCCAGACAGCATTACAACCGTTCTTACGAATGTAACAAGTCAATTTGTAAATCCATGGTCAATTAAAATAGCAGTCGACTCAACAGGTTCTATTTATGGTGTAGTAGGTAACCATTCGGGAGGAAGTATTTCTGTTTTATCGTTTGGTAATTCAATTCGAAATATTCCGGCAGTATCTTCCCCTTTTGCCGTTAGTGGAACATCCATAGCTCAGGATGTAGTGATTGCTAAAAGCTGCGGAAACTGGTATGTATTGATTGCCGGTAATAGTTCATCAAAAGTTATAAGAGCCGATTTTGGAAACTCACTTGGAAATACTCCAACTTTCACAACAATAATCACCAATGGAGGAACTCCCAGTGATTTAGCTTTAATAAACGACAGTTCGCACTGGAAACTTGTTTACACAGATTTTAATGCATTTGTAATTAAAAAGTATGATTTAGGAAGTGATCTCGGTAATACATCACCGTTATATCTGGGTTCAGATTATTTTAGCGGTTCAACTCCAAAAGGAATTTGTTCTAAACGCGAAGGCAATAGAAACATACTTTGCGCTCTTTACTCTTCTCATAATTTACAAACCTTAGGTTATACAAATACGGTAAATGTTAATCAACCCATAAGTACAGATTCAATTCCAACAAACATAGTTTTCACCCAGGCTGGAACGTATTCCGTAACATTATCAGTGACTGATCAAAACGGAAATACTTCTTCATTTACAGATTCAGTAGTTGTAACTCCGGCACCTAACACAAATTTTATAGTTTCAAATAAATGTTTCGGAGATATTACTTCTTTTATTGATTCGTCTGTACTCAACAATGGAACGATAACATCCTGGAATTGGAATTTTGATGATGGGGATTCTTCAACTGTCCAAAATGAAACTCATACCTATCAATCAACAGGAAGTTATAATGTAAGATTAATTACATCGTCCTCATTTGGATGTTTTGATACATTAATACGTGTAATAAATATTTCACCTAAACCACAGGCAATATTTACTTCACCGTTCACTGCATGTTCAAAAACTTTAATACAATTTACCGATCAATCAACCGTTGCTACAGGAATTATAAATGCCTGGTCGTGGAATTTTGGTAGTGGAGATACTTCAAACACGCAAGACCCAATCTACTCTTATCCAAATGGTGGAAATTATTCTGTTAATTTAAGTGTAACAACTGCATTAGGGTGTAGCGATAGTACTTCTGCATTATTAACAATAAACGATCGTCCCAATGCAGGCTTTATCGCTGATAATACCTGCATTGGTCAGAATGTTATTTTCACGGATAAGACTGAATTTTACAGTTCATCAGCAAACAGTTTTGAATGGGATTTTGGAGACGCTAATGTAGATACAGGAGCCAATCCTTCGCATTTATATCCGGCTGTGGTGTCAACTTACCCGGTTCAATTAATTGTATCTGCTATAAATGGTTGTGCAGATACCACTGTAAAATCAATTAAAATTAACAATGTACCTACTGTTAATTTTTCATTTCTGCCTACCGGAGTATGTCAGAATAATAATGTAGCATTTACGGATTTATCAACAGTAAATAATGACACAATTTCAAGTTGGCTTTGGGATTTTGGAAATAATGTTTTTGATACGACGGCAAATCCAATTCATCAATTCACAGTACCCGGACTTAATATCGTTTCATTAATCGCTTATTCACCTTCAAGATGTCCCGGAACGGCTTTTCAACAAGTTGTCGATGTTAAAGAAAGTCCGGTTGCTTCTTTCGGTTATTCTACGACATGTGTAGGAAACAATACTCACTTCTTTAATAATTCAATTCCAGCTAATGGAAGTTCCATTGATTCGGTGAAGTGGATTTTTAATAATTCGGATTCGACTTCAATTTATAATCCGGATTTTACTTTCCCTTCTGTTGGAGATTATCCGGTAATACTTACCATAATTTCTCCGGAAGGATGTAAAAGTTCAGACAGTTTATCGGTTCATATATATTCCCGGCCGATATCTGATTTTAGTCATTCCATTGCATGTACCGGAGATTCAATACAATTTACAAATGCCAGCAAATGTGATAGCCTGAGTACAATTTCACAATATGAATGGAACTTTGGAGATCTTTCGAGTGGAATTAATGATTATTCTTCATTGTTAAATCCCAAGCATAAATATAATATTTCACAGAATTATATAGTATCACTTATTTCAACCACAAATTTTGGTTGCAAGGATACAACTTTGCAAAGTTTCATGGTAAACAAATCTCCTGCAGCCCAATTTACCTATTCACCAACGTGCTTGGGAAGCTTAATGGAATTTTTTAATCCGGGTTCGCCGCTTGATAGTTCTTATCTCTGGAATTTCGGCGACAATCAAACCAATCAATTACGAGAGCCTGCACATTACTATGCATTCCCGGGAACATATACAGTAAGGCTGCAAGTAACATCAAAACCCGGATGTACTACAATAGCCAGTAAGCAGGTTTCTGTTAGTCCGATTCCTGTTGCTGATTTTATTTCCACGCCTGCTTGCATAAATACAGATTATACCTTAATTAATAACAGCACAATTTCTTCAGGAAGTATTAATAAATGGAAATGGAGTATTGCAAATCTTCCTAAGCCTGATTCCATTCAATCACCTCAATATATTTTTCCTGATACTGGATCTTATAATGTAACGCTGACTGTAACATCAGATATAGGCTGTGCAAAAAGTGTTACAAAAGTAATTAAAGTTAATAGTTTACCGATTGCAAGTTTCAGTTTTGATCCTCAATTCGGTAATCCTCCTTTGGAAATTCAGACAATGGATTATTCTGTAAACGGGGCTAATTATATTTGGAATTTTGGAGATGGAAGTTTAGCTGAAACCATTCGTGAGCCTTTGCATGTTTATAATGACACAGGACTTTTTACAATTACACAATATGTAACAAGTCAGTTTGGATGTAAGGATACGCTTAGTAAAACCATTTATGTGATAAACCCAATACTTGATATTGCAGTAACAGGTGATTCATCCTATTTTGATGGAAATTATTTTTATGTTGTAGGCAGGCTGGAAAACAGAGGAACAAGAATTGTAAATAGTCTTCAAATTGAAGCCAGATTAGAAAATGGAAATACCATTCGCGAAGAACTAAGTGAGCCAATATTAAATGGGCCCCTGGGATATCAAACATATCCGTTTCATGCTTCGTTTTTAATAAATCCGGGTATCGAATTAAAATACTACTGTATAAAGGCAAGTTATCCAAATGGCATGCAGGATAATTTCCCTGATAACAATGAGCGATGTTTTAATCTAACAAATGATTTAATTACTATTAATCCTTATCCGAATCCCTTTACCAGCCAAATAACAATTGGCTTTTTATTGCCACAACAAGAAAATATGAAAATTGACCTTGTCGATGTCTCGGGAAAAATTGCAAGAGAATTGTTTGAAGGAAAGTCAAATAAAAACAATCTTGAAATACAAGTCGATTTATCCGAATTGCCTGATGGATTATATACAGTAAAAGTTACTTATAGAGACAGGATAATCAGCCGTTCGATAGTTAAGAACAATCACAGGGAATGATTCGTTGATTTTTTGAAGTTTGCGATTGCTTCTTTATAAACTTCAAGATATTCTCGGGCAACATTTGCCATTTTAAATTTTTCAAAAGCAGCTTTGGTATTTTCTTTTAGTTTATTAAAATAAGCGGGATCATCGAGCCATTTTTCGAGTATTTGTATTGCAGTTGAAACATCAGCTTTGCCATCTTTTAAAGGTACTAACTCCCCTGCCATTCCTCCGGGGGAAGAAATCATTTTATTAATATCACCCATAGGTGTAGAAAGTACAGGTAGGCCATGGTACAGATATTCGATGATTGCATTTGGAACGCTTTCGCCTTTAAAATAACTCATGAGTACGCCAATATCAAAATGTCCAATCCACGAAAAGTATTCCATTGGATTTTTTGAAAACTGCAACAAATGCATATCCTCCACTTTTTTATTTTGATAAAGTTGCTTTAGCTCTTCTCCGTTGCCGATTAAAATAAGATGAATTTTTCTTTTAGTATATGTTTTCTTGATTATTAAAAACATTTCTATTAATTCACTCCAGCCCTTTTCAGGAATACCCCTTGCCACCATTCCGATTACAAAATCTTCTTTTTTTATTCCGAGGGCGGCAGGATTAACATCGTATTTTTTAATCCCTTCACCATTAAACCCGACTAATATTTTTCGTAAAGGTTTTTCAGGATTTATTAATGCGTGGATTGCTTCAATATTTTTCTCGGCTGTATAAATCACAGCGGAAGCTGAATCAATGCAATGTTTAGCTTCTTTATCGAAATCAGAATTCCCATGACTGAAATTAAGTTCATATTCACCGTGGGTTGTAATTACAAATGGCACTTTTAAGGGTGCCGCTATTTTTGCATTAAGTCTGTCAGCAGTATACATCTGGCTGTTGATAATGTCAAAATTGTACTTTAATAATGTTTTTCTGAATTTCCGTTCACTGATCCAATTTCTAAAGGCATAGTTTTTATTTAGCCGGCCTAGAAATCCATTTAATTTCCATGTTAATGATAAAAGAAAGCTATTATCGGTATAGCTTATTATTTTTACTTTTTTCGAAAAAGAGGAAAGAAATTCTTTATTACTCCATTCCGGCTGGTGATTATAAACATAAACTTCATGTCCATTGTTATATAATTCTTCAGCGAGTCGCATGATAAACATCTGCGCTCCACCAAGATCAAGATTTGTTGTTGTGAATAAAATACGCATAGACGATTATTTCAAATAGAATAATATTTTTTCAATAGACTTTTGTGATAATCATCTCTTATTTTCCAAATATAATTTATTGAGGTATCGCCAATATGAGAGTCTATTTTTTCCAGATCCTCGCTTTCAGCAGATGGATTAATAATTGCTTTTTTCTGAATGGCATCTTCTATACATAAAATAATTTTTTGTGCAGATATAGGTTTGTCAGTTTCTATATTAATGATGTGCTTATTTTTTCCGAAATTATTTTTTATATCATTTAGAATTCCGGGTAAATCGGAAGCATCTATTAAATGACGAAAAGCTTTTTTATTTAGATTAATAGCCCTTCCCAGGCGAATGCTGTCAGCAAAATAGTTAGTAAGAGTATTGGGATTTGCACTAGTACCGACCAAATTAGGCAATCGGATTATTAAATAGTTTAGATTACTGTCTTTTATAAGTTTTTCAATCTTTAGTTTATGCAAAACATAAGGATTGCTTTTCTTAAACGGATTGAAAATTGATGTAGTGGAAAAATAAACGAAGGAACCGTTTGAGGTTAATCTAGCAAGATTAGATTTTACGAGATCAACTTCTTTTTGAAAGTTTTTTTCATTCTTTTCTCCTGAATTAGATACACCTGAAGAAAAAATAATATCGGTATCCCATCCGGAAATATCTTTTAAGGCGCCGGCGACCATTCCTTTGCCGACGATCACGAAATCGATTTTTTTCTTCCAACTATAATAAATGTTTTATGCCAATTCTCATTACGGTTAAGTTTCTTTATTTCCATATCGCCATCATATTGATAACCGAGATAAGGATTCATAAAAGGTTCCTTTTGAAAAGTCCGTCCGATCATTTTTCGAAACATATTTTCCAATCGTTGGAAAAAATACCATGTCAACCTGCTTTCCATTGTACCGATTTTATATTGCAATTCCATGTAACGCAGATAATGCAGAGTTTCTGTTTGATGATAGCAGGCTGTAATTTCAAAATGATCCGACATGGCTTTATAGAAATCATCGTAATTCAGCTCATTCACGTGAAATTGATTAATATGACCTGCTCCGGAGAGCCTCATTTTATTAGGGGTACTGCAAATGAAATATCCTCCGGAATTTAATATTTCGGAAGCTGATTTAATAAACAATCGGGGATCGTTTAAATGTTCAAGCGTTTCGAAACTAACGATAGTATCGAATTTATCATTGAGTATTCTAAGATCCGAACAATCTGTTTTCTTGAACTCGAGGTTTTGGTTTTTATATTTTCCTTTTGCCAATTCAACCGACTCGCCGGAGATATCAATTCCAAGAACGGAAGATGCACCAGAATTTGAAATATGAAAACTGCCGTATCCACTGCCGCAAGCGGAATCCAGAACTTTTTTTCCGGAATAAAATGAGCTATAAAACTCATATCGCTGTTGATGTTCGAGGCCGAATTCCTCCCATGATTTTTCTCCGGGCACTACCCGTTCAACTGTTTCACTCATCAGTATTTTTTTATTTAAACAAAATCAAGTTTGATTTCCGGTTTAGGAAATAAAAATTGACAAGTTGCAAGTTTACGTATTATTTTATTGAATTTGAAGATAGAATACCTGATAAAAAGAATGAGTTTCAACAACAAATTGTTTATCTAAGCTTATATATTTTCAATTAATTTCTTTGTGGATAAATACTTTTAATTGGATAAAATAAAAGCATTTAAGAGGTTTTTAATTTATGTTCCAGTTTGCATCTTCAAAATATGCACATAATTCCGGCTTCCATTTCCAATCGAATTCCTTTCCGATTATAATCACTTCGAACGGACAAACATTTTTAACTACATCATAAATTTTTTCCCCTGGAGGACCGGCGAGATATACATTAACATGATAATGTCCCATATATAACTTTAACTTAGGAAACGTACATATTATCTTTTGAATTCCTGCTTCCTTACAAAGTTTTATTTCACGGCTGTTGGTACTTACATGCACGAAACCTTTATCCCTGAAATCAGAAATCTGTACCGACATCCAGGTAACTGATTTGGGTATTTCTTTTGGGACATGGACTTCAATTTCGAGAGAAAGTTGTTCGTCAGCAACATGTGTATTATCCGGGAATGAAGTTTTAATATTAACAGATGAAATTACAGGATAGTGAATTTCATCTCTGAGTTGTTTTCTGTATGTTGTTTCAGCAGATGCATTTTGAAGATACTTTTCAACAATTTTAATGGATGAATCAAAGCTGTCAACCGAACCGGATTTTAAAAGAATAGCTTTTTGTGTTAGGTTTGTAATGGCATTTAAATCATGGCTTACAAAAAGAATCGTCTTGCCTTCCTTTTTAGAAGCATCTTCCATTTTTCCGAGGCATTTTTTCTGAAATTCTGCATCGCCAACGGCCAGCACTTCATCAATAATCATAATTTCCGGTTCCAGGAAAGCAGCAACAGCAAATGCCAGCCGTAATTGCATACCACTGCTATAATGTTTCAATGGAGTATCAAGAAATTTCTCTGTGCCGCTGAAATCAATAATTTCGTCAAACTTAGATCGAATTTCAGTTCGTGACATCCCAAGAATAGAACCGTTGAGATAAACATTTTCCCTTCCGGTTAATTCGAAATGAAATCCGGTTCCAACTTCGAGAAGGCTTGCAATACGGCCGCGGGAAATAATTTTACCTTCTGAAGGAGGAGTAATTTTAGATAAGATTTTGAGAAGTGTAGATTTTCCTGAACCATTTTTACCAACGATACCAATAGCTTCACCGGCATTAACATTAAATGAAACATTCTTTAATGCATAAAATTCTTCATACGAAGTTTTGGACATTTTAAATATTCCGGTTATAGAGTCACGCAGGCTCTTATAGGGTTTTAATTCATGCTGAATGCGGAATTTCTTTCCGATATTATTTATTTCAAGAATTGGCTTCATCAGATTAAATCAGCAAAATAATATTCGGTTTTTCTGAAAAAGAATATTCCGACAAAAAGTAAAACCAGTGACGAAATTATGCTTGTTAGAATGAGTTCATTGTAAGGAAATATTCCTGTCATACTGCCTCTGAGAATTTCTATAGCAGCGTACATTGGATTTATTGCAAGAATTTGTTTTAAGTAAACAGGTTCTACAATATTTAATGGATAAATAACCGGAGTTACAAAAAGCAATGTTTGTATCATAAAAGGAATCAGATACCGGAAGTCACGGTATTTTATATTTAATGCGGCCAGTAATGTTCCTACACCGAAGGAAGCAATACAGGAAATAATAATACAAACCGGTAGAAATAATATAAAACTGATCCAATGAATATCAAGATTCGAATTTAAATTGTAGTAAATCATTACAACTAAAAAAATCACGAAAGCCATCAGAAAATCAAAAACACTGACTAAAACTGCTGATAAAGGGATAATTAGCCGAGGGAAATATATTTTCTTGATAATGTTTGAGTTATGGATCATACTGTTGCCAGCATTGACAACTCCCGATGAAAATATATTCCACATTAAAAGACCGGACAATACAAATACCGGATAAGGCATGTTTAAAGAAGGAGACTGCAACATTTTTCCAAAGAAAAAAGTGAAGACAAGCATGGTTATAAACGGTTGAAGAATTGCCCAAAGAAATCCTAAAATTGTTTGTTTATACTTAACTTTAATATCTCTCCAAGCGAAGAAGTAAAACAGTTCCTTATAACTCCATAGTTCGGTCAGACCAAAATCAAATTTTCTATGAGGCTTTATTTCGTATTCCATGTATAATTTTAATGTGGGAAAATACAACTTTCCATGACAGTATTTTGAATGTATATTTTTATTTTTACACTAAAGATTTTCAAAAATAAATCTTACACTTCCTTAGACAATTTATATTTTTGCAGTTCTTTACGTTACATATCTCAGTAATGTTGCTGAGTAATCAGAATTCGTGTCTATGAGTGAGAACGATGGCGTCTCTGTGGTAATTTGTTGTTTCAACAGCTCTAAGCGAATACCTGCCACCCTTGAACATCTTCAAAAAATCAAAACAAGTGGTATACCCTGGGAGGTAGTTCTTGTAGACAATAATTCAGAAGATGATACAACTGAAAAAGCGCTATCAATATGGAATATCAACCCAGTAACTAGACTTAAAATTGTTTCAGAGAAGAATCGTGGACTAATAAATGCCCGAATTACCGGTGTGAAAAGTGCTTCCTATGACATAATAAGCTTTATTGACGACGATAACTGGATTGAATCACAATGGATTGACAAGGTTTACGACCTTTTGAACAACGACCAATCGATGGCAGCGTGCGGAGGATCATCCGAAGCCGTCTTCGAAATAAACCCGCCGGCCTGGTTTACAGATTTCTCATTCTATTACGCCGTTGGAAAACAACAGGAAGAATCCGGTTATGTTAGTCTTCAAAAAGGGTATTTATGGGGTGCGGGACTAACAATAAAGAAAAAAGCATGGAACTATTTGTTCGAAAATGGGTTTAACAATCTTCTCAAAGGCAGAACAGGCAAATCGCTTACTGCCGGTGAGGATAGTGAAATTTGTTTTGCTTTGATTTTAAGTGGTTGGAAATTGTGGTATGAAGATTCTCTAAAACTTCAACATTACATACCTGCCGTTAGGTTAAATGTACCTTATTTAATGAAAATATATGAAGGTTTTGGAAAAGCAGCAGTGGTACTTTCCCTTTATATCAGCTTTATCAATGGCCAATCTTTGAAAAATTCGAACTGGGCCTATCAAACCTTAGCTTCTATTAAGAGAATGTGTAAAACAGGAATCAAAAATTTATTTTCTTTCGAAAAAAATAAAATTAAAAACTATGTTTTATGGAAGCATGATAAAGCCTATGCCCTTGAATTGCTCTTTAGTAGAAAAAAATATTCAGATACCAAACAACAAATAGTTAAGATCTATCAAGCATCAGGTAGTAAAAAAATAAGCTAAAACTTATTAAATATTACCGCTGATAAAATTATTATCAGACTTGTTTTTCTCTATTAACATTTAACAATATTGCAAGGTTCTCTTATGATTTACGTGTAAAGAGCTATTATCTCTAAAAATATATTTAATGATACTTTCACATTCGAAAAAGTTCATCTATATCCATGTTTATAAAGTTGCCGGCACGAGTATTCGTACCGTTTTACAACAATATGATGATCATAATTTTTTAGATTTTCCTCTAATCGAAAACATTAAATTTTATTTAGGGAAAAGAATACCTATGCTTTCCAGATGGGCTATGGATCATATTAATGCACAAAAAATAAAAGATATCTTACCGGAAAAAATTTATAATACTTATTTCAAATTTGCTTTCGTCAGGAACCCATGGGATTGGCAGGTTTCGCTTTATCACTATATGCTACAATACAAAGAACATCCTCAACATCCGATAATAAGTAAAATGAAAAGTTTTGATGAATACATTGAGTGGCGAATTAATCACGACATGGGGCTTCAAAAAGATTTTTTATATGATGCAAATGGGAAAATTCTTGTTGATTTTATAGGTAAGTTCGAAAACCTTCAGGAAGATTTTAACACGATATGTTCTAAAATTCAAATTAGTCCAACAGCCTTGCCCTTAGCTAATAGCAGTAAGCACAGTCACTATAAAGATTATTACAATAATCATACAAAAGATTTAATTTATAACGCTTTTAAAAAAGATATTGAAATTTTTAAATATGATTTTTAAGAAAACCAATTGAAGCTGTGCTAAAGATTTCTGTCATAATTCCATCGTATAATCAGGGAAAATTTTTGGAAGAAACAATACTTTCTGTTCTAGGACAAGCATATCCTTTGCTTGAACTTTTTATAATTGACGGAGGAAGTAAAGACAATTCTGTTTCAATAATTAAAAAATACGAAGATAAAATTACAGGATGGCTTAGTGAAAAAGATACCGGACAAAGTGATGCAATAAACAAAGGATTTAAAATGTGTACGGGAGAAGTTGTTTCATGGCTTGGAAGTGACGATTTATATACTCCTGGAACGCTTTTTAAGATCAATGAATTGTTTTCGTCTCTTCCCGCTTCTGTCGGAGTTATACATGGTAATTCCGAAATATTTAACAGTGATGAAATAATCCGGTTAGATAAAGGTTACGAAGTTTGGTCGATAGCCAGACAACTGGCAGGTATGACATTCCCACAGCCATCTTCATTTATACGAAAATCAGCATTAGAAAAATCAGGAATACTAAATCCCTCCTTTCATTTTGGAATGGATTATGATTTGTTCAGCAGATTAATAATGGTAAGCGATTTTAAATATATCGATTATCAATTTTCCAGATATCGTCTTCATGATGAAAGTAAATCAACTATTGCTATTGCAAAATTTATTGAAGAATGGATAATAATATTTAACAGTATAAGTGAAGGATTAAAACTAGAAAAAATAATTCAAGTTTTAGAAAAAAATAAATTACGAACGAAAACTGATGCCTCAACTCTTCTTTTTTTTGGTGAACTGAAATCAATTAAAAAAATTGATTACGATAAAATGCTTTTCTATTTTCTGGTAAACGTAATACGATATGACTATGTTTCTGAAAATTTTAGCCGCGTGAGGAAGATCGGAAATTATGTCAGTAATGAATTTAGTGATTATTTAAAATACGAACCGTTAATTAAAAAAGTAATTCGAAGGACACAAATCTTCCCTCCTTTTCTAATTAAATTTGCCAGAACAACCAAAAGGTTATTAATTAAAAAATGAAAATCGCTTTTGTAACATCTCATATAAACCGCTCCACACAATGGATTTGGTTTTCCGATGAAATGCAGAAGAGAGGAATTCAACACATTCATATCATAATTAATGATTATAAACCTTTGCTTTATGATGATTTGAGAGAAGGGCATGTTAAAGTATATTATCTTAAATACACCAATAAATTTTCTCTTATTACTATCTTTTTTCGCATAATAAAAATTTTTTTAGAACAGAAAATTGATGTGGTTCATACTGAGTTGCCTTATGGAAATTTGCTTGGACTGGCTGCAGCTTTTTTTTGCAGAATCAAAATGCGGATAACCACTTGTGAAAACACTACCTGGTTTTCTGATTTTGATAGTAAAAAACAAGAATTAATTGACCGTATCACCTATTTCCTTTCGAAAAGAATTATAGCTCTTACGCAAGACTCTTATGATTTTCTAAATAAACATTTCCATATCCCCCCTAAGAAACTTTGTATAATCCATCATTCCTTAAAATCATCCGAATATCTTGATATTAGTGATGAACGTGTTGAAAATATGAGGACTGAACTTAAAATACCACCGGGAATTTTTATAATCGGCATGGTTGCAAGATTCGAATACTGGAAAGGTCATGTGTATGCTATCGAAGCAATGAAAAAATTAGTTGCCGAATTCCCTAACGTCAGACTCTATATTTTTGGAAGTAAAGGAGAAAGTTTCGAACTTGCTATGAGCAAAATCAAAGAATATAATCTCGAGGATTTTGTAATTTTCAAAGGATTTGTTCGCGACAATATCGTTCTATATAAAATTTTCGATATTCATCTTCATATTCCTATTACACTTCAAAGCGAAACTTTTGGTATTAATATTATGGAAGGAATGATATCCGGTTGCGCACAGGTTTTAACATTATCAGGAATAAGTTCTTTTACTGCAAGAGATGGAGTAAATTGCATAATCGTTCCCTACCAATCAACAGAAGGAGTTTATCAAGCCGTGAAAAGACTGATTCGTGATGATGAATTACGAAAAAAAATAGGTGCACAGGCAAAGGAGGATGCGATTAAACATTTCCGATATTCTGAAAAATTTGATGAACATTTGGAACTTTATGAAGAGCTGAAAGCAGAATTAGAACCATGAACCAACAACCATTTTTTTCGATTGTTGTACCAACCTACAATAGGTCAGCTATACTATTGAATACTCTTCAAACAATTTTAAAGCAAACTTTTGAAGATTTTGAAATGGTCTTAATTGATGATGGAAGTACCGATAATACAACAGAAGTAATCCAACCTATTTTAGAAAAAGAAAAGCGTATCAAATTATTTAAACAGTTAAATAAAGAACGAGGAGCAGCCAGAAATTTTGGATTTTCCAAATCGAATGGAACTTATGTTGTTTTTTTTGATTCAGATGATTTAATGCACGAAAATCATTTAAGTATCCTATTAAAAAACATTCAGGAACAAAATTATCCTCTTTTTATCGCTACAAAATTCGATTTTATTAATGAAACTGGAAATCATTTTCCATCGGATATTTGTCGTTTACAGCAAGGTAATTATAACTACAAGCTTTTCCTGAATGGCAATCCCCTAGCCTGCAATATTTGCATTAAAAAAGCAAATCCGGATCTTTTTCTTTTTGAAGAAGACAGGCGTTTTGCCATAAAAGAAGACTGGTTATTTATGCTCCAAAACCTTCAGAAACATCAGTTATTTTTAATAGACAATATCACTATTTCTATGTTTGATCACCCGGATCGTTCGATGCGTTCCAATAATAAAGATATCATTCAACGTACTCAATATGCCTTAAAATGGATACTGGAAAAAATTAATCTAACAGATTCCGATATAAAGGAACTGAAAGCTCACGTAAATTATTTTTGCGGAATACATTCTTATCTCGACAATAATAAAAAAGAAAGTATTGAGTATAGTGTAAAAGCAATTCAATTAGGTGGTATTAAAATAAAGTATTTAAGTCTTCTTTTCAAATCAATTATTGGAAAAAAAACAGTAATCTTGTTAAAATGAATACCAGTAAAAACATTCTTGTTTTAACTCAATGGAGCTTCAAAGACCCGTTGATACAAGCTTACACCCTACCCTATGTATATATTATTGCAAAACAATTACCATTAGGCAGTAAAATTTATCTTGTTACGTTTGAGCAGGAAAAATTAAAAATATCATCTTCAGAAAAATCAGCAATTAAAAATATGCTGGCTGAAAAAGGAATTTTTTTAATTGATTACAACTATTCACCTTTTGGAATTGTAAGTATTATCAAATGGTCTGGAGTATTGCTCAACCTTTTCACTTTGATATTTTTAAAAAATATAAAATTTATCCATGCCTGGTGTACAACAGCCGGATCGCTTGGCTATGTTTTAAGCAAATTGTCCGGGAAGCCATTGATAATTGACAGTTATGAACCACATGCTGAAGCAATGGTCGAAAATAATACATGGTCATCAAACGGATTGAAATTTAAACTACTGTTTTTTCTGGAAAAAAAACTGACACGACATGCGAAGACTTTAATAAGCGCTACAAAGGGAATGCATGATTATGCTTTAAAAAAATACAAGTTAAATATTTCCAATTTTTATGTAAAACCGGCTTGTGTTGATCTTTCTAAATTCAATGTATTAAAAAGAAAAAACCCCTCGCTTTTAAAAGAACTTAAACTAGAAAATAAAATAGTATGTGTTTATGCAGGCAAATTCGGCGGAATATATTTAACAAAAGAAGTTTTTGATTTTTTCGCTGCCGCAGAAAAATTTTGGGGAGATCGCTTCCGAGTATTGTTATTAACCCAGCATGATAAAGAAACTCTGTTTAAATGGGCAAATGAAAGTAATTTCAATACTGACAAAATGGTTATTCGTTTTGTATCCCACGAATTAATACCGGATTATTTAGGTGTTGGAGATTTTGGAATAACACCCGTAAAGCCGATTCCTACTAAACGTTATTGTACGCCAATAAAAGATGGCGAATACTGGGCGCTTGGATTGCCGGTAGTAATTTCAAATGATATTTCAGATGACTCAGAAATAATTGTAAATAACAATGCAGGAGCTGTAATTAATAAATACACAGAGGAGAATTTTAAAATCGCTCTTGAAAAAATAAATAATCTTCTTGAAGAACCGTTTTCATCCCTATCACCAAGAATTGAAAATTTGGCAAGGCAGTATAGAAACTTCAGTATTGCAGAGGATATTTATAAAAAAATATATAGTAATTAACTTTTATTAGTCAGTTTAATTTTATCTTCTGCTTGTAAATCTTTATAGGTTGAGGAAATAATAATCAAGCTTATAAGGAAAAAAGGAATTGCGGGGATTTTATATCTGACCAAACTTCCGAAATTAGAAGTTGTTACTCCAACAGAAAATGCAAAAAATATGCTGAAATAAACGGTAAAAAATAAAATTCGATGCCTGAACATTAATCTGAATAAATTGTAGACTCTAAGTTTAATGGTAAGATAGACTGTGAATACCAGTAACAATAAATTTTCGATACCTGACATTAACATTGTTAGGTTATAGGTTTCCCAAATATACGGTCGGAAAAGAGCGGCATTGATGGCTGATGGCATTTTTGAAAGGATGCCCGTTACTGTAGCATCAAAACCTCCAATATCAAAAGAAGAACCCTGGTAATAATCACTTTTTAAATCATTCTGAGTTAACACAGCTTTATCTAGAACTTTCTCAAGCGAATATTCCCCAAGAAAATCGCTCATCAGGTTAAGCATTAAATATCCCGATAATAGTGAAATTGTTATTAAAAATGGTGTAGTAAGTGATTTTACTAGACGATTATTAACCCGGAAAACCTGAATACCGCCATACCAAAGTATACTACCGGGTAATAATGCAAAAAAGATATAAGGCTTAATCCAAATAAGTAAAAGCGAACTTATTATTAATAGGAAAATGTTTTTAATAATATTTTCTCTCCTTGTCATCAGAATACTGAATGAAGAAGCAAAAAGGCAAACGGAGGCAAATGTAATTGTATCTTTAAGTAAACCGGATCCCCAAAAAATAACGGAAGGGATAAAGAGTAAAGCGATAGCAAATTCTTTAGTCAGTTTTGGAAATTCTCTTGCAAAAACCTGATATAGTCGCCAAATGGCTGAATAGGAAATCCATGCCAGAAGAATCGTCGTTCCAATAAAACTCTTAAATGTAATAAGACATAATATCCAACAAATTTTTACTACAACAATAGCATGATGATCCCCTAAATAAATCATGTACCCTGTTGCATCATCAAATTCATACCATACTTCAGGATTTGAACTTGTCAGAATTTGCCATAATGAAGAAGGAGATTTGAAAAGCATATTTACCATTACAACGCAATCGTTATAATAATTCATCGTATCCCCGAAGCCATAATAAAGAATGTAAATCAAACAAACAGCAATTCCTCCTATTACCTTCATCCAAATTCCCCATAAATAATATTTATAGCTGGGATTTGCTTCAATACGCTTTAATTGCCTGCTTTTTGAAACAAGGAAAATAATAATGATTAAAATAGGCGGAACAATTAAATCTACTATCGATAAATATTCTACCATAAGGAATGCTCTCTATTTTTCTACAAATTTAACAAAGTATTCATACATTAAACCAAGGAATTGGGAAAAGAAACAAGAGTCAATACCTAAGAAATAAGATTCTTAACTCTTGATTCTTGCTTCGTGTCCCTCCCTTCAATCATGATGGTAGCTTTCATTCTTAATAATAGTCATTGCCCGATATATTTGCTCTACCAGTATCAATCTGACCATTTGATGCGTAAATGTAAACTTAGAAACAGACAATATTAAATTCGCTTTTTGTTTTAAGGCTGTACTAATTCCAAAAGGGCCGCCAATAATAAATACAACTCTGCCAATTCCCCGTACCATCCATTTTTGAAACATAACTGCTAACTGACGTGAACCAACCTCAGAACCTTTTTCATCGAGCACAACAATGAAATCACCCGGAAGTAATTTTGATTGAATAACCTTGCTTTCCTCTTCAATGGCAATTCTTTTATCATTGGCTGAGGACAAAGCAAGAACACCTTGTGAAAGCGAAATATAGTTAGTCAGCCGCTTCAAATAAACATCTATTCCTTCTTTCAAATATACTTCTGAGGTTTTACCAACTAATAATAATAGTATTTTCATGTTTATTACTTACTGCTGAATGTATTATTTTCAATATCAATAATAATACTTTTGAACTAATGAATTGAGGAAAGGCAAAGAGAAAATTGACAAGATTAAGTTGATAAAGTACAAAGTATATATAAGCCTATCCGATTAATTCCCTTACCTTCGCAGGTGGCAGGGTAATTGACGATTAAGAGTTAGTTTTACACAAAATGAATAAATTAAAAAAAATACTTTTCCTGCTCTTTTTGAGCACCCAATTATTTGCATTAGATATCTATGATGATATTGCCAATTCCATACGTAGCGGTGATGCTCGGCAGCTTGCCGTTTTTTTTGGAAATACCATTGATCTTCAAATAATCGATCAGGAAAATGTGTACAGTAAAGCACAAGCCGAGCTTATTCTAAAAGATTTTTTCATTAAAAACCAACCTAAGTCATTTACAATTCTTCACAAAGGATCTTCGCCAGAAGGTACACAATATGTTATCGGCAATCTGACAACGACTAAAGGAAAATCATTTCGTACGTCCTTTCATTTAAAGACTATTAATGGCAGATCTGTACTGCAAGAATTAAGGATTGAAAATAAATAAGAATAAAACTTACTATTTTAATTGTTGATTGGAATAAATTTTATTACTAAAATAAATAGCAATTCAACTTTTTTAAAATCTTAACCGTATACCGTAAAATATGTTCGATTTAATTCAATACGGTTTGTCCCCTGATGAATTTATTAAAATGGCTTTGGCTGAAGATTTAGGTGATGGAGATCAAACCTCACTTTCAACCATCGATGAAGGAAAAAAAGCTATAGCTAAAGTAAAAGTAAAAGAAGATGGAATCATTGCCGGTATACCTGTGGCTGTTCAAATTCTTCAGTGCGTGGATAAAGCTTTAAAAGTTAAAATCTATACTAATGATGGAGCTACAGTGTTTAATGGAAATATAGTGATGGAAATTGAAGGTAATGTTAGGAGTTTGCTTCAGGCTGAGAGGCTTCTTCTTAATTGCATGCAGAGAATGAGCGGAATTGCAACTCTTACCAGGAAATTCGTTGATGCTATCAAAGGCACAAGCGCCGAAATCCTCGATACCAGAAAGACAACACCTAATTTCAGACATTTTGAAAAATTAGCAGTTAGAGCCGGAGGAGGAATAAATCATCGTTTTGGCTTATATGACATGATACTTATCAAAGACAACCATGTGGATGCATCAGGCGGTATTAACAATGCATTATTAAAAGCACAAGAATATCTTTTAAAAACCGGGAAAAAACTTTCTATAGAAATCGAAACCAGAAATATCGCCGAAGTTGAAGAAGTTATGAAATCAAACATTGCAAAACGTATTATGCTTGATAATTTTGAAACCGAAGATCTCACAAAAGCAGTTAAAATCATTAATAAAAAGTTTGAAACAGAAGCTTCAGGAGGTATAACTCTATCTAATGCTTATTCGTACGCAGCAACGGGTGTTGACTATATTTCAGTTGGTGCATTAACACATTCTTATAAAAGCCTTGACATAAGTATGAAAATTAGCAAATAGAATTTTACTTAATGAACGATAAATAAAAAATTCTATCGCTGTAAAAAATAAAATTGTTTAACTATTAAGTAAAGTGCAAAAAGAAAGTATTTCAAAAAAAATTATTAAAAAAAACAATCGTTTAACAGGCAATTGGGAAGAAACATTGACTAAGAAGAAAATAAAAAATGCTTCCGTAAAAGTTGCAAGGCATCTTGTAACATCGCCTCCTGTACAATCATTTATTGCTTATACAAAGAAGATTGCGCTACCCGGTTTTGACAATATGCCGATTTTCAATGTAGCTGATTTTTTTTTCACAGGAATTCAAAGAGGTGGAATTGTAGCTCGAGCGCAGGCTCTTGCCTTTAGTTTTTTCCTAGCCATTTTTCCGGCAACAATATTTCTTTTTTCGCTTATACCTTATATTCCAATTCATAATTTCCAGGAACAATTACTTGATATGATACAAGGTATACTTCCGTCCAGTGCATTCAATAGTGCACGAAATACATTGGAAGATATCATAAAGATACCTCGAAGTGGTTTGCTTTCTATTGGTTTTTTAGCTGCACTATACTTTACAACGAATGCCTTTATGTCGATGATGAGAGGCTTTAACAGCTCTTATCACGTCGCCGAAACCCGATCACCCTATAAACAAAGGATGGTTGCTATTATATTAACATTGATACTTTCTACATTGGTCTTAGTTTCAACAATTATTATAATATTCAGCGAATCTGCAACAAGATATCTGGTAGCTCACAGCATTCTCAAAACAAAAACACAAATTGCTCTTCTTTTCCTGGGCAAATGGACTGTTGTTCTAGCTTTGTTTTTTACCGGAATTTCCTTTTTGTATTATTATGCACCATCACAAAAAAAACGCTGGCGCTTTATTTCTGCCGGATCCACATTAGCAACACTTTTTGCTATTCTTATGTCAGTTGGTTTCGCCTATTTCGTAAACCATTTCGGTCGTTACAATAAAATTTACGGCTCGATTGGAACATTGATAGTAATCATGCTATGGATTTATTTCAATTCATTAATACTTATTCTCGGCTTTGAATTAAATGCAAGTATTGAAAATGCTAAAAAGCAAGCAGGGAAAAAGTAAATTTTATTAATAATTTTTCCGACTAAATAAAAATTAAGGATTCTCAAATTCCAGCATCCTCACTGAACCTGTACCAGAATTTCTTACTTTTTTAGAAAGTTCGTTTTTTACAAAATTATTTTTTTTAGTTATCCCCTTTTTACCCTTTAATATAAATATAAATAAGTCTGAAAATGGTTTATTTACAAAACCCGGCAAAGACAAAATAAAAGCGACAATTAGATATAAAAATTTTTCTTTTCCTGTAAACAATTTTTTATTTAACAAAATATGACTAATAGTTTTATTTTTCAATTCCTTTTCATCAATAAAAACACCACATTGTAGTAGATTCAGAAAATTTTGTTTTGCACTTTTGTTCATGTTTGATAAAGCGTTTTTATAAACTTTATCTGTAATCAAATGTTTTATAGCCTCTATTGAGATTCTTAAATCATATACAACGGTTCGCCATAAATAAAATGAAGAATATACCATCACTTCAGTATGCGCACTTTCTTTTGAAAGTGAAAAATTACCTGCATAAACAAATTGATTTAAATTTTCATTAAGTCCTAAAAGCATCAATTGAGTCTGAGGCCAACATTCATTGAAAAAATCATACCCGTATTTTGATAAATTTTTCTTTAGATACTCTGTTCTGACAATAAAACAACTTGCATTACCCATAAACCAGTAAAATTTTTCGACACATTCATCGGCCTGAATTTTTTTAATTTTTTCCGGATACTGAAATTTAGACAGAGTTGTGTCCAGTAAAACGCCAATATCACTTTTGTTTTTCAGAATTTCAATTACTGCCCGGAAGTTTTCAACATGTACATTATCATCATCGCCAAAAAACATTACATAAG
Organism: Bacteroidota bacterium; assembly: GCA_031417555.1. Classification (GTDB taxonomy): domain Bacteria; phylum Bacteroidota; class Bacteroidia; order AKYH767-A; family 2013-40CM-41-45; genus JADKIH01. The sequence continues at coordinate 21,491 of JANOVV010000084.1, forward strand.
GAGTTGAAGCCAATTCCATCGACTTAAGGACATTCGATTTTCCTCCGATATTGGTTGAATTTCGATTATAAGTTATGAAACTATATTTTTGTTTTAATGATTGAATGATCTCATCCGTAGAATCTTCTGAATTATTATTTGAAACCAACAATTCTATATCACTATCAAGATTATATTCAGTAATTTTTTGTGAAATTTCCGTAAGGAGATTTTTCAGAAGTGATGCCCGGTTCCATGTTGGGATTGAAAGGGTGAGAATTTTTGGCATCACATTAATTTATTGCAAGCTATTAATAGAACACGGATGATAAAGATTGAACGGATTTACATGGATTAAATCATTCATTGATAAACATATTATTATAAGTGATAATTATTCCTTCTCCTCATTTTGAATCATCGTCGATTTAGGATGAAGTCCATTGTACATATTTTCTTCAAGTATTTTCCTGTCTAGAAATGGAAACAAATCTTCCAGCGGTGGCGAAACAAGGCTTCCATCTTTTTGAACTGACAAAGAAAGTTTAGGAACAAAATATTGTTCAGGATCCATTGCGACTTCACAAATTGCTGCTCCTTCATAATTCATAAATTCGGGAATATATTTATCGAAATCATTCCATGTTTTTACTTGCCACGACGGCATATTAAAAGCAGTTGCAATTTTACTGAAATCGGGACAAGAGACTCCGGATCTTTTATTTACTCCCGCATATCTTCCTGAGGCAATTGATTTTTGTGTATGTTTAATCATGAGGTAACCATCATTGTTAAATATAATGATCTTAATCGGTAAGTTATGATGGACGATAGTTTGTAATTCCTGCAGATTCATCATCATTCCACCATCGCAATTTAAACAAAGAACCTCTCCCCTGTTCATTGCAAAAGACGCTCCCATGGCTGCGGGCAATCCATAACCCATTTCACCCAAACCTGTTGAAGTCATCAATCGCTGGCCTGTTTTCATTTGCAAAACCTGATGACCGGAAAGTAATGCTGTACCCATGTCGGTTACAACAACCTGATTTGCTTTGAAGTTTTCATTCAGTCGTTTCATAAATGCATATGAATTCATGAAACCATTCGTATCAGCATGTTCAGTACCTACGATTGGAAAATCTTTTTTATATTGATTGCAACGTTGAATCCACTTAACAAAATTAAATTCAAGATTTTTTGATTCATTAATTGATTTTAATAATTGTGTAATGAAATCTTTAGCATCGGCACAAACAACTCTGTTATATCTTTCAGCATATTTATCCAATTCAGCTTGATCTATGTCAACCACTGTTATTTTTGCCTCACGTGCCAATTCAGTTATGTCATAGCCTACTTGTGAAATAGATAAACGAGTACCGATGGTCAACAGGTAATCTGAATTTTGTAAAATAAAATTTGCCGAACGCTGACCGTAAACTCCGGCGCGTCCGAATAAAAGAGGATGATCCGAATCAATCATATCGATACTTGCCCATGAAACGAGATAGGCGGCAGGCATTTTTTCCATCAGCATTTTTATCAGGTTTTCTCCTCCGGCCAATTTAATTCCATGTCCGAGCCATATGACAGGCCTTTTTGCCTGAGATAGTTCAGTGAGGATATCTGAAATACTTTTTTCCAGTTCCTTTTCATTTAATATTTTCTCTTCAACAATTTTATCTTTTATAGGATTGAAATGAATCAATTCTTCTTCTTCAATAAATGTTGATTGAATATTCATCGGAACGTCAATCCAGCATGGGCCCGGCCGTTGATGAGTAGCTATGTACAATGCTTTTTCCAGTTCAAATAAAATCATCTTCGCATCCATAACTCGTGATGCATATTTGGTTACTTTACTAACCATAAAAGAACTGTCATACCCCTGGACGCCATACATTCTCAATTTATTACCGGGATGAATAAACTTAGAGTTTTCATTTCCTGAAATTACAAGACAAGGAATAGAATCAGCCCAGGCACTAACTACACCGGTTACGCCATTGGTCGAACCGGCACCTGTAGTCAATACAGATGCGGTAACTTTTCCGCTAGTCCGATAATACGTTTGCATAGCCATGCAAGCAGCCTGTTCATGATGAACACAAACCATTTCAATAGATTTATTTTGATAAATAGAATCAAAAATATGAGCATTGCCGGCACCTATAATTCCAAAAAGGTGTTTCATTTCATTTTTCTCAAAAAACTTCGCGATTACATCGCTCACTTTTACCTTCATTGTTATCCGGTTTTACTTTTTAAATATTAATTTGGAATTAAATAGAATATTAGGCCCTGAACATGCGATGCCATTCAATACTTTTTGCAATTGCATCTTCCAGATTTATAGTCATTCTCAATCCAAGTTCAGTTTCAGCTTTTGAAATAGACGGCACTAGTTTATCAGAATGATTCGGAGCATTTCCGGCAGATGTGATAATTTGCGGTTCAGGTTTGAAGTGAGAAGCTATTAATGTAGCTAAAGAAAATAAATTAACGGCATGTGGACTTCCAACATTATAAACCGAACGGGGTTGGGCGAATGCAGTCATGTGTAAAATCCAATTCGCAAAGTCGGAAGCATACATAATGCTTCTGACCGTAGAGCCATCGCCCATTATTTTTATAGGTCCACCACGAAAGGAATCACGAATAAAATCTGTAACGGCCCAAGGTAGTTCGAGCGACTGATAAGGTCCTACAAAAGCAAACGGTCTTGCTATTGAAACCGGAAGTTTTGATTCGCTTAAAAAAGCAGCTGCAATAGATTCGCAAGCTCGCTTGGATTCGGCATAAATCGAATTTGAATCGAAAGATGAAAGAAGACCTCCAAAAGAATCTTCTTTTATTTCTGAAACATCCGGATTCTGACGGCCATAAACAAGTCCGGAAGAAATTAATAAAATATTTTCTATTGAACCCGACTGTTGTGAAAGCCTTAGTATACGTAATGTTGAGTTTATATTATTTTCTAAAACATGAGTCGGATAGGTAGCAAATTGATTTCTATTAGCAAATGCTGCAGCATGAATGATATGTGTTACATTTTTTGGTAATTCGCTAAGGTTTCGAACGTCTGTTTCATGAAAATGAAAATCTTTACGGGAAAAAAGATGTGAACGGTTTTTTGAAAAATTTTCCAAGGCCCTGCAAGCAACACTTAATCGAATATTAAAATTATGCTCATCATTTAATACAGAAATAAATTCCAATAACCAGCTGCCAAGGAATCCTGTTCCGCCTGTAATATAAATATGAGAATTTCTTAATGGTTCAGGCAAACGATTTCCTGAATCGGTAATATCTTTTACCTGACTCTTTGTATATGATGTTAATTTTTCCGTTGATGTCATCGATAAAATTATTACAATTAATTAAGCAAGTTTTGCCAGATCGTTGGCAACTTCCAATATCAGGTCTTCCTGTCCGCCGACGACTTTTCTTTTCCCGAGTTCGAAAAAAATATCGCGGGCATCGAGTTTCATTTCATTGGCAATTCGCTGTACAGGTTTTGCGAATCCGGAAAATACGCCTGCGAGACCGCTAACAATTGTGACTGAATTACTGAATGGTAAATTTTTAGCAAAAAGTTCTTTAGCGATATCGGCAGCGTCCAAAACTTTATATAAATTTAAATTGGAATCAATTTTTAATTGATGCATTGCAGCTGCAAGAAGTTCTATTGGAGTATTACCGGCACCCGCTCCAAATCCGCAACCGGTAGCATCAACGATAGTTGCTCCAACATTTATTGCTGTTAAGGAATTTGCAACACTTAAACCTAAATTATTATGAGCATGAAATCCGACAGGAACAAGTAGATTCGTTACAAGATGACCAATCTTAGATTGAACATCGTTTGGCAAAAAAGCCCCGGCAGAATCCATAATGATGATAGCTTGCGCTCCATACGATTGCATCTTTTGAGCTTCTTCAAGTAAAATTTCTTTCGATGCCATGTGGGTCATCATTAAAATTCCCCATACCTCTTTGCCATGATTTCTTAGATGACCAATATGACGCATGGTAATGTCGGCCTCCGTGCAATGTGAACCGACACGAAACAAATCAACGCCAATTTCTATAGCTTGTTTAATTTCACGTTCTATCGTAGCGAAACCCGGCATCAGATGTACGCTCATCTTAGATTTTTTAATTACGGAACGTGCCAGACTTAACATTCGGGATTCTTCAATTAAATTTTCGCCTAATTGTAAAGAGGATGCACCCAGTCCGTTCCCATGTCCGATTTCAATATAATCAACACCCGTTTGATCGGCAGCACTTGCATATTTCAAAAGCTGTTCTTCGCTGATTTGATGAGAGCATGCATGAGAACCGTCGCGAAGAGTGGGGTCGGTAACTATTATTTTTTTTGACATCTTATTAAAATTATTTGCGTTTATTTTTTTTTGCAAAAGATTCGGCTGTAGCTACAGCAGCACAATTTATTATATCGAGATTTCCTGCATAAGAAGGTAAATAATCGCCGAGTCCGCGAACACGGACCATAACGACAAGCCTTTCGTTTTCAATCATAGGTTCAACGATAAGTTGATAGCCGGGAATATATGTTTGCAATTTCTTAACCATTTCATGAATAGCAACAGTTGTTCTGGCAAGATCAGGATTTTCAATTTTTGCAAACACAGTCGTTTGCATATCGACACAAGGCTGAGCCGGATTTAAATTTAATATTGCTTTGGAACGCTTACTATTGGAAAAACTTTTTATACCAAATTCAGTTGTGATCAGGTATTCGTCCAGGTTAATACGGGTAGCCGGTCCGGCACTGCGTGAAGCAATGCTGGAAATAGTTTCTATGTAATCAATGTCCTTATTTACACTTGCAATTGCCCAGGCGAGAGGAATTGAAGCCTGTCCGCCGCAGGTGACCATGTTTAGGTTATCTTCTTCGAGGCATTCATTCATGTTAACGGCCGGAATACACATTTTTCCAACGCGCGCAGGAGTAAGATCGATGGCAATGATTCCGAGTTCTTTAAATATTTTCGCATGTTTAACATGATCTTGTGCAGATGTCGCATCGAAAACCAGATCAATTTTATCTTTTTGTTCTACGATTGCATCAATACTTTTGGCTGATATCGGAATATTCATCGCACTTGCCTTCATCATTCCCGGAGAATTGAGGTTACGTCCGGCAAATAAAACACATTCTAAATATTCTGACCGGCAAACTTTTACAAGCAAGTCGGTACCAATATTTCCGGTGCCAAGTATGGCTGTTCTTAATTTTGAAGACATTATACTTTATGAATATTTTTTAATTTTTTCAGCGTGTTTTTCAGGATGAAGGAAAATAAAATTGGTTTCTACTGTATCATCATTGACTTCTTTTATTTCCTTGATTTTATTTTTATTCACGATGAAACATTTATAATCGATATCTGAAAAATATTTTATAATTTTATTTGGATGATATTCAAACTTGGCAGCCCATTTTCTTAACATTTCAGTAAAAACAATGGGTTGATATTTTTTGATAGTGTTAAATCCGCCTTCAAATACGAAAAGCTCCCCTCCTTCTACATCACATTTAATTAAGTCGAGCTTTGTAATTTTATTTTCTATACAAAATGAGTCCAGCGTTTGTGTCCGGCATTTTACTTTTGTAATTTGATCTAACTCTTTAATATTTCTTGCTGAAGAAGCGCCCAATTCATCGGGATTATAATAAAAATCTATTTCACCATCAGAATTGGATAAAGCAATATTGAAAGGTTTAACATTAGAAACATTATTTAACAATAAATTTTTGCGAAAATTTTCGTGAGTAACGGGTATGGGTTCGAAAGAATAGATTGAACCGTCTTTAATAATCTTAGAAAAATTTAAAGAATACCAGCCGATATTAGCGCCAACATCAAATATGGTAAAATTACTTTCTGTTAAATTGAATAAAAAGAGAGCATCATCCTGTTCATACGTTCCGAAGTTCAGAATTTCAAGAGCAGTTGTTCTCTTGTCGTTGGTAATACAATTTAATTTGATTTCGCCATCACCTGAAACAGGTTTCATAGACATGACGATTGACTGATTAGAAATTTCAATTTTCGATATTCCGCTTTCTTTTAAAAGGTTTACATAATCAAATAACCGGGCATGACTTTTATACATTTCATCAATGAAATCATGTTTATTGATAATTCCTTTTTCGAATTTTGATTTTACTTCTGCTAATTTCATAAAAAACTTTTGACGGTTCGTTTAAAACCTTCGTTTATACTTGTTGTTGCAAACCATCCAAGATTATTTATGGATGAAGTGTCGGGACAATTTCTTTTTATTGGACTTTCAATATAATTTATATTTTTCAGATTTTCAGCAATTACAACCTTCAGTTTTTTCTCCGGAAAAAGAGTACAAAGATTTTGAGCTAAATCAAAGATACTTACTTCTGCATTGCTATTTCCTACATTGTAAGCTTTACCATTTATTCCTTTGATTAATACCGATAAAAATCCTTTGGTGGCATCACTAATATAGCAAAAAGCTCGTCTTTTAGTTCCCTTACTTTTTAAAATGATATCCCTGTTATTCAATATATCAGAAACAAAATCTGCATAAACTCTTCCATCATTTAAGTCGATTCCCGGTCCGTAGGTATGAAATGGCCTGACAATTTTAACCGGTATATTGAATTGATGGAGCCAGCTGATACACATAGTTTCGGCAAGGCGTTTACTTTCTGCATAACAAGAGCGGTAATCCAATGGATTTAAATAGCCATATTGATCTTCTTTTGTAGGAACCATTGAATCGTCGACATCGCCATAAACCTCGCCTGAACTAAAATATAGAAAAGAATCGATATTATTTTCTTTGGCTAATAGAAGCAGATTATTTGTCCCAAGAACATTAGCATTTAATGTTCCTACAGGATCGATCGAATAATATTTAGGACTCGATTGGCTTGCAGCATGAATGATGAAGTCTATTTTTTGATCGATATTAATTTTCTCACAAACATCGGCAACAATATATTTAAAATCTTTTCTGTTTAATAAGTCTCCGAATTTCGCTTCTAATTTATTGCGGTTACGGGCTACACCAATGATGGTACAATTCGAATTGTATTTTTCATTTAGATGTAAAAAAGTAAAAGCCAGGTAAGATGCTAGAAAGCCATTTATGCCACTTATTAAAATAGTTTTATTTTTAAATTTATCCCAATCAAGATTGTATGAAGTAATTTCATCAATATCTTCAAAAATAATGGGATGAATTTTTTTTTGTAACATTCAACTATTTTAATATTTTATTTAAAGTTCCGATAATATAATCTAACATTTCGTCAGTGATCATGGGCGTAACGCCAATCCAGAAAGTATTGTTTAATATATTTTCGGTATTAGGCAGGTCGCCGACACAACGGTAATTTACGTTTTTAAAATAAGGTTGCTTTCTGATATCTCCGGCAAAAAGCAATCGTGTACCGATATTGACATCCGTTAGTTTTGAAATAATTTCATTACGTGAAATTCCCGCATTGGCTTTAAGTGTAATTAGAAATCCAAACCAGGATGGATTGCTTCCGGGTGTTGGCTCAGGTAATATGATTTTATTTTGCAGATGAGATAATCCCATCTTTAATTTTTCGAAATTCTTTTTACGGGTATTAATAAAATCAGGAAGCTTTTTTAATTGAGCCAAGCCTAAAGCAGCCTGCATATCGGTAATTTTTAAATTGTAACCGAAATGCGAGTAAATATATTTATGATCGTAGCCATGAGGCAAATCACCAAGATCCCAATCGAACCTTTTGCCGCAGGTATTTTCACAACCCGGAGCACACCAGCAATCACGGCCCCAGTCACGGAAAGATTCGATGAGAGTAACCAATTTACTGTTTTTGGTAAATATAGCACCGCCTTCGCCCATTGTAATATGATGAGCCGGATAAAAGCTGAGCGTAGCGAGGTCACCAAAAGTTCCAACATGTTTTCCATTTACAATTGCTCCCAGTGCATCGCAGCAATCTTCTATCAGCCAGAGATTATGTTTTTTCGCAAAAGCTGAAACTGCTTCAACATCGAAAGGATTTCCAAGCGTATGAGCGATGATAATAGCTTTTGTTTTATCCGAAAGAGCTTCTTCAAGTCGGGAGATATCGATATTATATGTTGCCGGATTAACATCCAGAAAGACAGGTATAAGTCCGTATTGTACTGCAGGATTAATAGTTGTTGGAAAAGAAACGGCTACAGTAATAAATTCATCACCGGCTTTCAAACGGCGATCACCTAATTCTGAGGAAGTCAATGCGGCCAGAGCAATAAGGTTTGCCGATGATCCGGAATTAACAGTAATAACTCTTTTTGTATTTATGAATTTTGCCAGTTGATTTTCAAAAGCGTCATTGAAACGACCGGTGGTGAACCAGCCATCCAGTGCGGATTCAACGATATAATTTAGTTCTTCGTGATTAAATACTTTTCCACTAACAGGTACATGAGATTTGCCGGGAGTAAATTCTTTTTTTGAGAATACTTCATTGTAGTATTCTTCAACTAACTTAAAAATTTCGGACTTAATTGATTCCGGTCGTGTTTTATCCAACTTAATTTGATCCATCAAAATTATTTTCTTAAATAATCAATAATGTCATTCTCACAAAGTTCATGAATATTATATTTCTTATTCAGACTTTTTTTATACCATTCTATTGTTTTATCAATAGCTTCCTGACAATTCCATTTGGGATTCCAGTCGAGTTCTTTTTTGGCCTTATTTATATTCAACATTAACAAACCGGCCTCATGAGGTTTATTTTTTGTTTGTGCAGATTTATATTTACCGTTTCCCCAGCTTTTAATTGCAAAATTAACTAATTCCTGCACGGTACAGGTATCATTTAAAGCGGGTCCAAAGTTAAAAGAGGAAGCGAATTTTTGGGGTTCAGCATTCATTGCAGATGCAAGAGTAAGATAACCACTCAGAGGTTCTAAAACATGTTGCCAAGGTCTGACAGCATTAGGATTTCTTATATCAATAATTTTTGATTTAGAGAGAGCCCGGAAAATATCAGGAACAATTCTATCATCAGCAAAATCTCCTCCACCTATAACATTACCGGCGCGGGCGCTTGCAACTGATTTCTTATGTTTTAGATAATCGGTTTGATTGAAAAAAGATAAGCGGAAAGATTCAGTGACAATTTCTGCAGCAGCTTTGCTGGCGCTGTAAGGATCATAACCACCATACTTATCAGTTTCGATATAGGCATAATTTATTTCCTGGTTTTGATAAACTTTGTCGGTGGTTACAATAACGCAAATACATTTTTTTTTCAAAAACCTAAGGGCATCTAAAACATGAGCAGTACCAATAATATTAGTATTAAAAGTTTCAACAGGAGTCTTATATGATTCAAGTACTAAAGCCTGAGCGGCTAAATGAAAAATAAAATCGGGTTGGAATTCAAGAATTTCTTTTTGCAGTCTTTCTTTGTCAAGAATATCTGCATAAACCGATTTTACGTCGAGCCGGGATTTAATTTTAAAATACAAAGATTCTTTTTCAGGCTTGAGGGCATAACCTTTTACTTGTGCGCCCATCATTTGAAGCCAGACAGTTAGCCAGGATCCTTTAAAACCCGTATGACCGGTAAGGAATACTTTTTTATTTTTAAAAGTTTTAAAGAAATTTATCATCGGAATCTCCGGAAAAATCCGGAAACATTTTATTTAAATATCATTTGAATTTTCGAAGAGTTTGGTATTAATTGAAAGCTTACCAAACCTTCCATTCAGCTTTATTTTCGCTCCACAAGCGATTCAGAAATTCAAAATCGCGATAAGTGTCCATACATTGCCAAAACCTTCTATGCTCGAAAACGCAAAGTTGATTATCCAAAGCAAGAGTTTCAAGTGCTTCACGTTCAAGGATGCAATTGCTTTCATCGGTTAAATAGCTGAAGAATTTTTTGTTAAAAACAAAATACCCGCCATTGATTAATCCGCCATCATGAACCTGAGGTTTTTCAGTAAATGATTTCACCATATTCCCATCTGTAAGTAATTCACCAAATCGGGATGGAGGTAGAACACCGGTAACGGTTCCTATTTTCCCATGCGATTTATGAAATTTAATGAGTGCATCAATATTAATATTGCAAACACCATCGCCGTAGGTTAGCATAAACAAATCCTCATCGCAATATTTTTCTATTTGTTTAACCCGGGATCCGGTCATGTTTAGAGCACCGGTTTCGGCAAAAGTTATTTCCCAGTCGGTTTCACTAAACTTATTATGGACTTTTATCTCATTAGAGCCAAGTTTGAGAGTAAAATCGCTGTTACGAATTTCATAGTTATAGAAGTAATTTTTAATTACATCTCCTCTATAACCTAAACAAAGTACGAAACGGTTATAACCGTAATGGCTATACGTTTTCATAATGTGCCAGAGGATGGGTCTTCCTCCTACTTCTACCATTGGCTTGGGTTTGAACTCAGTTTCTTCCTTCAAACGGGTACCAAGACCACCACATAAAATAACAACTTTCATTTGGAAAATTAAATGGCTGAATACTACTATATTTGCCCGAACATTTGTTCGTGTCAAAAGTATAAATATTTTTCATATTGGGGATAATTCAAAAACAAGGTATTCAAAATACTATTATTACCTATTTAGGAATAGTAATAGGGTTTGTTAACCTAATCATTATACAACCTTTGCTGCTTACTAAAGAAGAGGTTGGCCTTATCAGGGTTTTGTTTTCATTTTCTTCTTTGGTGGCAGTATTGGTTCCACTGGGAATCACCAATATAACTATTCGGTATTTCCCGCTTTTCAGAAATAAAGAAAAAGGTCATTATGGTTTTTTAGGTTTTGTTTTATTATTTCCGGTTGTCGGAGGAATTCTTATTTATATTCTGCTTGCCGTTTTTAAAAATGCCATTATCGGCCAATATGAGGTTAACTCAAAGTTATTTACTGAATATTATAATTTTGTTTTACCCCTATCGGTAATTTTAGGATTCATTTCTGTATTAAACACGTATTGTTTTTCTTTATTTAAAACAACTGTACCTTCTTTATTGAACGACATCGTTAACAGGTTGTTTACAATTCTTGTTATATCAGCTTATTACCTGAAGTTAATTTCATTGGATGTCTTCATAACTCTTTTTGTGGCTATTTATGCCATGCAATTGGGGTTGCTGTTATATTATTTGTTTCTGATAGATAAGCCAACAATAAAGGTTGACAGAATATTTTTAAAAGAAAAAAATGTTGCTACCATGTTGAAGTATGGCTTCCTGTTATCCTTTGCTTCTATTGCATCATTAGGACTAAAATATCTTGATTCTATTATGATTGGAAATTATATGTCGCTTGGATTTGTTGGCATTTACAGTATTGCCGCTTTTATTCCTACGGTAATTGAAGCACCGTTGACATCACTTGACAAAATTGCTTACACTAAATTATCCAATGCATTATCGAAAAACAATCATTCAGAAGTCAAGGAAATTTATTTCAAGTCGTCGCGATACTTGTTTCTTTTAGGAGGAGCACTTTTTTTGATGGTTAATGTAAATATCGCCGATTTACTTTCATTTCTTCCACCTGATTATGGCAAAGGGATTAATGTAGTTCTAATAATAAGTATTGGAGCTTTAATCAATATGGCAGGTGGAGCCAATACTTCCATTATATTCAGCTCCGATTATTATAAACTTGGAGGATATCTTTTAATTTTTCTCGCAGCAATGGCTTTTGGTCTCAACATTTTATTGATTCCAAGATTTGGTATTGAAGGTGCAGCGCTGGCAACAGCAATAACGGTTTTTGTTTTTTCGCTCTTAAGATATTTAATTATTTACAAGGGCTTTAAACTTCAGCCTTACGATAAAAAAATGTTTATAATCTTGTTGTTGATTCTTGGAGGAATGATTTTAAATTATATTCTTCCGATGACACAATCTGCAATCATAAATATAATATACAGATCAATAATTATTATAGGTGTATATCTTTTCGGAACGTATTATTTTAAAATAATTCCTGAATTTCATTCTTATATACCTTTTCTTAGAAAGAAATAATTTAATGACAATAAATTGTATTTGTCCGACGGAAAAAAAATAAAATCAAAATTACCGGTAAATAGAAATAATGCCTTGTTTTCGAAAATTATCACTTTCAACAATATAAACGTAAATATCTTCAGCAAGTTTATCACCGTTAAAAGTTCCGTCCCATCCGATATTGGCAACATCGTTACTCTCAAACACTTTTTGTCCCCAGCGATTAAAAATTGTCAGTTTATACGTTTCGCATGGACGAAAAGCGCTTATCTTAAATAAATCATTTAAACCGTCGCCATTAGGAGTAAAAGAATTAGGGACATAGGTTCTTTCACCTAGTGGTGCTTCATAATTGACAGTTTTTAAAATTGAATCCGAGCAAATTGTTTCGTGATTAACGGTTAGCAGAACATTATAATTCCCGTCGCTTTTATATTTATGATAAGGGATTTTGTCGGTACTCGTGCTGCCATCGCCAAATTGCCAGAAATAATTTAAACCATTATTTGTTACATTTTTAAAGTTAACGATACCCTGGCAAGAATCTATAGTGAAACTAAAATCGGCCTTTTTTCTACTTAAAAAATAAATTTCTTTTTTAACAGTTACAGGGCAATTACTGGAAGAAATCGCAGTAAGACTTACAGGAACATATCCCGATAAAGAATAGAGATGTTCCGGAGCATCTAGTAAAGAAGATTGACCATCACCGAAATCCCATAAATAACGTTTAGCATTGTTTGACAAATTAAAAAAATGAATATTTGAATCACACGATTGGGCGTCGCTGTAAAAATCTGCAAATGGCAAAGGAGGAATATAAATTTGTGTGAAGGATGTGTCGACACAAAATGAATCGGAAGCTACAACTAATTGAATATTATAATTACCGGGATTATTATATTTATGCTTGCCTTCTAAAAAGTAATCTACCTTTTGATCACCAAAATTCCACTGATAGATTACGGAGTAAGTAGAATTATTTTTTGTTTCAATTGTAAACGCACAGGTATCCAATGAAATTGAAAAATCAGCCACGGGTACAGGGAGAACAAAAACTTTTTTAACTATAGTATCATTACATGCCGAATCGACCGAGGCAGAAAGTGTTACAGTATATTCACCCGGATTATTAAAAACATGAACAGGATTTGATGCATAAGAAACAGAATTATCACCAAAATTCCAAAACCAGTGATTAGCGAATCCATTTACGCCAAATGAACGATCGTAAAATGAAAACTCATTTGAACAATGACTGTTTGATATATTAAAATTAGAACTGAAGGGCGGATAAACATGAACGATTCCTTCGACAGTATCATTACACAGTGGATTATATGGAGAATAGGCAATTAATTTCGCTACATAATCACCCGTATCCGGATAAGAATAAACAGGATTTTTTACAGAAGACGTATCGCCATAAGTTACAGTATCACCAAAATCCCATTTATAAATGGAGGCATTAAAACTATTATTTATAAAATTGGCTTCAAGTCTGCCACAGGCAATGGTAGGAGAAAAAATTGAAGCTACTGTAAAAGCCGGGCAGGAAACAACGTTGATTTGAAAATCTCTTCTGGTTTCTCCTATGTAAACATTGTTGCGATATTCTTTAACAGTTATACCATAAACAAATTGTCCTTCAGTAAAAGGCGTGGCTTTCATAATTCCGGTGCCAGGATCAATTCGAAGAGGTGTACCGCCGAAAGGATTTGTAATTGAATAAGGTGGTAGAAAAACAATAGGTGAATAAGGTGGGGCACCGGGAGGGTTAGGCTGAGGATCAATAATATCTGCACCTAAGTAAGGATAGCTCAACTCATAAACGAGTGAATCACCATCAGGATCTGTAGCAGAATGATCAAATGTAAATGGTGCATTCTTGCAAATAAATGTTGGAGGCCAGGCATTAAACACCGGATTATTGTTGATAGGCGCAAGTGCCGGATCTGTAATTACAGCAGTATAAGTTGCTCCCGTTCCCTGAACATCTGCCATGTTGATTATTGAATAATTCCTGCAACAACGCTGGTAGGCAATTGTACATGCTCCGGATCCGGGAGGGGCTATAATTTCAAAAATATATTGTGCAAGCTCATAACAAACATTCGTAGGCGGATCAATACAAGGTGAATTGATTGCATTCGGAACTTGTTGTTCATGATCAATGTATGCTTGTGTAATACTTATTAAATTACCTCTTTCATCAAAAACTCCTATAGAAGCCGGATCATCGAATGGTGCGCGGCCATTAATACAATCTCTGTAAACAGTCAGAGTTATTTGGTATTTATTATTTCCCAGATAACGATAATTCATCTCGCCACCGACAATATGAGAAGCAAGAGATGGAGTCTCTGCGAAAATTAATATAAAAAAAGGGAATAATAAAATATACCGTTTCAAATTGTCGACATATATCTACAAATATAACTAACGCTTTGAATTGTACAAAACATTTATTGTTAATAACATATGAAATAAAACCTATTGTTATTTGTAAATTTTCACTACTTCTTCGTTATCAGATTTATATCCACGATACATGCCCTCCGAGTTAAAAGGCAAAGAGCAATTCCCATGTAAATCTATTGCAATCAACCCTCCTTCTCCACCAATATTCAATAACTTTTTATGTACTACCAGATCACATGCTTCCTGCAACGAAAGACCTTTGTATTCCATTAAACAGGAGATATCGTAGGCGACAACAGCTCTCAAAAAATATTCGCCATGACCGGTACAGGAAATTGCACAAGTTTTATTATTGGCATAAGTGCCGGAACCAATTACAGGAGTATCTCCTATCCTATTGTATCTTTTATTCGTCATGCCCCCGGTTGATGTAGCCGCAGACAAATTACCGTTGCAATCAATTGCTACAGCTCCTACTGTACCAAATTTTTTATCATTATGATCCATTTGTACAGAACCGGTATTTCGGCTATCCATTAATTGATCGTAACGAAACTGATTAAAGAAATAATCGGCTTCCTCTGTGGGAATTTTCATAAGGGCTGCAAAATCCTCGGCACCTTTACCGGAGAGAAACACAAATTCGGAATGATCCATAATAGAGCGGGCAAGCACTACAGGATTTTTGATATTTTGAACACCGGCAATGGCTCCGGCCTTCAGTGTTCGTCCATCCATGATTGATGCATCCATTTCATGGGTACCGTCGTGTGTAAAAACAGATCCTTTACCGGCGTTAAAAAGAGGGCAATCTTCAAGAATGATTACAGCAGCCTGAACTGCGTCCAAAGAGGAAAATCCTTTCTTTAAAAGCGAATATCCAGCTCTAAGACTAGCTTCTAAAGCTGATTTATAGGCTTTCTCCTTTTCATCAGTCATTGATGAAGGCAAAATGGTGCCTGCACCCCCATGCACTGCCAGAACTAATTTTCCCATAATTCGAAGATTATCCAACAAAGGAAAGCAATAGGTTGTTAAGAATTATATAAATCTGTCGTTAAAACTTAAAGACTACGATAAAAAAAGAAAATAATTACAAAAATGATTTTGCTTGAAATTCATATAGTCATCAAAAAAATATGAATTTAAATGAAAAAGCAGTGTAGTAAAAAAACAGGCAATTAAATATTTTAGAAAGTTTGATTAAAAACAACCAAATTCTTACAAAACGTTTTATAAAGGTTTTTCTGCCTTATAAAGCTTTTCATGGAGTGTAGTTTGCAAAAGTAAATTAATTGCATCACACCATGATGAAAAGAAAACTTTACTTACTATTAATTATTCTGCTAAGCAAATCAGCTTTTGCACAACCTACAGAACTCAGAGGAATGTACATCGATCATTTCAGTACTGTGTTGGGAAACATTAACAAAGAAGATAGCCTCCTGCATTATGCACAGGATAGTTCATTTAATTATTTAGCATTATACGATCTCCACAATTTGGATTTGAATAATGCTAATACTGCAAACATGCTAAGTGTTTTCATAAAACGGGCAAGGGAAAACTTCGGTATACAATATGTTGGAGCCATAGGAGAAAACTCTTCGAGTTTCATAAATAAAATTGCTCCGTATAACAGTAACCGATCAAATGATCTTGAAAAGTTTAATGTATTCAATTTAGAATTTGAATTCTGGACTTCGTCGTCTGTAAATCCCGGAGGATATTATTGTACACAATATCTTCAACAGGCAAATTGCAGTTGTGATACGAGCGGAGGATTTAAATTTTTTATTCGTGAAATGCATTTGATTGATTCTCTTGCCGCGGTACAGCAGGTAATTTCAGAAACTTATCTCGGCTGGTTTAATCAGGGTCAAGCGACACAAATAGTAAACAATGTTGACAGATTATTATTGCATGCATACAGAACTGGAACATCTTCTTTGTTTAGCTACAGTAAAACCAGGCTTCAGTATCTTGGCTCAAACAATAAAGTCGTAGATGTTGCTCCGATATTTTCTGCAGAACCATCATTTATGGGACCCTGGCTTGATTCGCATTCACAACTTGAGGCATATATAAAATACAAAACAGATTTTGATAATGATAATTCTGCATGGAAACAAAATATCAATGTACTGGGATACCAATGGTTTGATTGGAAGTTTATGCCTAAGCCTGTTCCGGGATCTTTTAATCCGAATATTACTGCATCAGGGCCCGTAACATTTTGCACCGGAGGAAACGTCACACTGACAGCAACTTCAGCAGATAACTATTTATGGACAAACGGCGCAACTACACGATCAATTACTACTTCTACAACAGGAAATTTCTCATGTGAAGTTACTTTAAACAGTATAACAGGTACAACGCCTATCACTCAGGTCAATGTTATGAATTATCCAGCCGCCTATATAAATCCCGGCACATTATCCAGTGGACGAATACCACTGGATGCTGCTGCAAGTCCGGGAAGCGGAACGATCACTTCTTATCAATGGAAACTTAATAGTTCAAATATAAGCGGTGCAACAACGCCAACATTTATTTCGGTTGCAACAGGAAATTATTCAGTAAGAGTTACAAATAATTATGGGTGCAGCACAATTTCCAATCCGCAGAACCTAGACTTCAGCGGAAGCGGATGTGATCCTTCGACACCGACAGGATTAAACTCAACGGCTCTAACTGATATTTCCCGAATCATTGTCTGGGATCAAGGTCAAACAGGCGATAGTGTTATTGTGAGGTATCAACCCGATACAGGTACTAACATTTATAGTTATGTGAGAATGGCAAACATCGGGCAATGCATGACTACAATTTCAGCATTAGAACCTGCGACTACGTATGTATGGCAAGTACATACCGGTTGTGGATTTACTTCAGGACTTTATTCGGCAAAAGGGTATTTTACCACAGGAGGAGTTTCAACGGGAATACCTCCAATTACAAATGGTGAAGGAAATTCAAAATCAGATTTGAAAATTTATCCAAATCCTGCATCTGAAAAATTACAAATTGAATATGAATCTGGAATTACATCTATGGCAGATCTGACAATATTCGATATGAAATCGAGTCGGGTTTTTGATAAGAAAGTCCAACTCGTAAAAGGCCCGAATAGTTTTTCTATAAACGCTTCTGATTTTGGAAATGGAGTCTATTTCATTTCACTCAAAAATGAAGAAATCATTTTGATAAAAAGAATTATAATCGGTCAATAAAATTAAACAGGGATATTGCAGTTGATGTGTTTTTAGCATTCCAATAGGGTTCGGTTAATTGGTAAGAAATGTTCTTATCATCAGAGTTTTCGTTGGTGTGTTTATAAAAGAAAGTGATTTAAAAATATAAAAGATACTCTTTTAATTATTTGATTTGCCATTTTGGTCGACTTGCAAAATCAGGATTGAAAGGAATTGTTCAAATGAAAAGCTCTGTATTAACAGGGCTTTTCGTCATATACGGGTTTTTTCCCTTTTTTTTAAATAAATTTATCAACAGCTTTTCGGCAAGAATCTTCATGTTTCACACCAAGTAACTTTGTTTTCGATTCATTAAAGGCGATCTACCTGCAAAAGTTTTATAAATAAGGCTTTGGTAAGTATTTGATGTTAAAAAGTTTACAACCGACTTTTTCTCAGAAATGCATTAAATACTATATTCGCAAAACGAAAAAAGGGGCTTTACACAAAACCGTCGGAAACCGGTATTTAGCCTTAGTAAAAAAACAGAATTTATTAAAATAAAGCAAGGTTGTCTGCAATTGTTAATGATCTATTGCAACCAATTTTGAAACCTATGAAGTAAATAGAATAGAATTAATTATTGAAAAAAAATTAAGAATAATGATTAAAAAAAACACCAAAGGATTTCTTTTTTTGTTATTAATGTTAGTTAGTCTTTCATCGGTTGGACAAAATATTCGTGGTTTTTATTTATCAGGAATTGGCACCTGGTTAGGAAATACAACAAAAGAAAATGCCATATTAACTTATGCTCAGGGGAATGGTTATAATTATATAAATTTTTATGACCTTGGTTCAATAAACTGGTCTAGTACAACAGAAAAAAATCAACTGGCATCTTTCATGAGCCGTGGACGCACGCAATATGGAATATTACAATTTGGTGCTATCGTTGAAGTTTATTCATTTTTTACAAACAATATTTTACCTTATAATAAATCCAGAAATAGCAGCAATGAAAAATTCGATGTTATTAATCTTGAATTTGAATTTTGGGTAAGTTCGAGTATTAGTTCTTCCTACTGCAGCAAATTTTTATCGCCCAATGGTTACTCTTGTGACACTGCCGGTGCCTTTAAATTTGCCTGGAAACAATTTAAACTAATTGATTCTGCTTGCGCTGCACTTGGTCTTATATCAGAAGTTTATCTAGGTTGGCCTAACAAAGGACAGATACAAAAACTTGCTTCCATAGCAGACAGAATATTATTACATGCTTATCGTCCGACCGATAGCGATGTTTATTCTTATTCGAAAAACAGATTAATAAACATTGCCGGTGTTGGTGCCGGTAAAAAAGTAATTCCGCTTTTCTCAGGTGAACCGGATTTCATGGGTCCCTGGTTGAATTCACATCCAATAACAAAACCTTATCAAACGTATGCAAGGGATTTAGCGGCTGAAACTGCATCCTTCAAGAACAATATCAGTCTTCAGGGTTATCATTGGTTTAAATATGATGAAATGCCAAAAACACTTTTGGCAACTGCAACGATTACTGCCAATGGTCCTACTGCATTTTGTTCAGGAGGAAATGTTACATTAACTGCAAATACAGGTTCTGCATACCTTTGGACACCGGGTGGATTAACAACACGATCTATTTATGTAACTGATCCGGGAACATATACAGTCAGAGTTACTAATGCAAGCGGTGTTAATGTAACGTCTGTTCCTGTAACAGTTAGACTTTTAACAGAAGGCACCGTTCCTACAATAACAGCATCAGGTCCTCTTTCATTTTGTCCGGGCAGCAGTGTAACACTTACCTCAAGCTCTGCCGACACTTATCTTTGGTCAAATGGTGCAACAACACGATCAATTACTGTTAATACATCTGGTAATTATAGTTTGATTGTTGGAACCGGTAGTTGTACTGCAACTTCTGCAACTATAAATGTAAATGCAACTGCACCTCCTGTTACTCCGACAACTACTCCTAACGGGTCAATCTCTTTTTGTACCGGTGGCAGCATAACCATTACATCGAGTCAGGCGAGTTCTTATTCATGGTCCAATGGTGCTACTACAAGATCAATTACGGTATCAAATCCGGGTTCATATAAAGTAACTACAGGCAGCGGCGCTTGCAGTGCAACTTCTACTACGGTTAATGTTACGTTGACAGCATCACCGGTTACTCCAACAGTAACTGCTAGCGGTTCAACGTCTTTTTGTCCGGGAGGCAGTGTTGCACTTACTTCCAGCCAATCTACTGCTTATCTCTGGTCAAACGGATCTACGAACCGTACAATCACTGTTACAACATCGGGAAATTATTCTGTGAGAGTTGGCAGCGGTACATGTACAGCGACATCATCAACAGTTAATGTAAATGCAAATTCTTCGCCAACGGTTCCGACGATTACAGCAAACGGTTCTTTAAGTATTTGTCAGGGTAAACAAGTAACACTTACTTCATCGACAGCAAGTGGATATCGTTGGTCAACGGGAGAAACAACGCAATCAATTTCAGTTTCTACAGCAGGAACTTATAATGTTCGGACCTATGCGGGACCCAATTGTTTTTCTCAATCGGTTGATAAAAATATAACTGTTAAAAGTGCGCCGGCAACTCCTGTAATTACTCCAAATGGCTCTACTGAACTTTCATCGTCTCAGCCAACTGTTTCACTTAGTTCTACTCAGGCAAATTCTTATTTATGGTCAAACAATCAAACTACTAATCCGATTGTTGTTAATGCTCAGGGCAGCTACTACGTAATAATAACTGGCAGTAATGGTTGTACGGCAAGTTCAAATCCAATGGCTATAACCTCTGTTAATTGCATACCTCCTGCTGTCCCTGTAATATCTCTTAGCGGTCCGGATATACTTGCCCCCGGCCAAACTGTTAATTTAACGGCATCATCAGGTAACGGATATTTGTGGTCTACAGGCGAAACCAGCCGATCGATAACCGTTTCTACAGCCGGAACATATACTGTAAAAGTTTTTAATGGAGCTGATTGCTTTTCAACTTCATTGCCTGTCAATATTACAATGGAAGTTTCTACAGGAATTGAAACATTGAATTCAAACAATGACAATATTATTTTCTCACTTTATCCAAATCCGGCTACTGAAGAATTTAATGTACTTTTCACTATTGACAAACGAAGAAAAATTAATCTTAGCCTTATCGATGTTACCGGACGAATTTTAATGCAACGAATTATAAGTGCTTTACCGGGAGAAAATCAGATAAAGATTAATGCAAGCGAACTGTCCCGCGGAATTTATTTTGCTTCGATGATTTACGATAATGAAAAGCAAATGATAAAAGTTATTATCGAATAGATTAAAAATATTTTTTTAAAAAACCCGGCTAGTCCGGGTTTTTTTTCGACCATTAATTAATTCCTATTGCATAACGATTGATATGCACAATATTTACATCGCTCTTCATCGGTTGTTTGAATAAACGGTATCTCCGGTGAGAACATTTCCAACAACATATTTTTTAAAAGCATTTCAAATTCTGCAAATTGCTCTTCCGAAAATGGTACTTTATTATTTAGAAACCATATCCCGTCCGACAAATCCTTCATAATTAATAAACCGGAAACAATTTTCCTTCCCGGCATTTTATTTCGTGTCAGGTATCCATAATACATTGCCTGAAATTGTTCTTTAAAAACAGGATCAGTAAAATAATCGCTGAGTGATTCGGGGATTTTCTTAATAACCTTACCCGATTTATAATCGATGATTCTGATTATTTCATCTTTTTCATCAACCCTGTCTATTACACCTTTTAATTTAACAAACTTATTTTTACCTAATGTAAATGAAGTACTCACATCTTTCTCCAATTGAAGAATCCTGAAAGGCGTATACAATCTTTCAGATTCCAGAATTTTTCGAACTAATTCCCTGATTACATTTCTCAATAAAATATTTTTACCCTCAAGCTGATTGATATTAGTAAATTCTTCATGAATAGCTTGGTCGACATTTACATCAATTTTTAATTTTAACCGATTGATCGTCTCATTGTTGAGTTCATTTATGTTTGTATAAAGATGGTTCATTGCTTTATGCAAAACTTTGCCGAAAGTAGCAGCTTCCATACTCTCTTCGGGCTCCTCCTGCTCCTTCAGGCCGGCAATGTATTGGAAATAAAATCTCAGTGGACAAGCAATATAAGATATCAGACCGGAAGCACTTAACGGAGAGACTGAAATTGAACTATCATCTGTAATAAACTTTGATAGCACTTTAAGTACATCCGCACTTTTATTTATTATTATTTCTTCAATTGTATCCTTGTTAGCTTTTGTACTGATTACTTTATGAGTGATATGTATACTTTCCGGATAACGTTTTTCTAATTCAAGTTCCAATTGAAGCAAAAAACGCGAGCGCTCTCCTGTAGAAATAGATTTTGTTTCAGTGTTATGAATAAGAAAAATATTTTTGGCTCTTTGCAAAAGGCGATAGAAATGAAAAGCGGAAACAGCATGCTGCTCTTCATAGGTAGGCAAGCCAAAGGCTTTTCGAATATTAAAGGGAATAAAAGAAGGATTATTTCCGGAAGCCGGTAAAACATCTTCATTGACAGATAGAATAATTACATTCTCGAAATCCAATACACGTGTTTCCAAAAATCCCATCACCTGAAGTCCTTTCAGAGGTTCACCTGTAAATGGAATTTTAACAGAAGAAATTATTTCGCGAAAAATTTTCCAGAAAGTTTCTAAATCTGTAATAATTTCACTGTCTCTCAATAAATCTTCGAGCCTTGTTAGGTTTGTATAAAAATTATAAACGAATTCTGATTCCAATCGGTGAAAACGGAAATCCTTTTCTTTCATTCCCTCCAGAATCAGTCGAAGAATATTTTTATACCAGTTGAAAGCCTGTGTTACCGATGTTAATTTTATAAATATTACTTTGAAAAATGAATTGTCCTTTTCTGTTACAATTTTGTTTATCGGTAAACGAATAAAATTTTCGTCTAATGAAGCAAGCCAGTTTCTTATATATCTATCATCTAAAAGTCTGATGTATGGATGATTTAAAATATTCATAACATCAATAAAATAAAAAGACAATTCACCATTGCTGCTAATCCGGGAATTGCGTTGGAGAATGATGAGTAATTCAAAAAGATTAAATAAAGGAGTTTGGTTAAGTGGATAACCCATAGTAACATTAACGTGGGCCAGACCTTCGGGAAGAGCATATAACACTGGAAAAAGTAATTTCTCATCCGGTAAAACAAGAGCCGTTTTTTCGCTGACAAAATCATCCTTTTTCATTAATGAATCCAGAATACTTCCGGCATATTTTGCTTGTCCGACATTCAAAGGCACTCCGGCAAATTCAATTTCTTTTTTTATATTTTTAAAATGTTCCTGTTTCCATGAAAATTTATTTTGTGTCAGCGGATTTTTTCTGAAGAATTCCCCGGATTCCTGAGCATGATCATCTACATAATAAACATCGGCATCCCAGTAAGAACTGGCATTTCCCGAATCAATGATTGTTTTAAAGATAAATTGTTCAGATGGAGAAAGTGCATAAAATCCTGCGAAGATTGTATGTGTAAAATCATTAGGAAACTTAAATCCGGGGACGGCTATTTCACCGGCTAATTTTCTATAAGCCATTCCCTCGTAAGCGATATTTTTCGCATTGAGTTTCTTACGAAAAGATGAATATACTTTTCCAAGATATTTCCAGGTATTAATAAATTCAGCTTGCAGGACAGAAGGATCTCTGTCAAAAAAATTTTTCCAGAATAAACGCAGTCTTTCGAGATCTTCTTCATCCAATGGAAAATCGCGGTCTATTTGTTGCAAATCAGTAACTGTTTCGAAAACCATGGAAGCATTAATCATATACTTATCGATATCGTCGAAATCTTTAAGCATTAATTGACCCCATGGATAAAATCGGGCAAAGTCTTCAGCAGGGAAATACTCTTTATACGATTCAAAAAGTTCAAATAACAAAGTTAAATCGTCGGGAATATTATTTCCTGCAAGTTTGAGCAAATAATCCTGAATAGAGAAAATGGCCGGGGACCAAACAGGAGTAGTCAGTGTTTTAGCAAGTTCTTTTTGAAAAAATAATCCGGCACGGCGAGTCGGAAAAACGACACAAAGGCTCTGTAATTGCCCAGAATGATTTTTAACAACTTCATTAACTAATTGCTGAATAAATGTTTGCATAGAATGCCTGAAGATAGTAATTTTGGAAAGTGCAAATGAAACGTTAATTTAGTTTTAAATTATATTCCATGAAAAAAAGACTGGTAAAAAAAGAAAAAAAGATTTTTGGTGTTTGTAGCGGTTTGGGTGATTATTTTGATATTGACCCAACAGTTATTCGTGTAATTTTTCTTGCAAGTGTACTTCTTTTTGGCACAGGATTATTACTTTATATAATTTTAGCCATAGTAATGCCTGATGAGTCTGCCGCCGGTTAAGAAATTATGATGATTTGATTACCTTCACGGCAGTTTTAAAAAACTATATGCTGAAGCATCGGAGTGTTTTCATTTTTTTTCTATTATTATATTCATTCAAGAGTTTGGCTTTGCCTGTTGATAGCCTATCCGACATCAAAAAATACAAGACAAGTATAAAATATTTTTACGAAAAAGATTTTATCTACGGAAAAACAAATCGTTATAATCTGGATACTTCAATTTCATCCATACATACTGTTCACCCGGCATTAGATCTTCATAATAATTTTCTCGGAACACCCGGCAGCGCTTCCAATCCGCAAATTTTTCGATTTGATTTTAATACGTACACATTTACTTCCATACGAAGTTATGATTTACAGATGATGATTTCCGACAGCCTTAAATCATTTAATACCAATAAACGTTTTACAGAACTTCGTTATAGCAATGGAGGTTTCAAGGAGCAGCAAATAGCGGTTGTACATTCTCAAAATATCAATAAAAACTGGAATGCAGGAATTAATTTTGACCGGCAAGGTGTTAAAGATTTTATGAATTACAGTAATACATTCAGAAGCCGCTTTGCTATTTACACCTGGTATAGAACACCGGATAAAAAATACAATCTGTTTGCGCATGCCATTTGGAATTCCATAAAAAACGGCGTTAACGGCGGACTTGCCAGTGATTCATTGTTTGATAATACGGTTGTCACAAATCTTGGTATAAAAGGACTTGCGTATAGAATTTCAAATGCAGAGCAAAATGTCAGAAAAAAAATATTTTTACTAAGCCAATACTATGATCTTGGAAAATCAATTGAAGATTCTTCCGGAAACATCATTCGCCGAAAGCCGCCGATCCGACTGCATCATTTGATTAGTGTTGAAAGAAAATCTTTTGTTTATAAAGATCCGAGCCCTGACAGTTCTTTTTATTATAACTTTTATCATGGCGCCATCACGTATGATTCATTGCATTCCGAAGAAATAACAAACAGGTTTTCTGTTCAATTACCGGCAGATACAATTTACCGTTCTGCTTTTTCCCGTTACCTGAGCACAGGAATATTTGCTGAATACAGACATGTGAATTACGGCCAGGTAACAGACAGTTCGTGGAATAATTTAGCTATTGGCGGAAATATTTTTTTAAAATCAGATTCTTCGTTGCCCGAGGTATTTTTGGAAGGTACCTATGTAATCGAAGGCATAGACAAGACAAATTATTTGGTAGAACTCAAAGCATTTTCTCCGGAATATAAACTAGGAAAAATTGGAATTAATTTAACATCCGGTCAATCTTCTCCTGATTTGATTTACAGATGGTACGATGGCAACAACTTTTTCTGGAAAAATAGTTTTGATCCAATACTCAACCAGAAAGCAGGAGTAAATTATAGCTTAGCCAAGTTTCATTTGAGCATTCAGGCCAATTATTTAAGGATAGATAATTTTGTTTACATGAACAGTAATGCTTTTCCTGAGCAATTCAATGGTGTTCTGTCCATAAAACAAATAAATATTTATAAAAAATTTAATTACAGGCATTGGCACTTAAAGAATGATTTCACACTGCAAAAATCGGATGAGGAGAATGTGCTTCATCTTCCATCGTTCGTTTCAGATCAATCGCTTTATTTCGAAAAATCCTATTACAAGAAAGCTTTGCTAGCAGCTATTGGTGTGACATTGAATTACAACAGCTCGTATTATGCAGATGCATTTATGCCGGCAACAGGAATGTTCTACTTGCAGAGCGCAACTAAAACAGGTGGTTATTTTCGGTTCGATCTTTTTATAAATGCACAAATTAAAACAGCCCGGATCTTTTTAAAATTTGAAAACATAGCAGACGATCTAATAAAACGCAGTTATTACCTGACGCCTCATTATCCTATGCCAGGGAGGGTTTTAAAATTTGGTGTAGTCTGGAGATTTTTTGATCAGTGAAGGATGTAATAGTTTTGTGCAATTTTTGGGGTTGTTATGGATTCACACTCTTGCTGGGCGAAGTAATTTCAAGGCTGCGTCGTGGACGAAGTCACGCTCCTCCCGCTGGGCGAAGTCTTAAGCGCGACCCTCTCATTTTAATCAAAGACGCAAGCCAACCTTGAGCGCGTGACTTCGTCCACGACGCAGCGGTGAAAGTTACCCAATTTATTTTTTTTCACATTTAATAATCCATTAAAAAATATATTCCTTTTATAAGGTTGTGAATACTTACGGCTGTGAATAAATTGTGGCATGACTCAAGGTTGTAAAATTGACAAACAGGAAGGCGCGTATTTTTTGACATTTACAACCGTTGAATGGGTCGATATTTTTAAAGAAGACAAGTACAAATTAATAATCTGCGAAAGTTTAAATTATTGTGTTGAAAATAAAGGATTGGAAATTTTCGCATATGTGTTAATGAGAACACACATGCACCTTATTGCAGCTTCAATAAACAGCAATCTAAGTGACATTGTTCGCGATTTTAAAAAATTCACTTCTGGTTCAATTATTCGTTTGCTTAAAAAAGATTGTAATAATAAATCAAAGGAAATACTAATGGTTTTCAAAGCAGCAGCTGAAAAACATACAAGAAATAAAAAATATCAAATATGGCAGCATAATAATTATCCGGAAGAAGTTTATAGTCCTAAATTTACTTTAAGCAAAATTAGCTATGTACATAATAACCCTGTTGAAGCAGGTTTGGTCAACAGACCGGAAGATTATTTATTTAGCAGCGCAGTTGACTATGCCGGCTGTAAAAGCCCTGTAAAAGTTTCTCTGTTAAACCTGCATAATTTGTATTACTAAAAAGCATTGCCTCAGCCGCATCGTGGACGAAGTCACGCGCTCAAGATTGGTTTATGTCTTTGATTAAAGGAAGAAAGTCGCGCTTAAGTATCTATGCAAAGAAAATAGCGTTGAGAACCTATGGTTTTTAAACAGTCTAGAAAAAGAGTATTTTAATAGCTGTAAACTTATAAACTCAACGCCATGGAATCAAATGTAGTAATGTCAACACAAAAAAACA
>JANOVV010000085.1:0-89793 GCA_031417555.1 Bacteroidota bacterium
TCTGGATGACAATTCCTAGGATTAGTTTAAAGAAGAAACTCACAGGATTCTTTCTGAATTTGTAATCACACAGGAAGGTTTGAATAAGAAACTCACAGGGTCCCTTCTGGATGACAATTCCTAGGATTAGTTTAAAGAAGAAACTCACAGGATTCTTTCTGAATTTGTAATCACACAGGAAGGTTTGAGTAAGAAACTCACAGGGTCCCTTCTGGATGACAATTCCTAGGATTAGTTTAAAGAAGAAACTCACAGGATTCCTTCTGAATTATTTCTCATCTAATAACCTTATTAAAAAGATTGCAAAAAAAAATTTTCATAATCAATTTTGATGAATGCTTTACTATGTATATATATCGACCAATAGTGTTAAAAATGTTTTTTATACGGGGATGACTGGAAATCTTAGAAGGCGGATGGTGGAGCATCGGCTTGATAAGGGAAAATGGAAACATTTTGCAGGTAGATATTATTGTCATAAGCTTATTTTTTATGAAACTTATGAATATGTTCAGGAAGCAATCGAAAGAGAAAAGTTTATTAAAAATTTAAGTCGTGAAAAAAAGATTGAATTAATAAAAACAAAAAATCCGGATATGGTCTTCTATTGTATTTGGTAAAAAAACTCTGATAGTAATAAATTGCAATTGTCTTGTCTTTGAAGGTTATTTTTAACTCAATTATTACCTTATTTTTTGAATATAAAAACTGCAATGATTTTAAATTTTGATTTTATTAATTATTCGTTGTTTTTAGTTCATTGCTTTGTGCATTAATAATTCCAAAATCAACAAGTGGACTCATAATCTTTCCCTATTTTCGCTTTCATATGATACAAAAGGGCAGTATAATTGAAAATGTTGAAATTACAGGAATTGGTGCGGAGGGTAAAGCTATTGGTCGTATTGATAATTTTGTAATTTTTGTTGAAGATGCTGTTCCGGGTGATTTTACGGATGTACTTATTTATAGAAAAAAGAAAAATTATGCTGAAGGCCGTTCTGTAAATATACGAAAATCATCACCTGACCGCGTGGACCCATTCTGTGAACATTTTGGAGTTTGTGGTGGTTGTAAATGGCAACATCTTTCGTATGAAAAACAACTCGCATTTAAACAGCAAAATATTACCGATGCTTTGGAAAGAATTGGGAAACTGGAATTACCCGGTCTACTTCCGATAATCGGATCTGCAAAAACAAAACATTACCGTAATAAATTGGAATATACTTTTTCAAACAGGTCATGGCTTACGAGAAAAGAATTATCAGACGGAGACTCTAAGGAAATGCCTGCACTTGGTTTTCATGTTCCTTTAAGATTTGATAAAATACTTGATATAAAAAAATGTTATCTTCAGGATGATCTCTCCAATGATATAAGAATTGAAGTAAGGAATTTTTGTATAGCCAATGAAATGAAATTTTTTGATCTCATTAGTCAGGAAGGTGGAATGAGAAATCTGATTATCAGAAATTCTTCAGCTGGCGAATGGATGGTAATTGTTGTTTTTCATTCTGAAGATGAGGCTAACAGGAATAAACTCCTAAATCATCTTAAAGAAAAATTTACTTTTATTACATCGCTTTTATTTATCGTCAATACAAAAAGGAATGATACCATCTTCGATTTAGAAATCCAACTTTTTCACGGGAAAGAATATATTGTTGAAAAAATGGAAAAACTTTCTTACCGAATCAGTGCTAAATCTTTTTATCAGACAAATTCCTATCAGGCTTATGAATTATACAAGGTTGTTAGAAATTTTGCTCAGCTTTCAGGTACAGAAAATATATTCGATCTTTATACGGGTACCGGAACGATTGCTACCTTTTTATCGGGTAATGCACGACAAGTAAGCGGTATCGATTACATTGAAGATGCTATTCGTGATGCACGCCAAAATGCAATTGATAATAATATCAGAAATATTTCTTTTTTTGCAGGTGATATTAAAGATGTTTTAAATGACGATTTTATAAATAAAAACGGAAGACCTGACGTTATTGTAACGGATCCTCCGCGTGCAGGGATGCATGAAGATGTTATTAAATCTATTCGTAAAGCTGCACCGGAAAAAATTGTTTATGTTAGCTGTAATCCTTCAACACAAGCAAGGGATTTGCAACTTCTGAGTGATGATTTTCGTATTGAAAAAATTCAACCGGTTGATATGTTTCCGCATACTTCTCATGTAGAAAATGTGACTCTTCTGGTAAAAAAGTAAATTTAAAATGAAAACAGGAATTCCAATTTTAATCATGTTTTTATTTTTCGCTGGTATAGTAGCAAATGGCCAGCAAAATTCGCCAGAAGCAGAACCTATCGACAAAGAGCAAGAACAGTTGCAATTGTGTTTTATTTATTCGAACATGTTGGGCTTTAATATTAATTCCATTGATAACCCTAAACTTTATCAAAGTATCGGTGAATGGATGGGAACGCCATATAAGTTCAGTGGGAAAAGTAAAAAAGGAGTTGATTGTTCCGGATTGGTTTGTGAATTATACAAGGATTGTAATAACCTTGTATTGGAAAGTTGTGCAAAAGATCTTTTCCATAATTCAGAACAGATAAAAAAAACAGATTTACGTGAAGGAGATTTAGTTTTTTTTAAAATTAAAAAGAATAGAATTTCTCATGTTGGTATTTATCTAGGACAAAATAAATTTGTACATGCTAGCACAAAAAATGGAGTTATCGTTAGTAATTTGGAAGATCCTTATTACAAACGATATTTTTATAAAGGCGGTCGGTTAAAAAAATAATTATGGTAATTACAATGAATGAATCCCGAACTCTTTTATTAAACGATAAACAAATCAGGCAAAAAATAAACAGGCTTGCATATCAGGTTTATGAAGATAATGCATCAGAGAAGGAAATTATTTTAGCAGGCATAATGAAAAGCGGATTTCAATTATGTGAAATCGTTGCTTCAATAATAGCTACAATATCACCATTAAAAGTTACAATAGCAGAAGTACATATTGATAAACATAGTAAAGTAAATACGGATGCTACTATTTCAATAAATAAGGATCAATTAAATGGCAAGGTTGTTATTCTAATTGATGATGTACTTGATTCCGGAAAAACTTTAATGTATTCATTAAAACCTTTTCTGGCTTCCGATATAAAAAAAATCCGAACTGTAGTATTGATTGACCGTAATCATAAGAGATTTCCGGTATCTGCAGATTTTGCAGGATTAACTCTTTCCACAGCTTTAAAGGAACATGTAACTGTTGAATTTTTTTCAGATGGAATATCTGCGTGGCTTAGCTGATTATTTTAATTGGAAGGATTTAATTTTTTCGGCCAACGTTTTCGCATTAAGGCTGGCAGCATTTACTGTAATCATTGCTTGTTTGTAAAAAGGAATACGCATTGTTAAATGGCTCATAATTTGTTCCATCAGTTCAACATCATTCAGCGATTCGATTAAAGGTCTTCCTGCTCGGGAAGAAGCTAAACGGTGAAAAAGTAAACCTGCATTTGCTTCAAGGTAAACGGTGATACCATTGGAATTCATCCATTCCATATTTTTATGAAAGCAAGGAGTTCCTCCTCCGGTAGATATTATAACATTATCTTTTTTATCAGTAGTCCGTAAAACCTTTTTTTCCATTTCTCTGAAATAGTCCTGGCCTTGTTGATTAAAAATAGAAGTAATAGTATTTCCGAGTTTCTCCTCAACAAGATGATCTGTATCGAGAAAATCGTATTTAAAAATTTTAGATAGCAATTCGGCAGTTTTAGATTTACCGCTGCCCATATAACCAATTAAATAAATCCGCATTCAGAAATAATCAGCTGTTATTAAAAATTATTCAATCAATCTGGAATGTACAACAAGTAAATTACAAGGTAGTTTTTTTAATAATGCATCTATTCCATCATGGCTTGAAATCCGGTCAAAAATTAAGAGCATGTGCTCAGAAGAATGTGTAACAATTAGATCAGCATTATTTTTAAAAGCATAATCCGAAATAGAATCACATTGTTCCCCGGAAAGTGAAAATAAATTAATTTTTACTTTACTATTTTCAATTGCTTCTTTAAATATAAATAAATCCTTTTTTAACGTGGGAGGAATATTGTCATTACTCCTATCTTCATAAGAGGAAACTCCGCTATCATCAGAAATGAAAATTGATTCTGAATTTTCCTTTTCCGCAAAATATATAGATGTCAATATGGTCAAGTCGGTTTTTTTATGTTCAATTCCATTCACAATAATTTTTTTAAAACTTCCTGCACCTGAATCTGTGAATACTAAAACTGAACATTTTGCCTTCGTGGCAATATTTGCAGCAATTTGTCCGATGGGAAGAGCAAAATTTTCTTTTTCAGATGCACCAACAATTATTAAATCAACTACCTCGTGCTTACAAATTTGCAGAATACTTGATACTATGTCAACTTGCTCCCAATATATGCGTGAATTACCGTCATGAAAACCATTAGAAGTAAGCAAAAGAGCTAATTCACGTTGCTTCTCGCTTGTTTTTTTACCTACATGGATAAATACAGCTAAGGATTTATGAAGTTCACACATTCGCTTCATTTCCGTCACCAATATTGGTAAGCCCGGCGAAAAAGAAACAGCAAGTGCAATCGTTTCAAATGGATAAGGATTTTTTCCTTTAATCATACGACAAAATACGTCTAATCCTCCATTAAAACAAGTCAAAATTATAACCTGGAAAATATTTATAAAGTATCAAATGTTATTAGCTTCCGACCACTAAACCTGTATCTTGATTCTTGTCTCTTGATTCTTGACTCTCATTTCATCATTTCATCACTTCGCCTGATGCCTGATTTTTCTTAGCCTTATGTTTAGAAGTTCAACGATAAGAGAAAATCCCATACCGAAATAAATATAATTTTTCTCGACATGAATATGTGTGCCTTCGAGTACGAGTAATACTCCTATTGCTACTAAAAATACGAGGGCAAGCATTTTTATTGTAGGATACTTTAGAATAAAATCACTTACATAAGGAGCAAATAATAACATTACGAACATAGATAAAACCACAGCGGTAATCATAACAGGCAGATCGCGGCTAAGACCTACTGCGGTAAGAATAGAATCGAAAGAAAAAATTATATCAATAAAAGTAATTTGAATTATGGCTTGGGAAACAGTAAGTAATTTTTCTTTCTTCTCTTCTCCTATTTCCGGTTCCACCAGTTTATGGTAGATTTCCTGAATTGTTTTATAAATTAGAAAAACTCCTCCTGCAAAAAGAATGAGATCCCTCCCACTGATTTCTAAAGAGGCAATACTAAATAACGGCTGAACCAGATGAACTAAATAAGAAATTCCAAGAAGAAGAAAAATCCTGAATATCATTGCCAGCATCAAACCGATTGTACGAGCTCTTTTTTGTTCTTTTTTAGGTAGATAACCACATATAACCGCAATGAAAATAATATTATCAATTCCAAGAACGATTTCCAGAAAAATAAGGGTAGTTAAACTAACAATCCCTTCAGGAGTGAAAATATCTAATAACATAAATACCCGGTTAAATTGATCTAAATAAAACTACTTACCCAAAATTGGATTTGCAAATTTATTACTATTTTTCAATTGTAAACAAGAATGATTACATCCTTTACTAACAAGAAAAATGAAAAATAAAATAGACGTTGTAACAGATTATATTGAAACCGATCTATTTATAAACTTTTAAAACTCTGGCTGATGGCTCTTGTATATTTCCAGACCATTTAGGCAACCAGTAATGAGGTATTACACTCCAATTATTTCCGAAATGTTCTTTAAACTTTTTCATATAGTAATAAGCTTCTTTCGTTGGAGGAATTATTGTCGGATGCATATTCTTTTTTTCTTTTTCAAACTCTTCATCTGTTACCTTCGCATTTAAAAATTCCTGAACCCATTGAAACCATGATTTTTCTTTGCCTGAAACGCCGTCTGAAAAAGCTTCTTTTTTTCTCCACAAAATTTCTTCAGGTAAAATTGGATTTGATTTATAAACATCACCGAAAGCTTTTCTTATAAAATATTTTTCCATTCTTTCAGCCGTAGGAAGTTTCCATGCAGTAGGTACTGATCGGAAATAATCTACAAACTCTCTGTCTAAAAAAGGAACTCTGGCTTCAAGTCCGTGACACGAGATTGCACGGTCGACACGAAGACCATCAAACAAATGAATTTCATCAAGCAAACGATAGTGATCATCACGCGCTTCGATCGGGCCGGGATTATTGTAAAAATAGAGATACCCCATCTGAGCCTCATCTGCTCCATCACCATTTAAAATAACTTTTATATCTGTGTTCTCACTTATATATTTCCCGAGAAGAAATTGTCCTACACTCGCGCGAATGGTAGTAATATCGTATGTCTCTATGGATTGTATCACTTTATCGATAGCATCCAATCCTTCCTGCGGTGTAAAATAAATAATGTGATGTTCAATGTTACTATATAAACGATTGACATGTTCAGCAACTTTTCTGGCAAAAACAATATCAGTACCTTCTTTCATACCAATACTGAATGAATGTAATTTTTTTCCCGGGTAATCTATGGATAGCATTTTTGATGCTATGGCACAAACAAGACTTGAATCCAATCCTCCGGAAAGAAGGCAACCAACAGGTCTGTCGGAAATCAATCTTCGCTTTACAGCTGTTTCAACAATATGAACAACTTCAGAAAAATCTTTTTCAGAAGGATTAAAATCCAACGCTGTATCATTATTAATTACTTTATGCCAATAAGAATCAGTAACAGGACTTTGACCGGGAATCCATTTCAAAATCATTTTTTGATCGAAACGTTTTACTTCTTTAAAAATATCAGATAAACCGGCAAGAAGGCTGCTAAATCCAAAACTTTTTTTGTCATCTGAAATTGCATAAAACAATGGCCTGATACTTAGTGGATCCGTATTAAGTAAAAGTGAGATGAATCGTTCATCTTCAAATTCTATAATAGCAAAACTATATTCACCAATCAGTTCACGGTTTAAACGTTTAATATCATAATTGAATAATTTGAACAAAGGAAGAATCACTGCACAATCGGATCCTGTTTTACTTACTTTCAAATCATACTTGTCGATTAATTCTCTGAAATTATAAATTTCACCATTACAAACGAGGTAATACGTTTTATTACCGCTTATAAGATGAAACGGCTGATCGCCATCGATATCAAGTCCAATAATGGCGAGGCGATGAAAACCTATAAAACATTTCCTGTTAAAGACAATGAGACTTCGATCCGGTCCGCGCGATTTAAGTTTTTGAAAGGAACTGAAAATATCAGCGGGTGATTTACTTTCTGTTATTTCTCCTAGCAACCCATATATTCCACACATAAATATTAATTATTTTTTTTGATAAAAATTTCGAATTAGGAATACGTTAATTAAGCATGAACGTTACTAAAATTGAAATAAGATGCTTTTGTACTTTATTCAATTTTATAGTTTAAGCGAGCCGCTAAGTTATCATTTTTAGCTTTTTAAAAAGAATTTTTATTGTAATCAATCAGCCATTAAAATATTTTAAAGCCATTCAACCATTCTTAAAAATGATCTTTTGATATTTCTTACAAGCTTTTTTTAGTGCTTCCATAACGATTATTCGTTGAAAGACTGATTTTATTTAATTTTTGAATAGCATTTCTATTAAGTTATTAATCAATCGGTCAAATCCTTACAAAAGCTTGTGCAGTTGTTAATTGGCGCCCCGTCACCTCCCACTTAGGATATTTTTAGGGTGTTACGAAATAACTCCGACGATTATGGAAAAATCAATTTCCGGAGGTATTTGAAAAGCGATAGTATGAAACATCTTCTACAAGCGAAAAAAATTCTTACCCTTTCATTATTATTCCGTTTAATTTTTTCAGGAGCGGTATATGGAAGTCATACCATGGGAGCTGACCTTACTTACCAATCGATGGGGGGAAATATGTATAAAGTGACTGTTTCTTTTTACCGTGATTGTATTGGAATACCGGCTCCTGCAAACCCTTTCGTTACTATTAATTCTTCTTCATGCGGTCAGAGTTTAGGAGTTACTTGTTACCCACGCCCCGGCACAGGTCAGGAAGTTACTCCGAGTTGTTCAAGTTCTGTTACTACTTGTAATGGTGGTTCTTTTACCGGAATACAGGAATGGGTTTATGATGGTATTGTTACACTTCCGGCCCAATGTACAGACTGGGTTTTTGGTTATTCATTATGTTGCAGAAATGCAGCAATAACTACTATTACAAGTCCTAGTACAAATACATTCTATATATATGCTACATTAAACAATACAATAACCCCGGAAAATTCATCGCCAACATTTTCAAACAAACCTGTACCATTTCTTTGTGTAGGACAACAGTTTTGTTTTAATCATGGTGCTTATGATACAGATGGTGATTCTTTAGTTTATTCACTAATTACTCCAAAACAGACAGCATCATCTACTGTAAGTTATATTGCTCCATACAATGCGAATAATCCATTAAATTCATCACCGGTTACAGCATTTAATAATGCAACGGGAGACATTTGCCTTACTCCACAAGCACTTGAAGTAACTGTAATGGCAGTAATTGTTGAAGAATACAGAAATGGCGTTTTAATAGGAAGTGTAGAAAGAGATTTACAATTAACGGTGATGAATTGCTCAAACAATCTTCCATCGTTAACTGGTATTAATGGTACAAATGTCTTCAACATGACGATTTGTGCCAATCAACAGACTTGTTTTAATATTTTTTCAAACGATCCTGATAATGGACAAAAGTTGAAAGTAAAATGGAATAATGGTATAGCAGGTGGAACTTTCAACAGTTCTTCTGCATCACATCCTGTAGGAACATTTTGCTGGACTCCATCCCCTTCCGATATTGGCAATACGTATTCGTTTACCGCTTCAGTTACTGATGATGCTTGTCCGTATAATGGTAGTCAGACTTATTCATATACCATAAATGTAATTGGAATTTACGTAAATGCCGGTGCTGATCAGGCAATAGCCTGCAGTGATTTGGCAACACTTACAGCAAATGCTTCCGGTGGAAGCGGACCATATACTTATTTGTGGAATAACGGTTCTACGATGCAATCAATAACAGTAGGAGCCGGAACATATATTGTAACAGCCAGTGACGGAAGCTGTACAGCAACCGATACTGTCATTGTTACAATGCCTTATATTCCAGTGGCAGCTTTTACAAATACACTTCCGGGTTGTATTAATTCAATAATTTCATTTACTGATCAATCAACCACTTCCGGCGGTACTATTAATTATTGGTATTGGACTTTTGGTGATGGAGATACTTCTTCTTTACAAAATCCATTTCATTTATTTCCGGGACCCGGAACATATAATGTTATATTAATAATAGAAAATACATTAGGATGCCGTGATACAATTACCAAACCCATTATTATTTTAACGCCTCCTGTGGCAGATTTTACATGGGGAAATTCTTGTATAAATTCAAACGTAAATTTCACTGATCTCACAACCTCTTCTCCTACAAGCTGGAATTGGACATTTGGAGATGGATCTATTTCAACACAAAAAAATCCGTCACATACTTATACAACATCGGGAAATTTTACGGTAACATTAATAACAGGAAATATTAATGGATGTATTGATACAGTAACTCATATAATTACAGTTCATCCATTACCAATTGCCAATGCCGGTGCCAATCAAACAACATGCGCTGGAAGTCCTGTGACATTAACTGCATCCGGAGGAACAACTTATACATGGACGCCGGGTGGCAATGGACAAGTAATTACAATTACACCATCAGGAAGCACAACGGTAATTGTAAATGTAACTGACTCTAATGGATGTTCTAATACAGACACAGTAAATATTATTGTGAATCCAATACCAGTAATTAATGCGGGAACGAATCAATCAACCTGTAAAGGAAATACAGTAGTATTAAGTGCCAGTGGCGCAATTTCTTATGTATGGAATCCGGGAGGCTCCACCTCATCAACCATTTCAGTAACCCCACTGACAACAACAAAATATACAGTGACCGGAACTGATGCAAACGGTTGTACTTCAACCGATGTTGTTAAAGTAACTGTCATTGCTTTACCACTGGCAAATGCAGGACCCGATGTTGATATTTGTAATTCTTCAAACGTTACACTTACTGCCACAGGTGGCGGAACCTATTCATGGAGTCCGGGTGGTGGAACAAATGCAAGCATAACAGTAAATCCTTCTTCAACGCAAACCTATCAGGTTACGGTTACTAATGGAAGTGGATGTTCGGCGACAGATGCGGTAACGGTAAATGTACATGCAAAGCCAATTATAAACCTTCAATCTTTTTTCCTATGTGCAGGTTCCAATGCAACATTGGATGCGGGAAATCCGGGATCTTCATTTTTATGGAGTACAGGTGATACAACTCAAACTATTCAAATCAGTACGGGAGGAATATATTCAGTAACTGTAACTGACTCCTATGGTTGCAGCGCCTCTGCTACATGTAATGTTGATTATGGTTCATCAATTACAATTAATCTTGGCAATGTTTTTTTCTGCCAGGGAGATTCTGTTTTATTAGATGCAGGATATTCGGGAATGATATATAACTGGTCGCCGGGTGGACAAACTACTCAAACAATTTATATAAACAGTGCAGGAACGTATGGTGTAAATGTTACAGATACGGGTGGTTGCAGCGGATCGATTAATATTACTGCTGTTGTAAACCCGACGCCGGTGGCAGATTTTAATTCAACAACGGCATGTGATGGAAATGCTTTAAGTTTTACTGATGGTTCATCCATTGTATCCGGAACTGTTACAGGATGGTCGTGGAACTTTGGCGATGGTTCGACATCTCTGGTTCAAAATCCTAATCATAGTTTTCCTTCCGCCGGAAATTATACTGTCACACTTACAGCGACAAGCTCCACAGGATGTTCGTCGACAATAACTCACACTGCCATCGTAAACCCATTGCCGGTTGCTGACTTCACTTTCATTAATAACTGTTTAGATAATCAGGTAATTTTTACAGATCAATCAAATGTTTCTTCAGGAAATATTACTTCTTATAGCTGGGATTTAGGTGATGGAACAACATCTTCCGTAAAAAATCCGGCACATACTTATTTAACGGCAGGGAATTATTCAGTCAATTTGCAGGTGACAACTGCTGGCGGATGCTCACAAACAGTAAACAAAACTGTTACTATCCATCCTTCACCAGTTGCTTCTTTTTCAACCGCACCGGTTTGTCAGGGTACAGGAACAATTTTTACAAATACTTCTAATATTTCAACAGGAAGCATAACAACATTTGCCTGGGACTTTAATGATACTTATACATCATCACAAAATTCTCCGACACATACATTTATAACTTCAGGAACTTATTCTGTAAAATTAATTGTAGGATCATCTTTTGGATGTTTAGATACGATCGTTAATAATGTAATTGTTTACCCTACTCCTGCTGCAAATGCAGGTGTTAATCAGGTAATTTGTTCCGGAAATACAGCATCGCTGACAGCTTCGGGAGGTACTTCATACTCTTGGAATCCGGGTGCAATTTCAGGACAAACCATTACCGTTTCTCCTTCCATATCTACAACATATACTGTAACTGTAACAGATGCTAACGGATGTACATCAACAGATGCTGCAGGTGTTTTTGTAAATCCTTTACCAAATGCTCAGGCTGGTAGTGATCAGTCGGTATGCTCAGGAAATTCAATAACATTAAACGGAACCGGTGGAGTAAGCTACAGCTGGTTGCCGGGCGGAATGACGACAAGTACAATCACTGTGCAGCCTTCTTCAACCATCGATTACATTCTTTCAATAACTGATGCAAATGGCTGTTCCGACAAAGACACTGTAACAGTAACTGTAAATAATTTACCAATAGTTGTGGCAAGTCCTGATAACAGCATTTGCAGTGGTTCAACTACTTCGCTGACTGCATCAGGAGCGACAAATTATCTTTGGAATCCGGTTGGAATGACAACAGCTACAATTTTGGTTACTCCAGCCACTACAACTACTTATTCAGTCATCGGAACAAATTCAAATGGCTGTACAGCTTCGGATGCAGTAACGGTTACTGTAAACCCTGTACCGGTTATAAATCTTTTACCAGCTTTTATTTGTGCAGGATTTTCAACTACACTGGATGCAGGAAATCCGGGAAGTATATTTAATTGGTCAACCGGAGAAAATACACAAACAATTTCCGTTTCAGATTCAGGAACATATTCTGTAATTGTTACAAGCCCTAACGGTTGTCCCGCAATTGCTAGCACAGTAGTTACTAAAGGCGGTGGACCTACTGCGGCACCATCGAACTATTCAATATGTTCCGGACAAAATGCAACATTAAATGCAGGAAATCCGGGAAGTACCTATCAGTGGTCAACCGGCCAAACTTCGCAAACGATATCTGCAAATACTGCCGGAAATTATTTTGTGACAATTACCGATATAAATGGTTGTATTGCGACATTACAACATATATTAAGTGTAAATCCGTTACCAACAACAACATTTAATGCTTCACCGGTTTGTGAAGGATTTGCAATATCGTTCAACAATACTTCAACTGTCACTTCAGGTACTATTCAAAATTACCTATGGAATTTAGGAGACGGAAATAGTTCATCATCTGCAAGTCCATCACATTTGTATTCTGCTTCAGGAAATTATACTGTTACACTTACTTCAACTACACAAGCCGGTTGTACTTCATCAATTACACAGCAAGCTTTGGTGAATCCTCTTCCGGTGGCAGATTTCAACAGTGCCTCAACCTGTCAGAATAAAGAAGTCGTTTTCAATAACCTAAGTAGTATTTCATCAGGTTCAATTACCGAATGGAGCTGGAATTTTGGAGACGGAACAAATGCCACATCTAATCAACCCGTTCATTTTTATCCATCTTCAGGAAATTATATTGTAAATCTTATTGCAAAGAGCAATTATGGTTGCATGGATACAATCAATAAAAGTATTAATGTACTTAGTCTTCCGGTTGCCTCTTTTAATTCATTGAATACATGTATTCAAAGTAATATTAATTTTACAAATAATTCAAGCAGTACAGGAAGCCCGATATCGACTTATCAATGGAATTTTGGCAATGGAAATAACTCAACAGCCTTTCAACCGGCTATTCAATATACGGCTGCAGGAAATTATAATGTTGAGCTAATCGTAACTTCAGCAAACGGTTGTTCAGATACCGCTGCTTCAGTTGTTAGCATATACTCACTACCCATTGCAGACTTTGCCGTGTCACCTTCATGCAAAGGAGCACCTGTAGCTATAAACAATCTTTCTTCAATTCCGGGTGCTTCAATTCAAAGTTACTACTGGAGCTTTGGAGATAATTCAACTTCAACAAACAATCAACCGACTCATACTTATAATGCCTACGGTTCATATTCGATTAATATGATAGCGACTTCAGATCAGGGTTGCCGTGATACAATTTCTAAAACCATTAACATCCACCCACTCCCTGTTCCGACTTTCTCAAGCCAGGATGCTTGTTTAGGAAACAATATTCAATTTCAAAATAATTCTGCTATTCCATACGGAAGTATAACATCATGGTTATGGAATTTTAATGATGGAACTACAACATCGCAAAATAACCCTTCACATAACTACAATTCGCCGGGATCATACAATGTAAGTCTGAAGGCAATATCAAATTATGGCTGTGAAGCGACTGCAAATTTACCGCTTAATATTTTCCCGAATCCGGTGGCAGCTTTCACAACAGCGAATGTTTGTTATGGAAGCAGTACACAATTGGTTAATCAATCAACTATTAATGGTGGCGGTAATTTACATAGCAGCTGGATTTACAGTGATGGAGAAAATTCATCCACTTCGAATCCAATGCATACATTTCCTGCACCCGGTAATTACAATGTGGCTTTAACGGTAACAACCAGTAACGGTTGCAGAGACACTATATCAATGGATATGGATGTATATCATATACCGGTGGCGCGTTTTGCTGCACCAAATAATTGTTCAGGAACTCCTATTACTTTCAGCAATCAGTCAACTTCAGAAGATGGTAATATTACTGCTTTCCTTTGGGGATTCGGCGACGGTAATTTTTCTTTCGATCAAAATCCAGTACACCAATATGCAGACTCCGGAGAATTTAATGTAGACCTGATTACAATTTCATCTTTCGGATGTGCAGGTAACTTCAGCGATACCTTATCAATTTATTCTCATCCAAGAATTGCTATACAAATGAATAATGCTTGTGTTGGAGCGCCGATTCAATTTAACAGCAGTTTAAATCAAAATAGTGGCATGAGTTATTCTTGGACTTTAGGAAACGGATTTACTTCTACTGCTCCTACCTTTAACTATGCATTTAATACGCCGGGGACTTATACTGTTTCTCTGGTTGCAACTTCCGGAAACGGTTGTACAGGTAACAAATCAGAACAACTCAATGTTTATCCAAACCCGGTTCCTGCTTTCTCAAGCAATGAAGTATGTCAATCTTCCCAGACAATTTTCAATAATCAATCTGCAATTTCAGCCGGATCAATAAATAGTTATTCATGGAATTTCGGAGATAATCAACAATCAAGTCAATTTAATCCAACTCATACATTCTCAACTGCCGGAACATTTAATGCAGTAATGACTGCGACATCGGATCATGGTTGTGCTGCCAATGTTTTAAGACAAGTAGTTGTTCATCCAAATCCGACAGCAAATTTCCTGGCAGGAATGCAGGGATGCGGTCCGTTATCTGCTACTTTCAATGGTAATTCAGCTATATCAACGGGTGTCATTGCAGGTACACTATGGAATTTTGGTGATGGTGAAATATCAACCGATTCAAATCCAAATCATATTTATATTCAAAGCGGAACATATGACGTTACCTATACAGTGGTTTCAGACTTTGGATGTATAGCAAGCAATGTTCAACCGAATGCTATCAGAGTATTACCAAAACCTTTGGCCGACTTTACAGCGGATCCGATGGTAACAGATATTTTAATGCCTGTTGTTCATTTTCAAAACCAGTCTCAGGATTATACAACGTATCAATGGACATTTGGAGATGGAACATTTACAAATACAGAACTTAATCCAACACATACATTCGGAGATACAGGATCATATTCTGCTATGCTGGTTACAGTGAATAGTTTTGGATGCAGAGACAGCGTTCTGCGGATTATAGATGTACGATTACATTCAACATTATTTATTGCCAATTGTTTTACACCCAATGGTGATGGCAATAA
Source organism: Bacteroidota bacterium (assembly GCA_031417555.1). Taxonomy (GTDB): domain Bacteria; phylum Bacteroidota; class Bacteroidia; order AKYH767-A; family 2013-40CM-41-45; genus JADKIH01. The sequence continues at coordinate 15,318 of JANOVV010000085.1, forward strand.
TGACTTCTTCACACCCGTTCATACAAATATGGAAGAAATTAAAGTTTGGGTGTATGACCGTTGGGGAAAATTACTTGCATCCTGGAATAAGCTTGACGGATCTTGGGATGGTTATTATCAAGGAAATAAATGTCAGTCTGATACCTATGTTTATAAAATCGATGGTACGGGCATCGATGGTAAACATTCAGAATGGGTAGGACACGTAAGTATTGTATATTAAAAAAAGTGCGTTTGGTTTTTCATGGTGTGTTAGAACCTCCGGTAGAATATTGCCGGAGGTTCTTTATTTATAAATCCTCAGGTAAATTTCCACCCGGGCGGATACACTGAACGTGTGTGTGGTCTTGTTTTTAACAACGATCGCAAATAAGTAAACCGATGCGGAGTGCCAAAAATAGCACGCAATCTTCTGAAGTCTTCAAAGAGTAATCGTTGATGATCATCTTTTGGAAAAAATCCGAAGTAATAAAGGTCGGTTGGATACATTATTTTGAGTGTAACAAGACAAGTTAAATGAACAACCATAAATTTTCAAATTTAATTGGTTTCTCTTATGATCTTCATGGTAAAAACGTTCCTTCACATGACTAATTTTTAGTGTTGAGGTATGCATGGTAAACTTAAATATTCAAAATCAAGGCAAAATGCAAATAAAAAAAACGTTGCAATTTTTACTTGCAACGTTTTGAATAACACCTAAACAAAAAAACTATAATCACTTTACTTCAGTATGCAGGAAAAAGTAACGGCCGGTGAAAAATCAAGTTGGAAACAGGAAGACTTGAACAACGACCGTTACTGAAAATTTCCGGTAAAACGTAAAGGGGATTTACAATGTCCCGGAAATATATGCCTGCTATAATTGATTGTTGATATTTTATATTTATCTAATTGAAGAACGATTTCCCTTCAAAAGTAAGTTCAGCAATCATCCCTGATTCCGTATTTTTGTAAATGGTCGTTTTCCAAAGGTGAATAAGAGTAATTCTTATGTAAATCGTTAAAATGGTGCATTAATATTTTTCTACTTTATTTATATGTATCTAATTTACAATACGTTAAGAAAATCAATAATAATTCATAATAACAAGCCTATCCTGTAGTTTCGCTATTCATCAATAAATATTCAAATGAAAATTTCATTAACCTTCCTTGCTGCATTCTTTAGTATTATTATTGGAAATGCCCAATCAATCGTTTATCCTAAAACAAAAAAAGTAAATCAAAAAGATAATTATTTTGGTACAGAAATCAGGGATCCTTATCGTTGGTTAGAAGATGATAATTCGGAAGAAACCAAACAATGGGTTCTTGCCCAAAACAAAGTCACCGAAGATTACATTTCAAAAATACCTTTCCGTACAAAAATTAAAAGTCGTTTGACAACACTTTGGAATTTTTCAAAAGCATCTTCCCCTTTCAAAGCCGGGTCAAATTATTTTATGTATACCAATAATGGTTTACAAAATCAATTTGTATTGAATATTCTCCGTGGAGGAATTCATTCAAAGCCTGAAGTATTTATTGATCCAAACACTTTATCTAAAGAAGGCACTGTTAATTTGTCAAATGTCTCTGCTTCAAAAGATGGAAAGTTTTTTGCTTACGCACTTTCAAAAGCAGGGAGTGATTGGAGTGAAATTAATGTTAAGAATATTTCTACCGGAAAAAAATTGAATGATAAACTTGAGTGGATAAAATTTTCAGGAATTTCCTGGAAAGGAAATGGTTTCTATTATTCACGCTACAATGCCCCTGATTCGGCAAGTATTAAAAAAGGTAAAAACGAATTCCATAAAGTTTATTATCATGAGATCGGCGATGAACAAAAAAACGATCGTTTGGTTTATGATGATAACACCCATCCAAATCGAAACTTTAATGCTGAAGTTACCGATGAGCAAGACTACCTTGTCATTAGCTCTTCAGAAGGCAGCGGGGGCAATAATCTTATCGTAAAAGATCTAACAAACAATGATTCTCCTTTTATAACATTAATCCCTTCCTTCACTAAAAAAAACAGTGTTATAGACAATATTGGATCCAAATTTTATGTCATGACAAACGATAATGCGTCCAATTATAAACTTGTGATGATAGATGCAAATGATCTTTCCGCTGTACCTAAAGTAATTATTCCTGAAACCGAAAATGTTTTGCAGGATGTAGTACCAGGAAATGGAAATTTAATTGTAAAATATATGAAGGATGCAACGAGTTTGTTAAAGTTATTTGCCTATGATGGCACTTTTATTTCAGATATTCCGCTTGAAAATATCGGCACTGTTGATCAAATATCTGCCGACAAAAAAGATGAAAACCTTTTTTATTCTTTTGTAAGTTTTACTACTCCATCCGTTATTTATCATTTTAATCTTAAATCAAAATTACAGGAAGTATACTTCAAACCAACTATTGATTTTAATGCTGCTAACTATGAAATAAAAGAGAATTTTTACTTTAGTAAAGACAGTACTAAGGTGCCTATTTTTATAGTTCATAAAAAAGGACTTTTGATGGATGGTAATAATCCGACACTGCTTTTTGGTTATGGTGGATTTAATATTTCTCTTACTCCTGAATTTAAAATTGAACGCTTGGTATTTCTCGAAAACGGAGGCGTATTTGCAATGCCCTGCCTTCGTGGCGGCGGTGAATATGGTGAAAACTGGCACGAAGCCGGCACAGGTCTTAAAAAACAAAATGTCTTTGATGACTATATTGCTGCGGCCGAATATTTAATTAATGAAAAGTATACAAAACCTTCCAGGCTCGCTATCAGCGGTCGTTCGAATGGCGGACTTTTGGTTGGCGCAGTTATGACTCAAAGGCCTGAACTCTTTAAAGTGGCGTTGCCTACCGTAGGAGTTATGGATATGTTGCGTTATCATACTTTCACCATTGGCTGGGCATGGAAACGCGATTACGGTTCCAGTGAAGATGAAACCAATTTCCGTAACCTCCTCTCCTATTCTCCTCTCCATAATATTAAAGATAGCCGGTTGAAAGTGATAGAATATCCGGCAACTCTCGTAATAACCGGTGATCATGATGACAGAGTTGTTCCTGCTCATTCTTTTAAATTTATTGCAACCTTACAGGAAAAATACAGAGGCAATAATCCGGAAATGATACGCATTGATATGAATGCCGGACATGCCAGTGCTACGGCACTAGGTTCAAGTAAACCTGTTTCTAAACAAATTAATGAGCAAACTGATATTTTTTCATTCCTCATGTATAATTTAGGGATGAAAATAAAATAGACTTTTGAACATTGCGTTTTTAAAAGTCAGTTCCCTCTTCGCACAGCAACGGAACGATTTGTTTAACTTTGTATCAAAGCTTTATTTAATTCATGAAATTAAAAGTTGGAATAATTTTCGGAGGTTTCTCCCGTGAACGAGAAATTTCTTTTGCCGGAGGAAGAACTGTTTTCGATAATCTCAATAAATCACTTTTTGAAGCAATTCCTGTTTTTGTCGACAGCTTCGGAAATTTTGTATTACTCGACTGGCACTTTATCTACAAAGGAAGCATCCGGGATTTTTATCCGCCTGTTTCTTCCATTCCTCCTTCTAATGGTAATTTTCAAATCTATGCTGAAAGCCTCGGCGAATTAAATAAAAAGGAGCAAGAAGAATTAATAAATAAAATCGGCAAAAAAATTCCTGTTTCAGAATTACCGGAATTAATTGACTTCGCTTTTCTTTGTCTGCATGGCCCGTATGGTGAAGACGGACGGATTCAGGGTTTGCTTGAATACATTGGCATTCCTTATTCCGGATCGGGAATTTTATCTTCAGCAGTCGGAATTAATAAGTCTGTGCAAAAACATCTGATGAAGGAAGCCGGTTTTGACGGACCTTCTTTTCTCACTTTAAAAAAGAATGAATGGAAATCAGATAATTCAAATGAAGTAATTAAAACCATTCAGAAAAATATTGGATTTCCTTGTGTCATAAAACCTGCTCATCAGGGTTCATCCATTGGAATAAGTATTGTTTCGAATGACAATGAAAAAGATATTATTAAAGCTATTAACCAGGCTTTTTTTATAAGAGAATTATTATCGGAAGAATGGACTTCACTTGATCAATCTTCTAAAATATCATTGATAAGAACGCTTTCTGATATTCGTGAAGGACTGGGTATGCCTGTTTTGATGACAGTTAATGGCAAGACGGAAAAAATATTTCATCCGAATGAGCTTCAGAAAAAAATAGAATTAGTTTTTATAAACGGAAGTAATAAAATATTCCTGGAAGGTTGTGATGGTGAGAGTGAAATCCTCGTAGAACAATTTATAGAAGGAAAAGAATTTTCATGTATAGTTATCCGCAATGAAGACAACCGCCCGGTTGCTTTGCCGCCTACAGAAATTAGAAAAGGTAAAGAACTTTTCGATTACCGTTCAAAATATCTTCCCGGGCTATCAAGAAAAATTACGCCAATTGAAGTTCCCTATGAAAACATTCAGTTAATCAGAAAAGAATGTGAGAGACTTTTCTTGTCATTAAATTTTAATGTGTATGCACGTATCGATGGTTTTGTAACGAAAGATGGAAAAATATTCTTAAATGATCCGAATACGACTTCAGGAATGATGCCTTCTTCTTTCTTTTTTCATCAAGCCGCAGAAATCGGATTAAATCCTTCACAGTTTCTCACATACATTATCCGCACTTCACTGATAGAACGTAAAAGTGATATGCAAAACAATTATCAATTATCAGTGCTACTTTCACGGCTTGAAAAAAACATCGATTTACTTAAAAACAATTCAGAGAAAAAAATTCGCGTTGCTGTTATATTAGGAGGATATTCTTCCGAACGACATATTTCTGTTGAAAGTGGAAGAAATGTTTATGAAAAATTATCATCTTCAGATAAGTATGCGCCCTTCCCTGTATTCTTAACCGGTGCTGATAATAATCACAAACTTTTCCAGATACCGGTAAGTCTGATGTTAAAAGACAATGCCGACGATATCAGCGAAAAAGCAATGCATTACAATGTTCACGAAATTGTAAAGGAAATTACGATGCTTTGTGAAAAAATTACTTCGAAATATACTTCATCACAAGATGTATTGTTTCCAAAAGTTATAACATACGATGAGCTGGCAGACAAAGCGGATGTGGCTTTCATCGCTTTACATGGACGGCCGGGTGAAGATGGAGAAGTTCAACGACAACTTGAAAGAACAGGTATTCCTTACAACGGATCAGGAATTGAATCATCAAAGATTACCATAAACAAATTTGAGACGAATGAAATACTAAAGAAGAATGGCTTTAAAGTTGCTTTTCATTCACTAATTAATTCTGATGACTGGAAAAAAGATAAAGAAAAAGTATTATCAGAAATTAAAACAAAATTTTCCTTTCCACTAATTGCAAAACCTGTTGATGATGGTTGCAGCAGTGCGGTAAAAAAAATAAAAAATATACAGGAATTATCTTTATTTGCCGAAACGATTTTTAGATCTGCCAGCGAAATTTCGGAAAAAGATGCTGCCCTTTTAAATCTTAAGCCTAAAGAAGAATTTCCTCAAAAGCGTCAATTTTTAATCGAAGAACTTATTAGTCCTGACGGTGCCAAACATTTTTTAGAGATTACCGGCGGGCTACTAACACGAATAAATGAAGATGGTAATATTGACTATGAAATTTTTGAAGCTTCAGAAGCTTTATCGGGCGGTGATGTTTTATCATTAGAGGAAAAGTTTCTTGCCGGCGAAGGGCAAAATATTACTCCAGCCCGTTATGATGTTGAATTAAAAGAAAGACAAAGGATTTCCGAAATAGTAAAAGAAGAATTCAAACGTGCTGCAGATTTATTGCATGTGGAAGGTTATGCAAGAATTGACGCCTTCGTTCGAGTCTTCGAAAATGGTAAAATAGAAACAATATTTATTGAAATAAATTCACTTCCGGGAATGACTCCTGCTACTTGTATTTTTCATCAAACTGCATTAGCCGGTTATAAACCTTACGACTTCATCGACAGAATTTTAAATTACGGTATTCAAAAAAACAAAAGACCTGTTAAAACACTTTAAGAAATATATGTCATCCAATACAATCGCATTTTTAAAAAGCAGGATTTTTTTTCGGAACCTCATTTTTCTGTTGTTAATATTTGTAGTAGTTTTTTTTTCTCTGACAATTTTGTTAAATAAATATACACATCATGGAGAAAATGTTTCTGTTCCTGAGTTAAGAGGTCTTAAAATATCTAAACTTGAAAAAGTATTAATAACACACAACTTCCATTATAAGGTGGTGGATTCTTTGTACGATGGAGAAAAAGAACCAGGTACTATCCTGGATCAGGATCCTGCTCCAAACAGTAAAGTCAAAGAAAACAGAACAATATACCTTACCGTTAATGCAACACAACCACCGGATGTAAAAATGCCTGATCTCGTTGATGTTTCTTTCAGGCAAGCGGAAGCTATGCTTCAATCGTTCGGATTAATTACCGGTGACATTATGTACCGATCAGATCTTGCAAAAAATGCCGTATTGGAACAGTTATATAAAAATAGAAATATTAAACCGGGAACGATGATACCAAAAGGTGCTGTAATTGATCTGGTTCTGGGCGACGGACTTGGAGATATTGAAGTTCCGGTTCCGAATTTAATCGGACTAACATTAGATCAAGCTATGCTTGCAATCAGAAAGGCTTCGTTATCTATTGGCCATGTACAATTTGATAGCGGGAATATGGATTCATTAAATGCAAAAATCTACTCCCAAAAACCTACTTCCGAAGACGGTATTATGCTTAGACAAGGTGATAGCGTTGATATTCTTCTTCATTAAAACCTTTTTCTTTAAGTCCTAGGCTTTATTCGTATTTTTACACCATGCCAATGAAAAAATTCAAATTTATCGTTTTCTTAAGTCTTCTGTTAACAATTCATTCTATTGTTTTCGGACAGGAAGTGATTTTCCCCTTAAATATTAATCAGGCATTGATTAATCAGTCGAATAATAATTCAGCATTACAGAGACATTCTCAATTGGATGATACTTTGTCGCTGCCTTTTGAAGATGATTTTTCAAGAACCGGTGTTTATCCTTATGATGGATTATGGCTCGATAGCGGCGTATTCATTAATAATAATTATTCTGAGCGTCCTTTTACCATTGGCATCGCAACTTTTGATGGTTTGAATCAGAATGGTAAACCTTATCAACCCGGTTCTAACGAAGATTTTATTGCAGACTACCTGACATCGCGACCCATAGATCTTGTTGTACCACCGGGAGACACTACCGTTTGGATCAGTTTTTTTTATCAGCCTCAGGGATTAGGAGATGTTCCGGAAGGCAAAGATTCTCTTGTATTACAATTTAAGGATACAGGAAATGTTTGGAATACTGTTTGGAAAATAAATGGAAGAAGTGATACTGCTTTTCAACGCGTCAATATCAGGATTACAGATGAGATATATTTATTTAAAGGATTTCAATTCAGGTTTTATAATATCGCAACTGTAAATGGCAATAGAGATCATTGGAATCTCGATTATCTGACTCTTAAAAAAAATACAGTTGGGAATGCAGCCATTGTTGATAATGCTTTGTTGCGCCCTCAAATTTCACTACTTTCTGAATTTACATCAATGCCTTATACTCATTATAAGCCATTGGGACTTTCTGCAATGAAATCATCAATTGAAGACACGATTTATAATATTGATTATGGTAATGCCAGTTATACGGCTGCAATGGATATTTCTCAAAATGGTACTTCTATTTTTAATGGCACAACAGTTACCTCTACTCCTGTTCCGAATGTTTATATTCCATATTCCATTCCACTGAATAATTTCTCGTTTCCTATTCAAAATACCGATAGTGCAGATTTTCTTTTTAAATCTTATTTCAGTCAACCCGGAGTTTTATCAAACAGCTACAATGACACAAGCTATCTTGGTCAGCATTTTTATAATTATTACTCTTATGATGACGGAAGTGCTGAAGTTAGTTATGGATTAGCAGGAAATGTAAATGTATCATTAGCTTATAAATTTGATGTTAAAATTGCTGATACATTAAGAGGTGTTCAGATATTTTTTAATCCTACCGGTGATAATGTTACTAATAAACTTTTTCAACTTACGGTTTGGTCAAACATTGATCTGGGAAATAATCAGTCGATAGAAATGTACAGAATGATTAATCAGAAACCTGATACTGTTTTAGGAATTAATGGTTTCAGAACATATTTATTTGATACTACATTGGTTGTTGGTCCCGGAAATATTTGGGTTGGTATTATTCAGAATGAACCTCAGTCGCTTTATGGAATTGGTCTGGATAGAAACACAGATTCACGAAGTAAAATGTATTACCATTTTGATGGAAACTGGTATCAATCTGATATAAAAGGATCCTGGCTTATCCGTCCAATATTCGGAAAAAAGATCGTCAATGTTTCTGTTGCCGAAGTAGAATCAAAAGCTACAAAGTTTTTACTGAGTCCTAATCCCGCCAATAATACTTTTCTTCTCGAATTTGAAAACAGAAAAAATAAAATCTTTCAATATCAGATTTTCAATTCGATGGGAGCTCTTATTCAACAGGAAAAAATTAAATCTTCCAAAAACATTGATATTTCAGGACTAAGTGCAGGAGCCTACTTTGTCAGACTTTTAAATACAGAAAACAATTCTGCGTCTGTAGAAAAACTTTTTGTACAATAACCCCCCCAATGACCACAGAAGAATTAGAAATTACCGATCAGGATGAATTATACGAGCATCATCGCTTTATAATGGAAAAAGGTCAGACACCCATTCGAATAGATAAATGGTTGTTCAATCACATGCCTAATGTTAGTCGTAACCGATTACAAAATGCCTGTGATGCAGGAAATATTATTGTGAATGGTAAAGAAGTGCGGTCGAGTTATAAAGTAAAACCACTTGACACTATTCAGATTGTTTTACCGGAACCTGTAAGAGAAAAAGAATTAATTCCTCAGGATATTCCATTGAACATTCTCTATGAAGATAATGATATTGTTATTATTAATAAGCAAGCCGGTTTAGTTGTTCATCCTGCTTTTGGAAATTATTCAGGAACGTTAATGAATGGTTTGTTATTTCATTTCCAAAACCTGCCTGTCAGGAAAGGTAATTTAGATCGTCCCGGCCTCGTTCATAGAATTGATAAAAATACTTCCGGATTGCTTGTTATTGCCCGCTCAGAAATTGCAATGAATCATCTGGCAAAAGAGTTTTTTGACCGTACCATTGACAGAAAATATTTAGCTTTAGTATGGGGCGATTTTCAGGAAGATGAAGGAACTATTACCGGTAATGTCGGACGAAATCTGAAAGACAGAAAAATAATGGATGTTTTTCCTGAAGCTGATTATGGAAAACATGCTGTAACTCACTACAAAGTAATAGAACGATTTGGTTACGTTACTTTAATTGAATGTAAACTAGAAACCGGAAGAACGCATCAGATTCGTGTTCATTTAAAATACATCGGACATCCGCTTTTCAATGATGAAACGTATGGAGGAAACAGAATAATTAAAGGAACTACGTTTTCAAAATACAAACAATTTATTGAAAACTGTTTTGAAATATTGCCCCGCCATGCACTTCATGCCAAGACACTGGGTTTTATTCATCCAACTACCCGTAAAAAAGTTTTCTTTGATTCCCCTCTGCCTGCCGATTTAAATAGCTTGCTGGAAAAATGGAGGAACTATGCGAAGAATCGTTAGGTTGTTAGATTTTAGTCTTTAGATGTTAGTCTTTAGATGTTAGTTTTTAGAAGTTAGTTTTTAGGTATTAATAAATGGTTTTATTTTTAAATAATTTCATTTAATATTTCAATGGTTAAAGTTCTACTACATCTGAATAATTTGTAATAACATTATATAGAGTATCTCTTTCCACAGGTGTACGGCCGGTATGTTTAATCAGATCAACAAGTTGTTGAGTGGTAAGAACAGGATTTTGATCTTCAGCGCCTGCCATTGAATAAATTTTTGTTGAGTCGTCAATGGTACCATCTAAATCATCAACACCAAACGATTGAGACAATTGAGCCGTACTTTGACCTATCATAGGCCAGTAAGCTTTGATATGATTGAAATTGTCGAGGTAAATTCGTGATATAGCATAGTTACGAATATCCTCGATAATAGAAACTTCAGGAACATCTGACATTTCATTGTCACCATTCCGGAATTTGAGCGGAATAAATGTATTAAATCCGCCGGTGCGATCCTGCAATTGGCGAAGTCTTTCCATATGATCCACACGATGTTTATATTCTTCAATGTGACCATAAAGAATTGTTGCATTGCTATGAATTCCCAGCAGATGAGCTGCTTCGTGAATATGAAGCCATTCTTCGGATGAACATTTATCGGCACATATTTTAGACCGGATTTCTGAATCAAAAATTTCAGCACCACCACCGGGAAGTGAATCAAGGCCCGAAGCTTTAAGCAAACGCAATCCTTCTTCGACTGTGACTTTTGCTTTACGGAACATATATTCAAGTTCTACTGCTGTAAATGCTTTAATATGTAAATCAGGACGATGAGATTTAATTTGTTTTAAAATGGAAGCAAAATAATGAAGATCCATTTTCGGATGGACTCCACCGACAATATGAACTTCAGTTACAGGTTTTCCATCGTATGATTTTACTTTATCAAGGATTTGCTCCGCAGTAAGTTCCCAACCAGCTTCACGGTTTTTCAAAGTTCTTGAATAAGAACAAAAATTACACGAAAAAACACAGATATTAGTCGGCTCAATATGAAAATTACGGTTGAAATAAGTTGTATTGCCGTTTTTTTTCTCTCTGATAAAATTAGCAAGTACTCCTAAAAAACCAACTTCTCCTTTTTCATAAAGCAACAAACCATCATCAAAAGAAATCCGTTTGTTATTGAGAACTTTATCAGCAATAAGTTGCAAGGAAGGATTATCACTTATCGCCGAAATGTATATTTCTTGTGGCCTTTTCATATAGGATGCAAAGGTAAGGTTTCTTTTAGAATCAAGAGACAAGAAACAAGACACAAGAATTTAGAATCTAGTAAGTTTAGCACCTTAATAATAAATAATTCATTGATCTTGGTTCTTATTTTTGGCTCTTATTTTTAATTTCCCATTTTAACACAATATTTTATCTAAAAATCCCGTATATTGACTTTCTGAAATATTATAAAAATTTGAATATTCTAAAAATATGATTCGTATACTATTAGTTGAAGATGAAGAACACCTACAAGAGGCTATTAAGCTAAATCTTGAACTTGAAGGATATAAAGTAGTTTCAACCGGTAACGGTATTCAAGCTGTAAAAATCTTTAAACAAGAAAGATTTAATCTGGTGATCCTGGATGTAATGCTTCCTGAACTGGATGGTTTTGGTGTATGTGAAGCTATTCGACTACACAATGCAACGGTTCCTATTCTGTTTCTTTCAGCAAAAAATGCAAACGAGGATAAAATATTCGGATTAAAAAGAGGTGCTGATGATTATATGACGAAACCATTCAATCTTGAAGAGTTTCTGTTAAGGGTGCATGCACTAATAAAAAGAGGACTGAGCCTTGATGAGAAAAAAGAAATGAATAATGTTTTTCGTTTTGAAGGCAATGAAGTTAATTTTCTGACTTTTGAAATTATTGGAAAGGATCAAAATAAAATCCGGTTAACCAAAAAAGAAATTGCTTTGTTAAAACTTCTTATTGAAAGGCGCAATGAAGTAGTTTCCAGGGAACATATTTTAGAATCAGTTTGGGGATATGATATTTATCCTTCTACCCGTACAGTTGATAATTTTATTCTTGCTTTCAGAAAATATTTTGAAAAAGATCCAAAGGATCCGAAATTCTTTTTTTCAATTCGGGGTGTAGGTTATAAATTTGTGTGTAAATAAATTCTAATTTCACTATTGTAATTTTTAACTTGTAAAGTCAAAAACACTTGATCAGTTATTTGAAAACTCAAGATAGTCTCTATAAAATAAAATTAAATTTTTAAAACTTGAATCAGGAATAGGTGTTTTTTTCCAGGATCTTTCCAAAGAAAACCTTTCAAATAATGCTCGTTCTACTTGCCGGGATATGGGTGCATTGAAAATAGTTGAGTCTGTATTAGATATATCGCTATTAAAAATTAAAAGATTACTTGTGCTAACAGCTTTCTCAAATAAATCATTTTTAATGACTTCTATATCAGTCTTTGGGTCCTCGTAATTATAATAATTATTAAAAACACTGAATTTATTTCCACTTTTCAGCGTTCTTATATACTTTCCATGTTTGTAAAAAGATTCTAATGAAATATCCTCAGCTATATAGCCACTCGAAAAAATAATTAATGAAAGTGTACAATCCCTCGGTGTAATAGTATTAAACCACTCAGAAAGATGTACAGCAAGGAGTTTTCGTTGAACCGGTTTGATTATTTCCGTTGTCAGCAATTTATCGTTTTTATTTACTGTAAATGAAAAATCAATAATACTGGCAACTATGATGACAACTAATAAGTAAGAAAATATTTTCTTTCTTTTCTCGAGAATAATATTATTTATAGGTATTGCAAGACACATGAACATCAAGGGAAACGCAGCTATAAAAGCAGAACCGACAACATGTCCATTTGTCTTCAATATAACAACCCAGTAAAAAGGAATAACCAAAAACATCCATAGAAAAATAAATATTCTTTGTCTAAATATTTTTGAATCAATTTCAAAAAAATAAATATTAATTATGAAAAGTAGAATTAGAAAACTCGCATGTATTTTTCTGAGAAAACCAGCATACATGAAAAGAAATCTTTCTCCACTTTGCAAAATACTAATATTCATAGTTCCTTTTTTCGAATTTAGCCAGTATGAATAATATTCCATATTAGTATTAAAATGGCTTAAAATATAGTATCCGCAAAGCACGGCGATTATAACCATACACAATAAACACGTTTTTGCAATTTCTTTCCAAGTAATTTTTGAGCTGCGATATTGCAGTAAAAAAAAATAAGTCAATGGACCTGAAAATAATAAAAATGCATAAACCGAAAATATAAATCTAGTTAAAACTGCAATAGAAAGAAAAGCTGAAAAAAGAACAATCCATAACGTTTTTCTTCTTTCATTCCAAATAAGGAGGCTTAATGCAGCAATTGCTAAAGGATATCCGGCAATCATATCAGGCATATTAAAACCAATCCCAAAATAAGGTTCCGATATTGCATAACAAGTGATATATAGAAATGCAACACATATTGCATGAAATATATTTTTCGATCGCATCCAAATTAAATAACATAACAAGTAAAGAAATAAAAAAATATAAGGGATTGTAATAAATAAATGAGCATCATGGCGTCGAAGAACTTCAGGTGCGAAAATTATAAGTGGCGCGATGCATAAAAATGATCGGTTATTTTCTTTAAACTCTTGTATAAATGCTGAACAGCGACCATCCTTTTCGACATTGAAATATGCACGTTCATTACGCATTAGTCCATCAAGTGGATCAGGACCATATTCAATAAAAGAGTAATATTTTTGACTATAAAATGATGCATAGATGCCAGCGGCAAGTGCAAATAAAAGTGATACTGAAAAGAAAATTATTTTTATTTTAAATGTCATTAATAAAATTAAAATCTTTTTGTTAAAAGAAAATGAATATACCTAATCGAAGTTTTAATAATTTTCATTTTTGATTTGCCTATACGTTTATCTGAGTTTAAAATCATAGGAACTTCAATAATTTTTGTTCCTATTCGAATAGATTTTATTAAAATTTCAAGCATACAGATAAATCCGTTTTCAGTTATTATTTTACCGTAATGAGATTTAATTGATTTAATAATTGAAACTGTATAAACTCGATAAAACGAACTTAATGTAAGAATTTTAATTCCAAAAATAAACCGAAGTAATTGATTGGCAATAAAAGAAATTAGTTTGCGAAAAATAGATGTTTTACTGAATCCTCCTCCTTGTGCATAAACAGATGCAAGAACCAAATCATATTTCCAGTCTGTTGCCAAACTATGCATGGTTGGTAAAATTCCAAGATCGGAAGTATTGTCCCCCTCTAAAGTGACAATCAGATCCAGATCATCTTTTGATAAAGTAAGCAAAAATTCAAACCCTTTATTAAAACTATAACCCGGTCCTGAATTAACCAAATTATTTAATATTGTGATTTGATCACTTTCGAAACTTTTATTAAGCATCTCTAATGTACTATCTGTTGAACAATCATTCACAAAAATAAAATGTTTTGTTTCTTTTGGAAGTACTATTTTCAATGCCGAAGACAAATCAGGTATGCTTGCGGCTTCATTAAAAACCGGGATCAGAAAGTAAACCATCGATTACAATTATTTTATTTTTTTTTGCCAATCTATTGTTAGCTCCAATCCTTTTTGCAAATCAAATTTAGGATAAAAGCCAAGTTCTGTTTTAATTCTAGTTATATCGGGAACCCTTCGCATAACGTCTTCATAATTTCCAAAGGTTGAATATGGAATAAAATTTAACAGTGGAGAATTGTCACCAGGATTTATCATTTTCCATATAAGGGTGGCAAGATTAAGAATTGATATCTCAGCATCTGGTTCTGTTCCAATATTAAATATTTTTTTATCCGCTGCACTATCACTGATTAAACGAATTAATGCATCAATAGTATCATCAATATAAGTAAATGTACGAGTCTGCATTCCATCGCCGTGAATTTCTATTGGCTCTTTTTTAAATGCCCGGGCTATAAAACCTGATTGAGGGCCACCCCACCATGTCAGATTCTGGTTTGGGCCGTAAGAGCCAAAAAAACGAGCAATGGAGTAGATTAATCCGAACTCGTCGCTATTTGCAATTATATATTGCTCACCGTAAATTTTAGAACAAGCATACGCCCATCTTTTGACAGTTGAAGGTCCGAGTACGAAATCACAATTTTCATGAAAAGGAACATTAGTATTTTTTCCATATACATCAGAAGTACTGGCGTAAACTAATTTTATTTTTTTTTCAACACACAACTTTGTTACATTTTTTAACATCAATCCATTAAATTCCAATGTTGGAAATGCTGTTGAATATCGGGGAATTTTATACGAAGCAAGATGAACAAGAACATCAGCTTCTAAATCTTGCAATGATTCCAAAAGTGTAATATCGCGATCAAAAAAAGTAAAAGAAGCATTTTGAAAAAAACTATCCATATTACTCTTCAACCCATAAGAGAAATTATCGACTCCAATAACTTTATATCCTAGTATAAGTAATTGTTTGGCAAGATTAGAACCAATAAACCCTGCAACGCCCGTTATCAAAATTCTGGTGTTATTTTTTTTCATAAAGTAAATTAATCACCTGATTAGGTCTACAAAATAATCCTATTGATGAAGTTTGTAAAAAACAAGCCTGCAAATTTAAAGTCAAACAATATAATAAAAAAACAGTGTTTACAAAATGGTTTTTATGCTAAGTAAATCAATTTTATTGAAAAGTGAAAAGACTGAGGTTTTAATACCGTTAATTTCTATTGATTAAAATATTCAGAAAATATTTTTAGAAAATATTAAGAATCATCATTTAGAGTATCATCTCTCCTTATAATTCGCCGGTGGCGTTATAAAGTCAATAGGTAAAATATATTGAACATCCACCGGAGACCCTCCGGCAGTTCCGGGTTTCCAATTTGGCATATTGTTTACAACGCGAAGTGCTTCTTTATCCAAATCGTCTGAGGCACTGCTTAATATTCTCGAGTTTGCAATTTTACCATTTCTATCTACCAAAAAACCAACATAAACCCGGCCTTGCGTATGACTCAATCGAGCAGATTCAGGATAAACAAGATTAGTTTTTAAATAACTTTCCAGGCTATCCGGCCCGCCGGGAAATTCAGGCTGTACTTGTGTTACAGTTACACCAAATCCTGCTTTAATACTTTTTTTAGTTGGCTTAATTGTGTCCTGAGCCATACACAACTGAAAAGAAAATATTAATGCCAATAAAATAAGATTTTTCATGTGTGGTTTTTCTACATTCAAACCTAGTATTTTCTATTGATAAAAGCAAACTTTTAGAGAGTCAAGAATCAAGAGCCAAGAAACTTCTATGGTGGTTTTCAAACAATTTTTCTTGACTCTTGATTCTTGACTCTTAATTCTATAAAGCATCCTTCGCCGTTAAATTACGCTTCTTCTTATCTATTATAATTTCATGCATTCTGTCAACAACATTCATCGTAATGGGACAGTATTCAATATTCTGAATATGTGTACCACTGATAAATAACTTAAAATCTTTCCATTGTGTGTGGGGAAAACCTCCACAATCACGAGGGCGCACGGCATAAATCGAACATTTATTATCCTTTTTCAAAAACTGACAAGGAATACTTTTGTTCATATAATCTCCATCCTCTTCAATGTATAAATATTTATCAAAATACTGCTTGAAAGTCATGCCCAGATGCTTTGATATTCGATTTATATCGGCTTTATTATACGTAGGCGACATCGTTTTACAGCAGTTGGCGCAATCAAGACAGTCAATTTTCCTGAACGCTTGTTTATGAAGTGCAATTGCCAATGAATCAAGTCCGCGAACTTTACGATGTAATAGCCCACGCAAAAATGTTGTATATGTTTTTTTACTTTTTTTAAGAGTACTTCGCATATATCCAATGGGATCTTTGATACGCAAATTTGCCGGATGAGGCACATGGGCCTGAAATGCAGGCAGTTTAGATTTTTTCAAAATGAACTTTTTATAAATGTGGTTGCAAAAGTAAAATAATCATACTATAAATTTCCAAAAGTTTTCTTTATCCCTAAAAGAAAGCCAATTGTCCCTTTCCTCCCATTTATCAGCGATGTATATAATTCGGCGCGTAATAGTCCTAGCTTTTCTACACCTATACTTAATTCAATATATTGATCCAGTTTATCCGTATGAAGATAATGGAAGCCCGCAATTTCCTGAAGTTTTAATTTTCTGATAAAAGGTATTTTGTTCAAAACAAATCCACCAAAATTTTCTTCAACATGAGCCTCAATGAAAGCACCCACAGTACTGTTCGAATAGTAGTCCAGGTTTTTATAATCATCCATTCTGAAATCCGAAAACCATGTCTTATTTGCACTAAAATGCTTTATATCGGGAAGGAACAGGTTTTTAAATGAAAGAAAATCACCATAGACGATTTTATATTTCAAGTGGCCAAAAATACCAAGCATTAATTCATCATCCAAGCCAAATTGAATCATATCATAATCCACTACACTGCCCAGAAAGTTCAAACCCTTCTTATACGTTAATCTAAAAACCGGTAAACGGGATCCGAGAATATATTTGCCTTCAGGTCGATTAATAAACTCCTGACCAGGTCTGATGGAAAGGTTGGTTTCAATACTTAATGATTTGTTTGAAGGAAATCTTTTTTCATCGGTTGATGGATTATAAGGATCATTCGATGTGTAATTTCTATCCTTTGAATTTATTACTTTAAAATCAGTAGAATTTGTTATTGAAGTCCGGTGCGAATACTCTCCTCCTATTTTCAAGAATACTCCATTAAACAATTCCGATTTATGAGAAAGATAAATAAATTGCTTCTCATATGCTTTAAAATAATTCTTTTCTGCAAACAATGAATATAAACCATTCACGACTTCACTTATAGGCTTTGTATTATTAATTTGAACTAGGTCCGTACCTCCATCTATTTCAAGTGTCGATAATTTTTGCGTATTGTATTTGTATTTAAAATTTATGTGTCCATTAAAATGACTGTTTGAAAACCCATAACGAATTGTCGGGGAAATTGAATAATCGCGCCTGTCTTCTTTTCCAAAATTATTATTAAAAGAACCTTCCAAAGCAGTATTCCATCCTTCAACAGTATTAAAAGAAATCTTTCGGACCGGTGAAATAATTTCAAATGAAATATGTTTGAAACTGTTTTTCCATGTATAAGATGAAAGCAATGAGTTAGAAGAAAATTTATTGGATTTATTATCGATTGAATCTAAATATGTTTTAGATTCTCTAATAACTCTTGCACTGTCTCGTCGTTGATAATCTACGCTTTCAATATTAGAGAGTGGAACAGGCCTTACTGAATTCCAATAGGTCGTATCTTTTTTATTGGCGGAAACATCAACAATCATAACTTCACCATTAAAAGTAATTGAGGATAGATCCGGGGAAAGATTGTAATTACTAAATACACCTAAAACTATACCGTTTCCCTTAAAACCAAAAGCATTAAATGAATAATCAAATTGGTGGCTAAATGGCATCCATGTTTCATTATTTATCCTAATGAAATTTTGTTTAATCCGAAAAGTATCAACAAATTCCATCTGTTGATCTTTTGTAATTAATAAATCAACACTGTAAATTCTCCAGGTATCTTCTTCAATATATATCGTACCTCTGAACACAGGATCAGTATTTCTTTTTGGTATCACTCTAATCTTATTCACCATTACACCATTTTCCATAAAGGTGCCATCCAGAATGAATTTATAATAGAAGAACGAATTACCGGCAATAGGTGATACAATTCCACGAGGAGTCAAATTGCTTATATCAACAAGATTTTCATAAAAGCTGACAAGCACATTAGTTGCTTTATTAAAACTATAGGTTTTTGGAGAACCACTCACCTTGCTGGAAATCATTTTTTCCTTGTATTTATCAGGTGTCTGATAAAATAGTTCTGAGACAGATTCACTCAGGTAGAATATCTTTGTGGCAGAATCTATTGTTTCCGAAATATCAACCTTCTGACCAAAAATTTTCTTGGGATAACTATTTAGCTTCTGTGTTGATTTTACATAAGCATTCGAACTATAAAGTTTTACCTGGTCTCGATAATATTTTCTTTTCTTTTGTGCAGCACGAATAATTGCATATGCCGGATCTTCAGCATCTGCACGAATGGTAACTTCTTTTAATTTCACTGTTTCACTTATCAATTGTATGTCCATCTTTACAGGAAAGTTATCTATAACCACTTTTTTTTCTAAAAGCGTGTAGCCAATCATTCGAAAGGAAATATTATAATTTCCCTTAGGTAAATCGAGAGAATAAAATCCATCGCCATTTGCAGTAGTTCCATTACTTGTACCGGAAATATATACAATTACATAAGGCAATGCTGTGTTATTTTCATCCGTAATTTGTCCGTAAACCCTTTCAGCTTTTGAATGAAATGATAGTAAACAGAAAAAAATCAGGAAAAATAAAATTAATGATTTACCTGATCGAGTCATATAGCTTAAATAATCCATTTATAAATGAAGTCCATGAAAATTTCTCTTTATCTAAATCTACATTCTTTGAAAATTCTATTTCCCTCTGATTATCATAAAAATCACAAAGTGCATCAGCAATTGAAGATGGTTTTTTTTCAGTAATGTATCCTACTCGTTTGTCGGCAACAATTTCTGCCAAACCGCCAACGTTTGTAACTAACATTGGCCTTCCAAAATAATATGCAATTTGTGTAATTCCACTTTGAGTTGCATTTAAATAAGGCTGTACGACAATGTCTGCCGAACAAAAATAATCCTTCACCTTTTTTTTATCTATGAATTCGGTGTGTAGAATAATTGATTGTCCGATTTCTAATGATTTAATTTTTTCCAGATACCTGGCTTTATCCTCGTAAAATTCACCGGCAATAAGTAATTTAATTCGTCTTTCACGAATACGATTATCAGCCATTGCATCTAAAAGCAAATTTAATCCCTTGTAGGCTCTGATAAATCCAAAAAATAATATTGTTTTATCATTGATATCAATACCGATATTTCTTCTGGCTTCACTTTTAGGAAGCCGTTCACCGAAAATATTATATATCGGATGAGGTAATAATATTTTATTGGTAGTATTTATAAAAATGCCGACTTCATCAAAAACAGCTTTCGACATGGTCACAAATCCATCGCAGTTTCTTAAAAAATAACCTGTAAGAATTTTATCTCCCGGTCTTTTCTCATGAGGAATAACATTATCCGTTATAGCAATTACTTTTATTTTCTTTTTTCGAAGTTTTTTAGCAACTGTTCCCAGAGCCGGAGCCATAAAAGGAATCCAATAACGAATTAAAACAAAATCAGGCTTTTCGGAAATTATAGATGAGGCTGTTTTATACCAGGAAATAGGATTGATTGAATTTAACAAAGGACGTATGTCAAGATTTTCCGGCTTTATTCCCTCTGTTATTTGAGAGGTTCCGGGAAATAGAAAAGATGGATATTGATAATTAAATGAATAGATAATTACTTCATGACCTTCCTTTTGAAGGCTCGCGGCCAATGCTTCATTAAAATCCGCAATACCACCGCGAAGCGGGAATGCAGGACCGAGTAGAATTACTTTCAAAATAATTAATTAAATGTGTATTGTTCAATCCTCAATTATTTGTATTCGATTTATAACAATTGATTCGTAGATAGTATTATAAATTACATTTTTTTTCTACTAAATATTTGTCTCTGTCGGGCGCAGCTCTGGATATTAATTCACTTACAAATCCTGCAAGAAAAAGTTGCGTGCCAATAATCATGCACGCTAAAGCAATATAAAAAGAAGGGCGTTCTGTTAATAGACGAGCAGGAAGATTATGATAAACATTATACAATTTGCCTACACCAAGAAAAACAGTAGCGACAAATCCGATTAAAAACATAATTGAGCCGAGCAGTCCGAATAAATGCATGGGACGCTTGCTGAATTTTGAAACGAATGTAATTGACAAAAGATCGAGGAAACCGTTGACAAATCTTTCGAAACCAAATTTTGTTTCTCCGTACTTTCTGGCACGGTGTTCAACTACCTTCTCTCCAATTTTATTAAAACCGGCCCATTTGGCAATTACAGGAATATACCGATGCATTTCACCGTATACTTCAATAGTTTTAATAACATCACGACGGTACGATTTCAAACCACAATTAAAATCGTGAAGATTATTAATTCCAGACATCTTCCTTGTAGCCCAATTAAAAAATTTACTTGGAATTGTTTTTGAAATTGGATCATAACGTTTCTTTTTCCAACCTGAAATAAGGTCAAAGCCGCCTGTATCGATAAGAGAATAAAGTCCCGGAATTTCATCTGGGCTATCCTGAAGATCCGCATCCATTGTAATAACAACATTTCCTTGTGCAGCTATAAATCCTTCGTTTAGCGCAGCAGATTTACCATAATTACGACGGAAACGTATTCCTTTTATCGTTTTATGTTCATTGCCTAGTGCTTCGATAATTTCCCAGGAATGATCAGTGCTTCCATCATCGATAAGAATTATTTCAAAAGAATAATTATGCTGATTCATTACAAGTATGATCCATTCGCATAACTCCTTTAAGGATTCTTCTTCGTTAAATAAGGGGATAATGACAGATATATTCACGTTTTGATCAGCCTATATTTGAATTAAAGGGGTTCTCTTCTTTTCTCATAAAAATGGAAATAATCAGTGAGAAAAGTAAACCCATAAACGCTGAACCCAAGACTGAAAAAGCAAATAGCCACATTGGTGTCATGAATTTCCGGGTATAATCCATCGTCATTTCGATTTGATCTTCGCTCATACCTTTTTCCTCAAGATTTTGTTGAGTAGCATCTAATATTTTCTGAATCATATCCGGAGCTATGTATTTGAAAAAAAGTACAGTAAAAATTGCAGTAATTATTCCTCCAAAAAAGGAAATCAGTGTGCCTGTCCAAAGCGCTTTGCCATAGCTGATTTGTCCGCCAAGGTCTTCATCCCTGTAACTTTTTATTCCTGTGATTATAAAAATACACAGCACTATATAACTAATAAATTGAGGAAGTTTCGATTCAATATCCATTCCCAAAAAATAAAATAATAAAAAAATGGCTACACCGGCTAATCCATACAAGGTTCCATAATTCATTGCCACTTTTGTCTGCGTACGCTGATTTTCCATCTGACTATAGTATTTTGCAAACGTACATGAAATTGATTAAAGCGCAAATTTTTACCTAATCAGTTATAAACATAGCATAATAGATATTTTAAAATATTAATATTAAACTTTTGCATAAATTACCACTATTTGCTTACTTTCGCGGTGGGTAAGTCCTATACGACCAGCTCCTGCCAATCTCCCCAGGCCGGGAACGGAGCAAGGATCCGCGGTTGAGCGGTGCGATATAGGTAGCTTACCCATTTTTCTTTTTATAATGTGACGTTTGTAACCTTTCATTGCTAGGTGATTATTATTTAAAGGTTTAAATACTTTTATATTTTCAGGAACCAAAATAAATATTCCGTTAATTATTTTCTTCTGTTTATAAAGGATAAAAATTTAGAACAGACATTAAGAAATTTAACTTAATTTTAGCCTTTAGTTTCTATATAAAAGCCAAACTAGCTATGAAATTCTTCATCGACACTGCCAATCTCTCTCAAATTAAAGAAGCCGAAGATCTCGGTGTACTGGATGGAGTAACAACAAATCCTTCATTAATGGCTAAAGAAGGTATTACCGGGCACGACAACATTCTTAAACATTATGTTAATATTTGTAACATTGTAAGCGGCGATGTAAGCGCTGAATTAATTTCTACCGAATTTAAAGGTATTTTTGATGAAGGAGAAATGCTTGCTTCCCTTCATAAACAAATCGTTGTTAAAGTGCCTATGATAAAAGATGGGGTAAAAGCATTGAAATACTTTTCAAATAAAAAAATCCGAACAAATTGTACCCTTGTTTTTTCTGCAGGTCAGGCATTATTAGCAGCTAAAGCCGGTGCAACTTATGTTTCGCCTTTCATTGGCCGGCTTGATGATATAAATCAAGATGGCGTCGCTTTAATTCATCAGATTGTTCAGATATACCGTACTTAAAATTATAAAACACAGGTTTTAGCCGCATCCATTCGGGGCCCTCTGCATATCATTAAATGTGCTGAAGCAGGCGCTGATGTTGCCACTTGCCCGCTTTCTGCCATTCTCGATCTTCTTAAACATCCATTGACAGACAGCGGCCTCGAAAAATTTCTTTCGGATGCAAAAAAATTCAGTAGCGCAACTGTTAACAAGTAAAATTTATAACCTTTGATTAAAATATGTTCATTTTCAAATTCTCAAATCAATTAAGTGTTACTTAAATTTTTCGGCGACTCTATCAATCAAAAGCACATAGCTCAGATTACTGAGACATTAAAGAACGACGGTATTATAATTATTCCCACGGATACTATCTATTCAATTGCTGCCAGTATATACAGCAATAAAGCGATTGAAAGAATTTGCCATCTTAAAAACATCAAAGTAGAAAAGGCAAATTTCTCTTTTCTTTGTCACGATTTGAAAAATATTTCTGAATTCACAAAACCTTTCAGTACAGAAATATTTCGTCTGATGAAAAATTCGTTGCCGGGGCCTTTCACCTTTATACTTAATGCGAACAGTCACGTTCCTGCCATCTTCAAATCAAATAAAAAAACAATCGGTATACGTGTTCCTGACAATGCTATAGCACTTTCAGTTATTGAAGCGATTGGAAATCCATTAATTGTAACTTCCGTACATTCTGATGATGATTTTGAAGAATATCTCACCAATCCTGATGACATTCAAGAACGCTTTGGTGATTTAGTAGATATAATAATTGATGGAGGTCCCAGTCAATATCACCCCTCTACCGTTATTGATTGTACCGGAGATACTCCAATCGTTAAGCGAGAAGGAAAAGGTAAAATTGAAGATATATAATCATTTTTCTAATCTGATTTTTTTGACTTCAATAAAGTAAAATTATAAAATCTTATAAGCAATCGTAAGATTAAAAACTCTTGACTCAACATCAGTCTGCCCGGTATTCGTTAAATCGATAAAGCCTTTGATATATTTTATATCAAAAGCAAATTTGGATAAATCTAAACCAATACCTCCCAACACACTGTGGTTGTTTTTATTTACATTACTTGTTGCAAAATTATTTCCATCGACTGAGTAAGAAATGTCAGAATAATTGTTCCAGTTATAACCTCCAAAAATTCTCACATTACCGATATCTCGTATTCTAAATAATTTAATTCCGCCTATCATACTAATATCAATTCCTTTCAACTTAAATGATAAATTGTTGCTCACACCATTAGTTATAGAAGAAACCGAAGCACTTTTTGAACCAAAAGATGCTTCTCCCTGACCATAAAAGAAAAGTAATTTAAGGCGGACAAAAGCTCCAAAATTATAGCCGGCTCCTGCAATCTGGTCTTTAAAATCCGGATTGGAGTTTAGCGATGTACTCGTCAAAGAAACCAATGGCCCAAATGTAACAGGCAGGATATCCTGTGCTTTACATTGCATTGTTAAGATAAACAATGAGGCAATTAGAAATTTTTTCATGGCTATTTCTGATTAAAGATTACGAAATTTAAATTAGTTTTCACAGAAAACAAATAACGATATAAAACACTAAAAATTATAATTAATTAGGAAAATAATAGATAATGCTCGAGAAAAGTGAAATTAAAACTAAATACAAACGTATTAATCACTATAAATAAAAAAAGAAGATTGAAGACTTATAAATATCTTCTTCAATCTTCCATAATACTATTCTGTCTTTTTAAATAAATACCTTGTAATAAATATTCCTGTGCTTTTATCAGCACTATAAACACCGGAATTTATTGAAGAAAGTTCCCAACCAAGCCCTGTCATTTCGTTTATTTTTTCGGTAATCATATTATCGTTCTTACGAACGTTACCAAAATTAATTCCAACGAAACTGAAAAATTTTCCATATCAATTTCTTTAATGCTTCCATCAGGAGAAGTAGTTACCATCCTTGAACGACCTAAACCTCCCGGAACGACAGATTCAATAGTTGTAATTTGCGTATACGTGGTTTTGGTTTGAGATGGTTTAAATGCATATCCTGCAAATAATACTATAATTAAGCACATACAGCTTAAAATAATTTTGAATTCTTTTTTCATAGAATAATAAGTTTTTGGTGAGTGGTTAATAATTATTAGTTAAATAAATTTCAAATTAAATTTATAAAAGCTTTTGGAATAGATTCAATTAAATCTGAACAAGTCATCGAATAAATTCCTTTCTTTTTTTCGGCAATGTCTCCGGCAGCGCCATGCAAATAAACTCCCAATAAAGCTGCATGCTCAGGATTATAATTTTGTGATAAAAATGCTGTTATCATTCCCGTTAAAGCATCCCCACTCCCGCCTTTTGCCATTCCCGGATTTCCGGTACTGTTAAAAAAAACTTTACCATCGGTCAAAGAAATACAAGTATGTGCTCCCTTTAATACTACAATAACATTATGTTCTATTGAAAAACGAATTTGCTGTTTATGCCTCTCAAAATCATTCAAACTTTTACCAGCCAGTCGCTCAAATTCTTTTGGATGTGGTGTAAGTATGGAGTGTGCAGGAATTGTTTTTAATCTTTCAGGATTTTCTGAAAGAATATTCAACGCATCAGCATCGATGACCACAGGCTTCTTACTATTTTCCAAAAATTCGAAAAACATTTTCTTTGTTTCTTCTGATTTACCTAAACCAGGTCCAATACCAATGCCGTTATAATTTCCTAATTCCCCAACTTTGGTAATTAAATCATTTGATTTATCCAATTCAACCATTGCCTCCGGTACCGTAGATTGAAGAATTTCATATCCACATTTAGGTATATGAATGGTTAATAAACCGGTTCCCGATCGCAAACACGCTCTGGCTGATAATACGGCTGCACCTATTTTTCCTTCACTGCCACAGATTAAAAAACTATGTCCATGATTTCCTTTATGTGAAAATTTACTTCTTGGTTTAATAATTCTTTTAGCTTCTTTTTTACACAAGTAAAACTTCAATGAATTTATTTCTTTAATAAATTCTTTATCGAGCCCTATATTTAAAACATGAAATTCACCAACAAATTTTTCGTTCTCCTGAAAGAAAAACGCCAGTTTAGGATTTTGAAATGTAAGTGTATGATTTGCCTTGATAATTTCACCTTCCGATGACTGGTCGGCATACAATCCAGAAGGAATATCAATTGAAATAATATCGTTACCACTTTTATTTATTTCATGAATACATCTCCCCAACCAGTCGGTAACCGGACGGTTGAGGCCTGTACCTAATATTGCATCTATGATAACTGCTGATTGATGCAGTATGAAATTTTCACTTTCACCAATTAATTTAAATTGAATATCTGATTTTTTTATTGATTCGAAATTTTTCTTAAAATCTTCTGAATATTCATTATTAGTAGAAAGTATAATAACCTCAACATTATATTGATTATTACTAAGTAATTTTGCAATTACAAGTCCATCACCACCATTATTACCAGTGCCGCAAATGACAATATATTTTTTTGTGGTATCAGTATTATTTACGATCCATTCAAAACACTTTCCTCCGGCTCGATCCATTAATGCTAATGAACTGATTGGTTCGTTTTTTATAGTAAAATTATCCGCCTGCCTGATTTGTATAGCTGATAATATTTTCATCTTATCCTATAATTTTTACTTCAATTTTATCTTTGAGATGCTCCTTCAGAAAACTACCATTACCATGAACGGTATAAACTTTTTTTGCTTTTGTTTTTGTAATCATTTCGAGAACACCATTCCAATCTGCATGATCGCTCACTTGTAAAATACGATCACAACGGTAAAAAGAACGCTTCCATCCTGTAGCAAACACTTTTAAAACATTATTATTACCTGCGAAACGCTTAAAATGCGCAGGCGGAACAATATAAACACCACTGCCACCATTTTCAAAATCTGCTCTTCGATAAGGTTGCCATTCACCGAGCGAATAACCATGATCGGCGTATAAACGATGATAAGCTTCGAGTTCGGGATGAACATAAACTTTTACATTTTGACAATATTTTGTGATTAACTGAGTAAGTCTTTGAGCTTTTCCCAAAGCATAAGCACCAATAACTATATTTTGATTTTCAGCAAATAGTTTTCTTAACTCTTCCACAGGATTCGGATGACTGTATTCGGGAGATGCAAAGGTTGTTTCAGTAATTAAGTGATCACATTCAATAAATTGAAAAGCTTCGCAACTTTCATCTGATTGTGTTTTAAAATCTCCGGTGTATAAATAACGGTCTCCTTCATTTTCCATCAATATCTGCGCACTTCCAAGTATATGTCCGGCAGGATAAAATGTAATTTTAATTTGATCGATATAAAATGGCCGTCCAAAATTTACACGAACAAATTCAGAACGAGACCTATGTCCATGTCGATAAGCCATGAATGATTCAGTAGGCTCTGTACAAAATACCTTCCCCTTTGTAGGTACAGCATGATCTCCATGAGCATGTGATACCAATGCTTTACTTACAGCTTTACGTGGATCAATATAAAAATCCCCCTTTTCACAATAGAGACCGGAAGATGTTTTGGTAATAAAATTGTTTATCAAGATATTTGTTGTTAACCATTAACTTTAAATTCACTAAATTACCCTAACTACTAATCCAGATACCAGAAACTTGATTCTTGACTCTCAAAATATTACTTTATAAACCCTGCGTGTATTTTCAACACCTGGGGAATTAACATTTGCTTTTCATCATTGTAAATAACGAAATCCGATCTTTTGATTAGTTCTTCATCGCTTAATTGTTTATTAATAATATTTTCTATTTCAATCCGTGATTTATGATCTCTTTCTTTCACTCTGCTAATTCTAAACTCTATAGGAGAAATAACACAAATAATTTTATCACAGATTGCACTTGCGCCACTTTCAAAAAGTATGGCTGCTTCTTTAATTACGTATGAATTAACTTTATTGCTCTTAAGCCATTTATCAAAATCCTGTTTAACGATTGGATGAATAATACTATTTAAAGTATTAAGTTTTTTAGCATCAGAGAAAACTATTTCGCCTAATTTTTTGCGGTTTAATTTTCCATTTTTATCAAAGACATCTTCAGAAAATTCTTTTTTTATTTTCTCATTAATTTCAGGGTACTTCTCATATAATAAGTGAACTACTTTATCGGATTCATAGACAGGAACACCGAGCCGGCAGAAAATCTGGCAAACCAAAGATTTTCCCGTACCAATTCCTCCGGTAATACCAACAACTTTCATTGCTTTCTTAAAATATAATCAACTTTATCCGGTTCTAATTTCGTAACACGAACAAAAGAAGGACTGGTAATAACACTTACATCGAGTTTTGATGTTTGTTTTTCTTTCAAATTATTTGCATCAATAACTGCATCAAACATCGAATCTTCAACTTTGTTATACTGACTCAAAGCCACCAGATAAAGTACTCTAACTTTTTCAGGAAAAGTTTTTAAAGAATAGCCGGGTCTGACATTCACAGGATTAATTTCTACATCAGCAGATCCTTCAGTGAATTTTTCAACAGGAATTTTGAATTCAATAAAATCTTTATCAAATGAAAGTAACCTACTACCTATAAGCTTCGCTTTCATTTTTACAGGTGTTTTTACATTATCGAGTTTGACATTTTCTGTTCGTATGCTTTTCAACTTCTGAACAATGGAAGGTGGGCCGGAAACTTCAATTTCTGAGGGAAAAATTTCAGGACTTCCGGTAGTATCAAATTGTTTTTCAAAACTTAGCTGTAATGAAAGAACTACCGGAATCTTTTTGGTTATAATATCACTGAAATTAAAAATAATTGAATCCGGTTGAAAGCCTGTTATGTTTACATCTTTTCCAAGTTCTTTAGAAAAATCTTCAAGAAATGTTTTTGTTGGTAAAGCGAGAACTTCTGAATTTAAAGAAGAAACATTTAAGCTTGAAGCAACATCTACTTCGACAGGAGGATGATTTTTCTGAAAACCAAAAGAAATTATTTTAAAGCCTGAAGTTTTAAACTGAACCGAAATATTTGCAGGCATTTCATTCATCACTACTTTCTTGCCCGGCAAATTAATATATTTAACCGGCAATGTAATTTTAGATGGATAGTCATGCGAAAGCGCCAAAAGTAACCAGAAAACAGATGAAATAGAAAAACATATAAGAATGATATAGAACTGCTTATTCATTCTTAATCTATTGGCTGGTTTACTCAGAGCAGTCTTCGGTTCTTTCATTTTGAAAGTCTTCGTCGCAGATTAACTCATTGCCTTGGCAGGCACATTCTGCTCTAATGCTTTTGTAGCATCGGCGGAAATAGCTGATTTTTCAACGCGTACTTTTACATTCGTATCTATTTCAATCATAAAAGTACGATCATTAATTTCGAGAATACGACCATGTATACCTCCTATCGTTACAACTTTATCGCCTTTCTGAATTGTATTTCTGAAGTCTCGTTCTAACTTTTGTTTTTTCATCTGAGGGCGTATCATAAAAAAATAAAATACGACAATAATTGCAACGAGAAAAACAAGCTGCATAATCCCACCGCCGGCCGGCGCAGGTGATTGAAGTAAAATTGATGTAATTGGATTCATAGATAGTTATTTATTGGTGATTGGTTATTTGTTATTTGTTATTGGATATTAGTTAATTGTTTATTGTTTTATTTTAAAATATTTAGAAATTTAAAAATATCAATTTCTATTTATTTGCTTTTTCTACATTACCAATAATTGTAATTACATAATTATTCGGCATTGTATTCGAAATAATAGTGACTGTTTTTTCCTGATGCCCTTCTTTTCCCTGACTATCGAAGGTTACATTAATAACTCCTCCATCTCCCGGTTTGATAGGCTCCTTTGGATATTCCGGCACAGTACAACCGCAACTTCCCTGGGCTGCGCGAATCACAAGATCTGCCTTTCCAATATTTTTAAACCGAAAGGCAAAAGAAATTTTTTCTCCCTCAAAAATATTCCCGAAATCGTGACTACTTTCTTCGAATTGGAAAACAGGCACATTATCCACCTCTCCCTTAGATGAAGACGCTGTAACCGGATTGTCAATCACAGCTGGATTGATTGCATTATCAGGTAGATCAGATTTTTTTTCACTTTTGCACCCCAGGCCCAAGACCAGCACAAGTGCCATAATTCTCATTTTGCAAAACATTATGTTAAATAGAATTTTGTATTAATAAATTTCAACAATTAATATACTACCTTATCTCCCCTTTTAATTTAATTAAGTAATCTAATCTTGATACTTGATACTTGATACTTGATACTTGATACTTGATACTTGATACTTGATACTTGATACTTGATACTAATTTATAAGCCCCCTCCCCACCTTCACTATCTTCCCTTGTTCTTTATAATCATTCGCAAGCTTATCAATAACTCCATTTACAAATTGTTTACTCTTTGGTGTGCTGTATTCTTTTGAAATATCAATGAATTCATTAATCGATACTTTGACAGGAATATTCGGAAAGGTAATCAATTCGGCTAGTGCCATTTTAAGAATAAGAATATCCATTAAAGCGATGCGATCTACTTCCCAGTTTTTTGTTCTTTCGCTGATTGATAACTCAAATTCTTTATTATGCAAAATCGTCTGGCTGAATAATTTTCTTGCAAACTCTTTATCATCAGTCTCATCTTTATAAAGAGGAATCAATTCGATTTTTTCATTATCATAATACGTTCGAATGGTTCTTAAAACAAGGTGGATGGCAAAGGCAAAATCATCACTCCAAAAAATATTTTCTTCTTCGATTTGATTTTGTACGGCTTCAGAAGATTCAATAAATTTTCTTACTAATTCAAGTAAAAAATCTTTTTCACTCGCATTACTGTCTTTAAGAAATGTGCGGTAATGATCTGATTTTTTAATTTCCAAAAATACTTTTCTTACCAGGTCGAGATTCTTTTGCCAGCTTATTTTCATTCTTGAAACCTGATCATTGAAAATTTTATTTCCGCCTAATTCATTTAAGAATTTAAGTTCAAAAAGTCTTCTACTTGCCAATAATTCTTCCTGACGGGGAAAAAATTTTAAATGAAGATCTCCCGCGTCGTTTTGATCTGAATCAGCAAGCTCACGGAGAAAAAGTAATAGATAAATGTAAAGTTCATTCACTTTTTCAATGCTACGAAAAAGTTCACGCTCTGCTACAGCAAGGTCGTTTTTTTCAGCCTGAAAAAAAGCATAAAGAGATTGAAGTACTTTTATACGAAGTTGTCTTCTGCTGAGCATTTTTTAAAAATAAACTCTCTGTTTGATCAGAAAGACGGTTAAAGAACGATTATTTTTTCTTTGCTGAAAGAATACGCTCTTCAGCAATTTTTTTAGCTGCTTCAATTGTTGTAATATTTTCCTGATTCGCTTTTTCAAAAATCTGAAGTGTCGTATCATAAATATGTTGCGTCCGGCTCAATGCATCTTTGCGATTATATCCTTTAAGCTCACTGAAAACATTAATAAGCCCGCCGGCATTTATTAAAAAATCGGGTGCATACAATATTCCTTTATCAGCCAACATACGACCGTGAATATTTTCATCGGCTAATTGATTATTCGCAGCCCCCGAAATAACAGAACATTTTAAACGTGGTATACTTTCCGAATTTAATGTTGCTCCAAGCGCACAAGGTGCATAAATATCTACATCTAAATCATAAACCAATTCAGGTGCTATAATCTCTGCTCCGTATTTTGATGCAATTGTTGCCAATGAGTCTTTATTTAAATCAGTAACAAAAATCTTAGCATCTTCCTCGCTAATTAACCTTACCAAATTTTCGCCAACATGTCCAACCCCCTGTACGACTATCTTTTTCCCTCTTAAACTATCAATACCCCATCGTTTTTTTGCTGCTGCCTTCATTCCCATAAAAACACCATAAGCAGTAACAGGCGACGGATCTCCTCCTCCACCCATTTCTTCCGGTAATCCGGTAACATGGGTTGTTGCTTTGCGGATATTTACCATATCCGACAAACTGGTTCCTACATCTTCTGCAGTAATGTATTTACCGTTTAATGCTTCTATAAATTCTCCATATTTTACAAACATTTCCGGAGTTTTATCTTTTTTGGAATCCCCGAATATGACAGCTTTACCGCCTCCCAATTGAAGACCGCTAATGGCTGCTTTATAGGTCATCCCCCTCGACAAACGTAAAACATCGTTCAATGCTTCTGCATCCGTTTTATAGGACCACATTCTCGTTCCGCCTAAAGCAGGTCCAAGAGTTGTATTATGTATTGCAATGATTGCCTTTAATCCGGTATCTTTATCGTGACAAAAAACAATCAATTCGTGATTTGCAAAAGAGGGATTATTGAAAACAAAGTCTTCATTGACTTTTGTTTCCTTCAGATCTTTAACTTCAATCATGAGAGTAGTGTAAAACACTGCCTTTTTGCGGCAGCGCGGCAAAGGTAGCCTAATTTTTGAGGTCACAAAAGCTCTTTTTAAGGAAATTTATGAAATCATTAAAGCACCTAAATAAATACTTTTTCAAATATAAATGGCTTCTCCTGGTCGGAGGAATATTTGTAGTTGCCCAAAATTTCGGCGCAATTTACCCTGCCCAGGTCGTTCGTAAGTCCTTAGATGCTGTAGTAGGTGCCATGAAAAATATCAGCGGACAGAATAGCGCAGTATATCGTGATGAAATGATCAAAACTATCACTCATCAGGTTGGTTTGTTTCTCTTATTGATAATTGCAGTGGCCCTGATTCGTGGAATTCTCATGTTTCTAATGCGCCAAACAATTATAGTAATGTCCCGGCGAATTGAATACGATTTAAAGAATGAAATCTATAACCACTACCAATTACTAAGCCTTGCATTTTACAGACGTAATAATACCGGTGACCTGATGAACAGGATCAGCGAAGATGTCGGACGAGTTAGAATGTACATCGGTCCTGCTATTATGTATTCTATCAACCTCGTCGTTCTTTTTATTTTAATAACTATAAGCATGCTATATGTCAATGTTAAATTGACTCTTTATGTTCTTGCTCCTCTTCCTTTTTTATCTATTTCTATTTATTATGTAAGTGATTTAATGAATAGAAAAAGCGAACAAGTTCAAAATCAGCAAAGCAAACTTAGCACCTTCGTTCAGGAAGCGTTTTCCGGCATTCGTATTCTAAAATCGTATGTAAAAGAAGATGCAATGGGTGACGAATTTGCCCGTGAAAGTGAATTATACAAGGATAAAAATATGGAGCTTGTAAAAATAAATGCCATGTTTTTTCCTTTG
This sequence comes from Bacteroidota bacterium, assembly GCA_031417555.1. GTDB lineage: Bacteria > Bacteroidota > Bacteroidia > AKYH767-A > 2013-40CM-41-45 > JADKIH01. Next base: position 48,550 of record JANOVV010000085.1, read on the forward strand.
ATGTTGCTATTGGTAGGTTTAAGTACATTACTAACTATTTATATCGGCGGACAAGAAGTCATAGCCGGACGGGCAACGACGGGTAATATTGCCGAATTTATTATCTATGTAAATATGCTTACCTGGCCGGTTGCTGCATTGGGATGGGTCACTTCAATCATCCAACGGGCGGCTGCTTCGCAGGAAAGAATCAATGAATTTCTGCATCTTACTCCGGAAGTTCAATCTGTTAAAAATATCGATGTTGAATTAAATGGAAAAATAGAATTTAAAAATGTGAGTTTTATTTATCCGGATTCCGGTATTCTTGCCATTGACGATATTTCTTTTTCAGTCTCTCCCGGAAAATCACTTGCCATTATCGGTAAAACCGGCAGCGGAAAATCGACCATTGCCAATCTCCTTGTACGTATGTACGACACTACAAAAGGCAAAATTGTTTTAGACGATATTCCTATTGAAGATTTTTCACTTTCTGCTTTAAGAAGGCAGATAGGATATGTTCCTCAGGATGTTTTTCTTTTCAGTGATACAATAGGAAATAATATCTCTTTCGGTTTAACAGGAGAAATAAACGAAGAGAAAAAGAAAATTCTTATCCATGAAGCAGCAAAACAATCTGTTATTTATGATAACATAATGGATTTTCCCAAAAATTTTGAAACGATGATTGGGGAAAGAGGGATTACACTATCAGGAGGACAGAAACAAAGAATATCTATTGCCCGTGCAATCATAAAACATCCTCGCCTTTTAATATTTGATGATTGTCTGAGTGCAGTTGATACAAATACAGAAAATAAAATTTTAAATCAGTTACGATTAGTGATGAAAGATCGAACTGCTATAATAATCAGTCACCGAGTTTCAAGTGTAAAAAATGCGGATCAAATTATCGTTTTAGACAAAGGCCGAATTACAGAAACCGGAAATCATCTTTCATTAATGGAAAAAAAAGGCGAGTACTTTGAGCTTTATGAAAGACAAATGCTGGAAGAGGAATTGGAAAGTTAACCTAACATTAAACTGATGAACCTGATTTATCTTTTTGTAATTCTAAAAACTACTTCTAAAATCAAAAATCGTTAATTTTTATTCTTAAATCAAAATGAAGCAGCGTTAGAAAAAAAAACTGAAACATTACTTCTAAAAAGGTGCATCTTCTTCCATATCATTCATACGTGATCCAATAATGATGCGATTATTAGGATAATCGGTCACACTTCCGGCGGGGGCTTCTGTGCCGACTTCATTGTAATCGAGATCTACAAACTTGGCGAGTTGATTAATAAATTTCAATTTAACAGAATCCAAAGCACCATTTCTGTGTTTGGAAATAATAATTTCTGCAATGCCTTTGGTTGAATTATTGTCTTCATCGAATTCCATTCCGTAATATTCCGGGCGATAAATAAACATTACCATATCAGCATCCTGTTCAATCGCTCCCGATTCACGAAGGTCACTCAATTGAGGCCGCTTAGAGCCACCGCGTGTTTCTACTGCACGACTTAACTGTGACAAGGCAATGATAGGAACATCTAATTCTTTCGCAATAGCTTTAAGTGATCTGGAAATATTACTGATTTCCTGTTCACGGTTTCCATTTTTGGAGTCAACATCAGAACGCATCAATTGTAAATAATCGATAACGATTAGTTCAATATTATGCATTGATTTTAACCGGCGGCATTTAGAACGAAGATCGAAGATTGACAAAGAAGGAGTATCGTCTATAAAAACCGGAGCTTGCGAAAGCTTACCGGTCATTGATACCAGTTTATGCCATTCCGAATTATCGAGTGTTCCTTTTCGTAATTTATCAGAAGGAATTCCTGTCTCAGATGAAATCATTCTCTGTACCAATTGCACCGATGACATCTCCAGCGAAAAGAAAGCAACTGGTCTGCTAAAACCGATAGCAGCATTTCTTGCCAAAGAAAGTACGAATGCTGTTTTTCCCATACCGGGACGCGCGGCAAGAACAATGAGATCCGATTTTTGCCATCCGGAAGTAATTCTGTCCAAGTCAGTAAACCCGCTTTGAACACCGGTAATTCCAGTACCATGCAAACGAGCGGCTTCTATTTGACGATACGCTTCGCTAACCATCGTACCCATATCCTGATAATTCCGGCTAATGTTTCCTTTGGTTATTTCGAAAAGATTTTTTTCGGCACGATCCAAAAGTTGAAAAACATCGGACGTATCTTCAAAAGCATCTTTTATTGTATCACTTGAAATTCGAATTAGTTCGCGCTGAATATGTTTTTGCAGAATTATTCTAGAGTGATATTCGATATTTGCTGCAGAAGCAACACGGTTGGTAAGTTGCGTAATGTAATAAGGTCCACCAATCAGATCCAATTCTCCACTCTTTTTTAATTCATTGGTAACTGTTAAAATATCGATAGGTTCCGAACGCTCAAATAATTTCCTTATTGCAGTAAAAATGATTCTGTGTGAATCTTTATAAAAAGATTCAGGATGAAGAATATCTATGACTTTGGTAAGTGCATCTTTCTCAAGCATGAGTGCGCCGAGTGTTGATTCTTCCAAATCAACTGCCTGAGGAGGCAATTTTCCAAAATGCTGCGCTTGAAAAGCATTATATCCCGATTTTGCAGGAGCCCGCTTTCGCGAAACTATTTCATTAAAAGAATTTGGATCACCTGCTTCAGACATATTCAAATATAATCAAACACAATGTAAACGAATCAAACTAAAGATAATTTTTTTTTGAACGGGATGCGAAACTAAACAAAAGTGTTTGGGCACCTTTCTTTGTTAATAACTTTCAAAAGTTTGACAGACAGGGTTTTTATTTAATGTTGTGGTTATTGAAATTGAATTTTTATTTTAGATTATTATCGTTAAGATCTAAGCAAAAAGCATGTAGTAAATATTTAGTTGCACATCCTCAATCGTTTGAAAAATAACATATAACGATTAACCTTTCACAAACTACTGACAAAGGACAAATTAACTATCTTGCGTTAAAATATTTACATGATATGAATTTCCTTGATTTTGAAAAGCCAATATCAGATCTGGTTGATCAGATTGAAAAGCAAAAACTTATCGGAGAAAAAAATAAAGTAAATGTAAGTGTTGCTGTACGACAACTCGAAATAAAACTGGAAGAAACCCGCAGAAATTTATATTCAAAGGTTTCTCCATGGCAAAAAGTTCAGCTATCCCGTCATCCCGACCGGCCTTATTCTTTGGCTTATATAGATTATATAACAGAAAAAGATTTTGTAGAACTCTACGGCGACCGTACTGTCAAGGATGATAAAGCTATAATTGGTGGTTTCGGAAGTATTGACGGTCAAACCGTAATGTTTATCGGTCATCAAAAAGGTTCAACAACAAAACAAAGACAATTCCGCAATTTCGGAATGGCAAACCCTGAAGGTTATCGAAAGGCATTACGACTCATGAAAATGGCAGAGAAATTTAATAAGCCTGTAATTACTTTTATTGATACTCCCGGAGCCTTTCCCGGATTGGAAGCAGAAGAACGTGGACAAGGAGAAGCTATTGCACGAAATCTTTTTGAAATGGCTCGTTTAAAAGTTCCAATCATTTGTATTATCATAGGCGAAGGGGCTTCAGGCGGAGCGTTGGGAATTGGCATAGGTGACAAGGTGCTAATGCTTGAAAATACATGGTATTCTGTTATTTCACCTGAATCCTGTTCTTCTATTTTATGGAGAAGTTGGGATTTCAAAGAAAAAGCAGCTGATGTATTAAAGCTAACTGCTGATGACATGTTTAAACAAGGATTAATTGATGGAATTATTAAAGAACCTATTGGTGGCGCTCATACTCATCCTGAACAAATGTTCCGGATCGTTAAATCTGAAATACTCAAACATCTTTCTGTACTTTTAAAAGAAAATAAAGAAGACTTAGTAAATAAACGAATCGACAAATTTTGTTCCATGGGAGTAGTTGTTGAAAATAATAAAGAAAATACTAATTAATCCCTCCAAAATATTTCCAAAAAGATAAATTTTGAAAATATATTTACCATAATACTCAATACCTGATACTTGATACTCGATACCCGATACCCGATCCCCCATGTCCCATTCCAATCCATTTATGCAAGAAGCCATTCGACTCTCTTTCGAGACGATGCGAAATAATACAGGTGGACCTTTTGGTGCTGTAATCGTAAAAGACGGAAAAATTATTGCCAGAGGTTTCAATAAAGTTGTTTCGACAAATGATCCGACTGCACATGCAGAAGTTGTAGCTATCCGTGAAGCATGCAAAGTGTTGAACAATTTTCAGCTGAGCGGTTGTGAATTATACACAAGTTGTGAGCCGTGTCCAATGTGCATGGCTGCCATTTATTGGGCCCGACCCGATAAAGTTTATTATGGAAATTCAAAAACCGATGCAGCCCAAATTGGTTTCGATGATGATTTTATCTATCAGGAAATAGCATTACCATACTCTGAAAGAAAAATTCCTATTTTAAGAATAATGGAAAATGAAGCTTTGGAAGCGTTTAAAGAATGGTCCAATAAAAATGATAAAGTACGCTATTAAGTTTTAGATTTTATTTTTACAAAATATCATTAACTAATATACAATAACGAATAACCATTAACTATTAACCAATAACTAATCTTCCACATTAAGGTTGCTATCATTCCCCAATTGCAAAATAAATCTTGGTTTGCATGTTACAGAAAAGCGTGCAGATGGTTTTCATTCTATTGAAACAATTTTAATCCCTGCTGATTGGCAGGACATTCTCGAAATTGTTCCGGAAGAAAAAGAATCAAGTGACATAGATATAAAATGTACTGGCATACGTCTTTTTGGTACAAAAGAAAAAAATTTATGTCTTCGTGCTTATAAACTGCTTGCACAGCATTACAATCTTCCATTGGTTAAAATGCATTTACACAAGATAATACCGGTTGGCGCAGGTTTAGGTGGCGGTTCATCAGATGCTGCACATACTATAATGATATTGAATAAAATTTTCAAATTGAATATTAGCGAAAAAGATCAGGAAAACTTCGCCAGCCAATTAGGTAGTGATTGTTCTTTTTTTATCCGTAATAAACCTGTACTCGCAACGGGAAAAGGTGAAATTTTTGAACCCGTTAAAATAAAATTAAAAAATATTTTCTGCGTTATTGTAAAACCAAGAATACATATTAGTACATCAGAAGCTTATTCATGGATTAAACCCGCAAAAAGAAGCACCTCACTTAAAGATCTGATACAGCAACCAATTTCCGATTGGAAAAATTCGATTGAGAACGATTTCGAAAAAGTCGTTTTTGTAAAATATCCGACAATAAAAAATATTAAAACAAGGCTTTACAAACTAGGAGCAGTTTATGCGTCAATGTCTGGCAGCGGTTCAGCTGTTTATGCTCTTTTCAACGAAGAAAAACATCTCAATACATATTTCAGAAGCAGCACTGTTTGGAGCGGTACAATGAACTTTGGGGCAAAATAATAAGGACTTAGTCTTTAGTCTGGATTATAAAGTATTTTAAGATATAATACTTGAACCTTTTAACTAAAGACTATATACGTCCCTCCTGCCCCTGATTAAATACAGAAGTAAAAAGATCTCTGAATCTCAAACCGCTTATCAGATTATTTTTACTCAACAATGAATATTCTGCCAGACCATGTAATAGAAACTCCATTAACAATAACTTTTCCTCTCCTTTTATTTTCGGGAAATATTTCTTAAGAGCGTCTTCAAGTCCGGGAACAGATGTCAAAACTTTACCATAATCTTTATTCGACATATCGTTTAATATATCAGCTTCATTTCCGGAAGAAAACCATTCAATGATTTCCAAAAACGGACTAACTTCCTTTTTCTTTTTTAACTTCTCAGGATCAGGAAAATATTTAAGAAACTGACTTCTTATAGCTTTACTAATAAGATTTTGGGCTACAATTAATGATCCTTCCTGTTCACCTTCATAAACAAGTTCAATCTTGCCTGTAATTGATGGAATCACACCCCAAAAATCTGATATGCGAATAAAAGTTTTATCCTCATTATTCAACAACATCCTTCGTTCTGCCGCACTGAAAATATTTTCATAAGCAGATATTGTCAGTCGTGCAGATACACCGCTTTTAGGATCGATAAATTCATTGCTTCTGGCTTCAAATGAAATCTGTTCCAAAAGGTCTTCAATTAGTTTATGAGAAGTTATTTTTTCTTTTTGATCATCGGAAAGCAAAGCTTCCTGTAGTGTAATTTCTTTAGAGGTTTCTATATCCTTTGGATAATGTGTCAGGATCTGGCTTTCAATTCTGTCTTTCAAAGGTGTTACAATTGCTCCCCTGTTGGTGTAATCCTCAGGATTGGCAGTAAAAATAAATTCAATATCCAAAGGTAAACGCAATTTAAATCCGCGAATCTGAATATCTCCTTCTTGTAAAATATTAAACAATGAAACCTGAATTCTCGCTTGCAAATCAGGAAGTTCATTTATAACAAATATTCCCCTATGAGAACGCGGAATTAATCCAAAATGAATTACTCTTTCATCGGAATAGGGAAGTTTTAAACTTGCAGCTTTTATTGGATCAACATCGCCAATTAAATCTGCCACAGAAACATCAGGTGTTGCCAGTTTCTCTGTGTAACGTTCATCCCTGTGCAACCAATCAATTTCAAGATTATTGCCTTTATCAAGAATAAGTTGTTTACCTGCCTTTGATACAGGGTTTAACGGGTCTTCATTTAATTCAGATCCTTTTATTACTGGAATATATTCATCAAGTAATTGAGTCATCAATCGAGCTATCTTAGTTTTGGCTTGTCCACGCAATCCTAAAAATAAAATATTATGGCGCGAAAGCACTGCACGCTGTAAATCCGGAATTACTGTTTCATCAAAAGCTTTTATTGATTCAAAAAGTTTTTCCTTCGCTTTCAATTTAATAATAAGATTCTCTCTTAACTCCTCTTTTATACTTCTGGTTTTATAACCGGAAGATTTGAGTTCACCAAGGGTTTTAATTTTTAATAATTTTTCAGGAGTCATATATTAGTTAATGGTTACTTGTTAATTTTAATAGATAAATTTATTAGTCATTTCAGCTAGTCGATTATTTATTATCATTTTTATCACTATAATTAATCTTCTCCACGTTCATCATTCTTATTATAATCATCGGTAATAAGTGGTTATATTTTTTTCCTTCTATTCTTCTCAAAATCTTCCAAAACATATTCTCCTAATCCTTGAAGAGATGTATAAAAAGCCTTTCCGGAATTTGCTTCTGTAAATTCGTGAATAAACGACCGAAGGTATTCGTCTTCAGCAACCATAAATGTTGTAATCGGAATCTTTAGTTTACGACAAGAAGAAGCAAGATTAAGGCATTTATTTACAATCTTTCTGTCAAGTCCAAAACTGTTTTTATAGAGTTGATTTCCTTCTCTCATACAACTGGGTTTACCATCGGTAATCATGAAAATCTGCTTATTCGGATTTTTTCTACGTCTCAAAAGATTCATTGCGAGTTCTAATCCGGCAACAGTATTAGTATGGAACGGGCCTACTTTAAGATATGGCAGATCTTTTACTTCTATCAACCAGGCATCATCGCCAAAAACTAAAACGTCTAAGGTATCTTTGGGATATCTCGTTTTTATTAATTCTGCCAGTGCCATGGCAACTTTTTTCGCAGGTGTAATCCGATCTTCGCCATACAATATCATTGAATGCGAAATGTCAATCATTAAAACTGTTGATGTCTGAGCTTTAAATTCTTTCTCACGAACAACCAGATCTTCTTCCATCAAAGCAAATTCTGAAATTCCGTGATTTACCTGAGCATTCTGAATCGATTCAGTCATAGCTACCTGATCAGGAGAATCACCAAATCTAAATTCGCGTAAGTCACTCGTCAAATCGTCTCCATTACCTGTATATCGGGTCGCATGATTCCCTTGCTTCGATTTTTTTAATTTTCCAAAAATTTCTTCCAGTGCATTTCTGCGAATGGTTTGTTCTGTTTTAGGAGTAATTAAGAATTGACCATTTGTACCATTTTCTTTAATATAACCTTTACTTTTAAGGTCATTTATAAAATCGGCCATTGTATAAGCCTCATTAGTCAGCTTATATTCACGGTCAAGTTCATTAAGCCATTCCATTGCCTCATAAACATCTCCTGATGTATAATTAAGCAATTGCATGAAAAGATTGAAAAGTTTGTCGAAAGGACTTTGATTGTCATCTTTCGGTAAATGTTTCCCGAAGCGGTATCCAAGCATTTATTAAAGCTGATATTTTTTTCAAAAGTACAAAAATCAATACAATCTTATTCAATTAAAATCGGTAGCTGATAAAATATAATAATTTAATGACAATCAATTGCCAATTTACTTACCTTTCATACCGGGCAAAGAAATCGAAAATACTAATTGGAAACCCTGAAAATATACAAATCTTCCGCCGGTTCGGGCAAGACTTATACTCTAGTTCTGGAGTATTTAAAATTAGTCCTTTTACACCCGGAAGAATATAAATCTATTCTTGCAATTACTTTTACGAACAAGTCGGCGGAAGAAATGAAAAACCGCATTATCGAAGCACTTGTTTCATTAAGTAATGATGAGGAAAGTTCTATTCGAACAATTTTATCTGAAGAATTACCAAAAATCGACATTACTAAAAAAGCCGGAAAGGCTTTACAAAATATTCTGCACGATTATACTTCATTTTCGGTTTGTACAATTGATAGTTTTTTTCAACGTATTCTTCGTGCTTTAGCCCGTGAAATCCATTTACCATTGAATTTACAAGTTGAAGTTGAACTTGATGATGCTATTCTGGATTCAACTGATCGCCTTTTGAAAGAAGTTGGAGTTGACAAAGAATTAACTGAATGGATGACTCAACTCGCTCTTCAGAAAATGGATGATGACAAAGGCTGGAATCTTGAGAAAGATATTGAAACAGTCGCGAAAGAACTTTTTAAAGAAGAAAGGAATAATGCAAAAATACTTACACGAGAAGAAATTCATAATAATTACAAAAAATTAAAATCTACAAAAATTAGTTTTGAAAAGAAAATGAATGAATTTGGTGAGAATATGCTTCTGCAAATTCAAAATCATGGACTTTCAGTGGCAGACTTTTCTTATGGATCAAAGGGTGTTGCCGGCTATTTTGAAAAAATATGCTCCTCTTCAAATCCTGATAATTATAAACCAAAAGTAAGAGTATTGGAAGCATTGGTCGATCCTGAAAAATGGACTACAAAAAAAAGCAATGCACGAAATAATATTCTAGGGATTGCCGAACATAAATTAATTCCACAATTAAAGTTGATTTTAAGTTTTGTTGATTTAGAGTACAAAAATTACATGACTGGTATAGAGATTCTTAAAAAAATATTTCTATTTGGAATTGTCAATGATCTTCAAAAAAAAATCACAGAATACAGGAATGAAAATAATGTAATTCTTTTATCAGATACTACACAACTTTTGAGTAATGTAATCCATGAAAGTGATGCTCCCTTTCTATACGAGAAAACCGGAAACAGGTATAAGCATTTACTCATCGACGAATTTCAGGATACAAGTATTTTGCAATGGAAAAATCTCCTTCCGTTGATTGTTAACGCTCTTGGCAGCGGTTTTATGACCTTGGTAGTCGGCGATGCAAAGCAATCCATTTATCGGTGGCGCGGTGGAAACATGAACTTACTTTTAAGTGACCTTTTTTCCGACCTAAAACAATTTAAGTCAATGATGAAAGAAGAAGTTCTTTCAGTAAATTACAGAAGTAAAAAAAATATTGTAGAATTCAATAACAACTTTTTCAAAAATGCTCCAATACTTGCCAATGAAGGTGTAGGAATGAATAATTTTATTCCACTTTCTCTTGCTTATGGCAACGACCTAATGCAAAATACTTTTCATAAAAATGATTCAGGCGGATATGTAAAAATTCAATTTTTAAAAAATAATTTAAACGAAGAAGAAACCGAAACCGGTTGGAAAAAAAATGCATTCGCAGAAATGCTTCATTCAATCAAAGATCTTTTAAATAAAGGATATCAATATAAAGATATTTGCATTTTAGTGAGGAAAAATAATGATGGTAATGATATTGCGAACAGACTTTTTCAAAATGGCATAGAAGAGGTAATTTCCCCTGATTCACTATTGATAAAAACATCTCCAAGAATAAGTTTTATAATAAATATTTTTCGATTTTTAAGCGACAACAGAAATACTATAGCCCGTAGTGAAATCATATATTATTACAGAAGATACATTCTAAAAAATATTGATGATAACTGGCATCAATTATTTGAGGATCATAAAAAAAGTGGTATAAAGAAAAAAACACAGACTACCCGATTAAAAACAAAACCTCAACCACTTTTTGAAGGGTTGGAAGAAAATGCTTTTAACCAATATCTTCCTGAATCTTTCACATCCCATCTTTCTTCTTTGGGAAAATTACCAATTTATGAATTAGGCGAACAAATCATCCGAATCTTTAAACTCAATGCCGTACAAGATTCATACATTCAAAGACTATTAGATCTCATCCTTGAGTATACAACGAAATCAAATAGTAGCCTCGAAGGTTTTCTAAATTTTTGGGATACTTCTCGTAAAGCTATAAATTGCTCGGTCATTGTACCGGGAAATACAAATGCACTAAAGATAATGACTATTCACAGTGCAAAAGGATTGCAATTTCCGGTTGTAATGATACCTTATACCGAATGGCCTTTATTACCGAAATCAAATGAAATAAAATGGATGGATACTGTTAATACTCCTTACGAAGACCTGGGTAAAACAGCAGTTTTGACAAGTGCACGGTTACGTGAAACATATTTTTGTGAAGAATATATCAATGAAATTAATCAAACTGTCATTGATAATCTTAATTTATTATATGTCGCATTTACGCGTGCAGAAGATAAATTGTTTGTAAGCTGCCTTGAAGATAATGAAAAGGATCTCAATTCAATTTCTAAACTAATTTTTAGAACTTGTAAACTAATCAATCCGGAATTTAATAATGGTGTTTTTGAAAATGGAACAAATGAAAATCGTACCCAAGATTCAAGTAAAAAAATTTCAAAAATAAAAACAGAACAACTTTCTTACTATCCTACTTCATCCTGGCAGGAAAAAATGTCATTGACAACACATTCCGTAAATCTTTTAGCATTGTTGAATGAAAAACAAATGTCAAAAATTAATTACGGAATACTTGTCCATGCTGTATTGGCTGGAATCAATGAAAAATCTGAAATTGATTCCACCATTGATAAAATAATTTTCGACGGATTAATTAATCAGGAAGAAAAACATTTTCTGAAAAAGGAAATTGCCGAAATAATGGCTGTTCCGGAAATCCAGGCATTTTATGATGAAAGTTATGAAGTACTTTCAGAACGAGAGCTTATACTTACAGATGGAGAAGTTCTCCGCCCCGATCGGGTAATAATAAAAGATAATATTGCTACCATAATAGATTTCAAAACCGGAAAAAGAGAAAAAAAACATCTGGAACAGGTAATTCGCTATGCCGATATATTAAAAACAATGAATTACAATTCCGTAAATGCTAAAATTATTTATCTGTCCGAAAGATTGGTAATTAATGTCACATAATCTACCAAATACACTCAACTATTAAAATAAATAAGTATATTTAATTTGTAAAAAAATTAAATTATTTTTATCAAAAATTGTAAAATTAATCAGACGATAAACTATCAACTAAAATAAAAAAATGGGATTTCTAGATTCTTTGATGTCAAAAAACAAATCAGTTCAAAATATTCCTTTAAGTTCTCCAGTAAAATTCTCTTGTGATCCCTTAAAAACGGAAGCTATTGTAGAGCTCTTAAAAACTTCAAAAGAGAAAAGAGACGAAAATTGGAGAACTTCTTTTTTTGAAATTATTCTAACTGCCAGCTTCCCCGAGAGCATACCACAAATAATATTTGGTGCCGACTCTTTCCCTTATTTTGTTCTTAAAACAATTGAAAACCATAACCCATTCGAATCTTATTGCATTAAAAATATGCAAGAAAATATTTTACTGAAAAGAGGAATCGGAGTAGTAATTAATCCTGATGGAAATGATGCTGATTGGACATTTTCATATGGTGATATATTGAATCTGAAAATTAATAATGAGTTTATTACAAAATCCAATTATAAAATTCATCAGAGTCCGGAATTACTAAAAAATAAAGATGATTTTCATATTGTTAAACTATCTGAAAATCATCTACCCGGCAATACACGATTATTTCTTAAAAATTATTTACAAAAAATAGGTGTTAAAAAACCAAAATTTTTGGTAATACAAAGGCCGGACAATAATCCCTTTGTTCCCGAATTAATTTTCAATTTATTTGCAGAAGATCTTTCCTCAATTAATGAACTTAATCAATACATTAATCGTTTGGCTTGGTATTTACCAAAACATTATATTATTTCCACACTCTCAAAAAACTCAGATCTATTAAGTAATTTCGAGGTGCTATAACCCGATTACCTAAAACAATTAAAACAAATTCATGCGAAATTATATCATGTATTAATTATCAACAGAATATTATTCCGCATGAATATATTTTAACATAAAGAAAAAATTTAAATAAATTTTCAAAAACATTGAATTACCAAATTAGCTTTGGTAAACTTCTTCCATAGTATCAACAACAATTTCTGGTAATGGTCCTTTTGGAGGATTTTTCAAATCTAAACCATGAATCTCCTTTACTTCTTTAACAAACCAATTAGTAAATTCATCATTAGAAGATGCAAAATTTTTGAATGCATTTTCAGGATCATTACCTTCCAAAGTTACAACAATCATATCACCCATAGGTGTTGATTGAAAAAATGTCCGTTCATGAACATTAAGTTTCTTGCGCGATTTAATGAAATCCGCATTACGTTTACCATTTAATTCATTGATAAACTTTTTGAACATCGGAGTTTTTCCGGGCAGAATAGGAACTGCCATTGCAAATAGCTTTTTCATTTTTTTATGGTTTAAAAATTAACAATTAAAATTATATATAAATTTTCCGAATATTACAAATGTTTAAAAATAAATTTTACTTATTGTTTTACTAATAAGAAAGAAAGTAAATTTAAATAATAATTTATATGGAAATGATTAATTGTTTGGTTAATAATCAAATGTTGTATGAAAACTTATTTTCACTTTAAGTTTTTTAAAATATTATATCTTAAAATGAAAATCCAAAAGTTGTATTGTTTAAAAAATATTCTTCTTGTTTCGTTCTTTTTAAAATCCTATTTAACATTTTCTCAACAGAATTTAATAAAATACGTCGATCCAATGATCGGAACAGGCGGTCATGGTCATACTTTTCCCGGTGCTACTGTTCCTTTTGGAATGGTTCAGCTAAGTCCGGATTCGCGAATCGATGGCAGCTGGGACGGATGCAGCGGTTACCATTATTCTGACTCTGTTATTTTTGGCTTCTCTCATACTCATCTCAGTGGTACCGGAGTAAGTGATTATGGCGATATTTTACTTTTTCCTTTTACCGGAAAATTTAATTCAGAAAAAAAATATTCATCTACCTTTAATCATACAAATGAAATTGCCTCACCCGGGTATTATTCCGTATTCCTGAATAGCGAAGCCATTAAAGCTGAATTGACAGCTTCTGAAAGAGTTGGCTTTCATCAATATTCATATAATTCTGGAATTGATAGTGCGGGTCTCATTATTGATTTAAGACATCGCGATAAAGTAACCGGTGCTGAATTATTTCAGATTGACGATAAACATATCGCCGGTTTTCGCCGATCTTCTGCCTGGGCTAACGACCAACTCATCTTCTTTTTTATAGAATTTTCTGATGCCGTAAAATTTGATTTTGTTCAATCCGATTCTATAATACTTTCCGGCAGGAAAAATAATCAAACAACATTTTGCGGAAATATTTATGCCTCTGTTAAATTTAAATTACCCTCTGATAATCGGATTAAAGTTAAAGTCGCTTTATCATCTGTTAGTACCGAAGGCGCCAGAAATAATTTACTTGCTGAAATCCCTCTTTGGGATTTTCAATTAACCCGTTCCAACGCTGAAAATAAATGGAATAAAGAACTAAATAAAATTAAAGTCAAAGGTGGAACAGAAGAAAACTTTAAAATATTTTATACTTCTCTTTATCATTGCATGATCGCTCCCAATATTTATAATGATGTTGATGGCCACTATCGTGGGCGTGATTTTAAAATACATAAATCACAATCCGATTACTATACTGTTTTTTCTCTATGGGATACTTTTCGTGCCTGGCATCCGCTAATGACAATCATTGATCAGAAAAGAACACTTGACTACATCAAAACATTTCTCAAACAATATGAGCAAGGGAGAATGTTACCCGTATGGGAATTGTCTTCCAATGAAACGGAATGTATGATTGGTTATCACTCTGTTAGTGTTATTACCGATGCATATTTGAAAGGAATAAATAATTTCAATGCAGAAGAAGCTCTAATGGCTATGAGAAATAGTGCTGAAGCAAAAAACCGATATGGCCTTGGAGCATATATTAACCATGGTTATCTCGATATATTGGACGAATCAGAATCCGTTTCTAAAACACTGGAATATTCATACGACGATTGGTGCATTTCAAAATTTGCAAATGCCATTGGCAGAAAGGATGTTGAAAAACAATACTGTAAAAGATCCAAACATTGGCAAAATCTGTTTGATAAAAACACAAAATTTATTCGTCCCAGGAAAAATGGTGGCTGGCTTAAACCTTTTGATCCTTTTGAGGTAAATAATAATTATACAGAAGCAAACGGATGGCAATATACATTTTTCGTTCCTCACGATGTAAATGAAATGATCAATAAAATGGGAGGTAGAAATGCTTTTGAAGAGAAACTTGATCAGCTATTTTCATCTCAAAATAAAACTACCGGTCGTGATCAGGCAGATATAACCGGAATGATTGGGCAATATGCTCATGGTAATGAACCAAGTCATCATATGGCTTACCTCTATAACTATACTGACCATCCATGGAAAACGCAAATGCGCATAACTCAAATTCTAAGTGAAATGTATCAAGCCAAGCCGGATGGACTTATTGGAAATGAAGATTGTGGACAAATGAGCGCCTGGTTTGTTATGAGTGCCATGGGACTATACCAGATTTGTCCGGGTAATAATACATTTGAAATTACTACTCCATTATTCGATGATGTATGGATTAATCTTGAAAACGGTAAAACATTTCACATACATAAAGAAAACAATTCGATAGAAAATCAATATATTCAGAATTCAATATGTAATGATATTAAAGTTAAAAAACATTTACCATTTCAAACCCTGATTCAAGGCGGAGAATTGATACATTTTATGGGAAAAGAAATGAACGATGAAAAAGAAGAATTGAAAGGATTAATACCAGAAAAAGAAAGATCAATATATAATAATTGTAATTCAGATTTTATAATTTCTCCTGTACCTGAATTCCTTTCTTCAGTATTTAAAACTTTTGTTGATGTTTCCCTTCAAAGTGACTCCGAACTGAAAATATTTTATTCATTAAATGGTAAAAATCCTGATACATTATCAGAAAAATATACAAGACCTATTAAAATCGATACCACCATTATTCTAAAAGCAATTGCTTTTGATCAATTTGGAAATTCAAGCTATATCACGACTACCAAATTCAATAAAATGCCACATCCGGATTGGAAAATAAATATTTTATCGAAATATAATTCGCAATATACCGCAGGAGGCGATGAAGGAATTATCGATGGTATAAAAGGGGATAATGATTGGCGAAAAGGCGGCTGGCAAGGATACCAGGGACAAGATTTTGAATCTGTTATTGATTTTGGTAACGAAATTTTGATTTCATCAGTTGGTGCCCGTTTTATGCAAGATACCCGATCATGGATTTTGATGCCTGTAAATGTTATTTATGAAATATCTGAAGATAATATTCACTATCAAAAAGTACTTTCCGTTTCCAATTTAATTGCTGATACAGTAATGACAAATACCATAGAAGAACTCGGCGGAAAAATTGAACCGGTCAAAGCCAGATTTTTAAAAGTGAAAGCCAAAAATTATGGTACTCTCCCCTCCTGGCATGCCGGCTATGGCGGTGAAGCGTTTATCTTTATAGATGAAATAGATATTAAATAAAATTTTCAGCAACGATTGATTTTATTTACTTTGCCTGACCGGTAATTTTACATGACAAAAAAAATAGAAAAAAATAGCAAGTCCAAAACAAAGGCAGGAAAACCTGATTTAGAAAATCGTGGAAATTCCGGCAATTCTTTTGCTTTGATTGCACTCGTTATAATTACTTTCTTTTGTTTCTCAGGTGCTTTGAAAAACGAGTTAACAAACTGGGATGATCAACAATATATTATCGAAAATCCTCTCATAAAAAGCTTGTCGGGGGAAAACGTAATTGAAATATTCAGCAATAATATAATGGGCAATTATCACCCATTAGCTATCCTTTCATTTGCTATAGATTATAATTTATTTCATTTAAGTCCAAAAGGATTTCATGCCACTAGTATACTTATTCATTTATTAAATGTTATTCTGGTTTTTGCTTTTTTCAGATTGCTGACAGGGCAAGTCATAGTTGCATTCCTGACAGCATTATTATTCGGTATACATCCCATGCATGTTGAATCTGTTGCATGGGTTTCTGAACGCAAAGATGTTTTATATACATTCTTTTACATGGCTGCACTTTGCACTTATATTTTTTTTATCAAGCAACAAAAAAGAAAATGGTTATTTTATACGATTACACTTGTATTTTTTACGTTTTCTCTTTTATCTAAAGGTCAAGCAGTTACTTTACCTCTTGTTTTACTTCTGATAGATTATCTGTTAAAAAGAAAATTAGACAAGAAAATATTATTTGAAAAAATTCCCTTTTTTATTTTATCCATTGCGATGGGAATAGTTGCTATAAATGCGCAAAAAGAATCCGGTGCAATCACTGAAATTCCTTTATTTCCTTTATTTGATCGTATTCTATTTGCCTCTTATGCTTTTCTCGATTACATGTTAAAACTACTATTGCCCTTAAACTTATCGGCTTTTTATCCTTATCCAATTAAAGTTCAAAGTTTATATCCGGTAATATTTTATGCTTCTCCTTTAATATTACTTGTTTTAGTTGTTTTATTTTTTCGATTTATAAAAAACTACAAGCAGGTCGTTTTTGGCATGGCATTTTTTATAGTTAACATAATCCTTTTACTTCAACTACTTCCTGTCGGCGGTTCAATTATGTCGGAACGATATACTTATTTAAGTTATATAGGACTCTTTTTTGTTGTTGGAAATCTATTTTCGGAAATGTGGAATTCCTCTTCCCGAAAAATTTCAAAATACAAATATTTTTTTGCTTTTATTCTTGTCAGCTATATATTTTTCCTAAGTTATTCTACTATAAATAGAATTAAAATATGGAAGAATAGTGAGACGCTTTGGACAGACGTGATTAAAAAAAACCCTGCCGCTGTAATTGCTTATGGTAATCGGGGAAGTTATTATCAAAAACAAGGTAGACTTGATCTTGCTATGAAAGATTTTAATGAAGCCTTACGTTTAAAACCTGATCATCCCGAAACACTTATTAATCGGTCAGATATTTATAGGATAAACGGTCAATATGATCTTTCTATTGCTGATTGCAATAAAGCACTTGCAGCGAAAAATAACTATTCAGGCGCTTACATGAACAGAGGAATTGCTTATTGCATTGTTGGAAGGTATGATGAAGCTTTTAGTGATTTTGGAAAAGTTATTTCTCAGGATTCGAAAAATGCTAATGTATATTGTAACAGAGGTAATCTTTACGACATGAAAGGTTTAATAGATTCAGCCATTTCCGATTATTCTATGGCTATTAAATTGCAACCGGAATACGCTGAAGCCTTTTATAATCGTGGAAAATCATTTCTAAGAAAGCAAGACTATAATTCTGCTATCAGTGATTTCAACTCAGCATTAAAATTTAATCAGAAATATATTGATGCTTATTATTTCCGTTCACAGGCCTATAAAGCTATAAATGATTTTACTAATGCATTAAAGGATGCATTAACAGCTGAACAACTAGGCAAAGCTATTGATGGAAATTATATAAAGGAATTACAAAATATTTTAAACAAATAAATTCTAAATACTAATAACTCTCAATTTTTATTTTGATTCAAACTGCAAACAAGAGACTTCTCTTTCTCGATTCTTCAAGGGGTCTTGCAGCATTAATTGTTTTACTTTCCCATTTTCAACTAACCTTACTTCCGCAATTTAACAATTCATGGTTAATGAAATCTCCGTTTCATTTAATGTTAGACGGGACTTCTGCTATACTATACTTTTTTATTCTTAGCGGATTTGTATTAACACTTTCCATTCAAAGCGAAGAAAAAATTTCAATTGGAAACTATGTGAAATTTATTTTACTTAGAATATTTAGAATTTATCCTGCCTTTATTTTTACTTTAATAATTTCTTTTGTAGCAATTCATAATTTAGAACCCGGAACAACAACATGGCTCAGCCAATATTGGAAAACTCAGCATGATCTTCATTCTTTGCTTAATCAAGCCGTGTTAATTGTACGACTGCCAAATGATCCGTTGCTTCGTTTAATTCCTCAGGATTGGACACTAAGCATTGAAATTGCATTATCGATGATCTTACCTCTACTCGTCTTCACTTTCAGAAAAAAATCAACTTTCTTTTTAATTGTGATTTATCTTTTAGTTCTATTTATAAAGATTGATCCATTTATATTTGATTTTTCATTAGGAATCTTTATGGCTTGCAATCTGGAGGCATTAAAAAACAAATGGGCTAATAATAAATACAAAATTTACCTGCTTGGTTTTGCTTTTTCATTAATAAGTGCTGATTTTGCATTTCCCGATCTGATGAAAGTGACAGATACCATTCTTATTCATCATAAAAGCTGGGGACTTGCCATAATATTATGGGCCATCATTTCATCGGATAAAATTCAACGTTTATTGACATTTAAACCTATTATTTTTTTAGGTAAAATTTCATACAGTTTTTATCTTCTTCACTTGATAATACTATTTATCATACTTCGGTTTTTTACATTAAATGCAGCTGTATTTCTACTTGTATATCTAACAATTACGGTTTTAATTTCCAGTTTAACTTATTATCTTATCGAAAAGCCATCTAATAAAATTAGCAGGTTTCTAGTAAGGAAGAGATAATTATTACATGAAAAATGCTTTAATTGACCATTTAATATAAAGATAAGTTAAACTGTCAAAATGAAAACATTAACTTTACCATCTATTTAATAACTATAAAACTTATGTCAAACGCCATATATAATGTTCCTGCCGCTATTAATGAACCGGTATTAAATTATGCTCCGGGTAGCTCCGAACGCGAATCAATAAAAGCAGCTTTAAAAAAGATGCGAAATGAAACAAGAGACATTCCAATGTATATTGATGGAAAAGAGATTCGTTCCGGGAAAAAAGTAAATATCTCTCCACCACACGATCATAAGCATTCTGTTGGATTTTATCATCAGGGTGATAAATCACACATTAAACTAGCCATTGATGCAGCTCTAAAAGCACGTCACGATTGGTCTGAATTAAGTTGGGAAAACCGTGCTTCAATATTTCTCAAAGCTGCCGATCTTCTCAGTGGCCCTTACCGTGCAACAATAAATGCAGCAACCATGATTGGCCAAAGTAAAAATGTCTATCAAGCTGAAATAGATGCTGCATGTGAGATGATTGACTTTCTTCGTTTCAACGTTCAATTCATGCGCGAAATCTATACTCAACAGCCAATTTCTTCCAAGGGAATTTACAATCGCCTTGAACAACGTCCGCTAGAAGGATTTGTATTTGCATTGACTCCTTTTAATTTCACTGCAATCAGCGGCAATCTTCCAACAGCTCCTGCAATGATGGGAAATACTATCGTTTGGAAGCCTGCAAATACTCAAGTACTGGCTGCCAGCGTTCTCATGCAGGTTTTTATAGAAGCAGGTTTACCTCCGGGAGTTATTAACCTTGTTTATGTATCCGGAACAGATGCAGGAGAGGTTATTTTTGACAACCCTCATTTTGCAGGAATTCATTTTACAGGATCTACTTCTGTATTTCAACAAATCTGGAAATCGATTGGTAATAATATTCATAAATATAAAAGCTATCCGCGAATCGTAGGTGAAACAGGTGGTAAAGATTTTATTCTCGCCCACTCTTCAGCAGATGTAAAAAGTCTTATTACCGGACTTAGCAGAGGAGCTTTCGAATACCAGGGACAAAAGTGTTCGGCAGCATCACGTGCTTATATTCCTAAAAGTCTTTGGCCTGAAGTAAAAAAAGGATTGGTTGAAGATTTAAAATCCTTTAAAGTCGGCCCGACTGAGGATTTAAGTAATTTCATCAATGCCGTAATTGACGAAAAATCGTTCGACAAACTTGCAAAATATATTGATGATGCTAAAAAAAATAACGATGTTGAAATTATTGCCGGAGGAAATTACGACAAATCGAAAGGTTACTTTATTCATCCAACGGTTCTTCTTTGTAAAGATCCTTATTATGTTACCATGTGCGAAGAATTATTTGGGCCTGTTCTGAGTATATATGTTTACGATGACAATAAATTTGATGAGATTTTAGAAATCGTTGATCAAACTGCAATATATGCATTGACAGGTTCAATATTTTCACAAGATCGTTATGCAATAGAAAAAGCTTCAGCAAAACTCGTTCATTCTGCCGGTAATTTTTATATAAATGATAAATGTACGGGAGCTGTTGTTGGACAACAACCTTTCGGCGGAGGTCGTGCTTCAGGTACGAATGATAAAGCCGGTTCTATGTACAATCTGCTTCGCTGGGTTTCACCGCGAACAATTAAAGAAACTTTTGTTCCTGCCACCGATTACCGTTATCCGTTCCTTTCCGAAGAGTCTTCGAACGGCCAAACGGTGAAAGAAAAAGCAAAGATCATTTAATCTCTCTTTACAAATAACTTAGTGATCTTTGTGCCTTCCTTTGTGCACTTTGTGGTTAAATCCAACGGTAATTTTAACCACAAAGTGCGCAAAGGTTTACACAAAGACCACTGAGAAGAAAGGTACTATCTTTCAACAGGAGGCTGTTATTATCATATTTATTTTATTACTATTAATGAATTTCTATATCTTATCTTTAAAAATAATTTTTACTATTATTCATAAAACTCCATTCTGGAAAAATGAAAAAAAATAATTATATATTATTTCAAAAACTTCTGCCCTACATTAAAAATAAATTCGTCCTAACTTTTCTCGGTTTTTTAGTCTGGCTTAGTTTTTTTGATCGAAATGATTTCATAACAACATGGAGTTATCACAACAAACTCGAAAGTTTAAAGAATGAAAAAGCATATTATGAATCAGAAGTAATAAGGTATACAGAAGATCTCAATAACTTAATGACCAATCGTGCCAATATGGAAAAATATGCACGTGAAAAGTATTACATGAAAAAAGATAATGAAGATATTTTTGTAATAATCGACGAAACCCCAAAAAAGAAATAACCCCAGTATCAAGATTCTTGATACTTGATACTTGATACTCAATACTTGATACTCCCTCTCTAATATTCCCCAAAAACCCTTCTCATTGCATCCGATATCTCGCCCAAAGTCGCCATATTTTCAACGGCTTCTACAATAACAGGCATAAGGTTTTTTCCATCCTTTGCAGCTTGTTCGACACTTTGAACTGATACTTTTGTTTTTACATCGTCACGATCAGATCTTAGTTTTCTTAATTTTTCAATTTGTAAAATTCTTATCGAATCGTTAACTGAAAAATGTTTATCGAATGGAGGTTCTTCCATAGTATATTGGTTGAGCCCAACGATTATCCTCTGACCGTTTTCAATGGACTTTTGATAATCATACGATGCTGCTGCAATTTCATTTTGCATAAAACCGGCTTCTATTGCATTAACAGCTCCACCCATGGCATCTATCCTTTTAATATAGTCTAAAGCTTTCTCCTCCAATTCATCAGTAAGCGTTTCTACAAAATATGAACCGGCTAGCGGGTCAACAGTTTCTGTTACTCCACTTTCATAAGCAATTATTTGTTGCGATCGTAAAGCTATCCGTGCTGCTTCTTCCGTAGGCAGGCTCATAGCTTCATCGTATCCATTTGTATGAAGAGATTGCGTACCTCCAAGTACAGCAGATAAAGCCTGTAGTGTAACGCGAACAATATTATTCATCGGTTGTTGTGCCGTCAATGTTGAGCCACCGGTTTGTGTATGAAAACGAAGCATCATTGCACGTGGATCTGTTGCACCAAGTTCTGTCATAATTTTTGCCCACATTCTCCTTGCTGCCCTGAATTTTGCAGCTTCCTGGAAAACATTGTTATGAGCATTGAAAAAAAATGAAAGTCGCTTTCCAAAAACGTTTATATCAAGTCCTTTTTCAAGAGCAGCTTTTACATACGCTTTGCCATTTGCCAAAGTAAAAGCAAGCTCCTGTACAGCTGTGGAACCTGCTTCCCTAATGTGATATCCTGAAATAGAAATTGTATTCCATTTTGGTACTTCTTTACTGCAGTATTCAAAAATATCAGTTATGATACGCATAGATGGTCGTGGCGGGTAAATGTAAGTTCCACGGGCAGCATACTCTTTAAGGATATCATTTTGAATTGTTCCTGAAATTTTTTTTAAATCAGCCCCCTGTTTCTTTGCCAATGCAATGTAAAAGGCAAGTAAAACAGATGCAGTGGAATTAATTGTCATTGAGGTTGTAATATTCTCAAGAGGAATTCCATCAAAAAGAATTTCCATATCTCTCAAAGAATCAATAGCGACTCCTGCCTTTCCAACTTCTCCATCTGCTAAGTCATGGTCAGAATCATAACCAATTTGAGTTGGCAGATCAAAAGCCACTGATAATCCCGTCGTACCCTGCCCAAGTAAAAAATGATATCTTTTGTTAGATTCTTCAGCAGTAGAAAAACCGGCATACTGACGCATAGTCCATAGTTTACTTCTATACATATTCGACTGAACTCCGCGTGTAAAAGGAAATTCACCCGGAAGTTCATTTAACTTGTCGTGCTCTGTATAGACAGTTTTAATTTCTATACCACTTTCTGTCTGTATTTTCTTCTCTGCCAAAATTTAAAATTTAGTATCTGTGTCCTTTTAAAAATTCTGTTTGTAAATTATTCCTTTTGAAATATATAATAAGATTAATTTGACTCTCATTAAAATTATCAACTATTTTAAAATAATTGCAACTTAAAAATAATTATCCGAGTAATTTCCTTGCTTCTGATTTAATAAAGTCAACGGCTTTTTGAGTTGGAACATTTTCCATTCGCAATACTTGTTCAAAAATCTGTGAACTCATTTGTATACCGGTAGCATTTGAGCCTGCATGACTAAAAGCATTGTTAATGATTCGAAGCATTTCTTCTTTTCCATCTTTAACTTCTTCCCATGCTTGCTCACTTACAAAAATTTGCTGAGAAAGATTATGTTCAAACTCAGCACGAATAGTTGCAACTAGTTCTGCTTGCAATTGAACCGCAGTCATTCCTCCACGGTGAACTCTGACAAGCAAACTATTCGGTGATATACGCTCAAGAAAAAGAATCAATCTTTCGAATGCCTGTAATTTTAAAGGTAATGATTCTTTTTGTCTGTTATTGCGGTCTTCAGCAACTTTAAGTTGAATTTCCTTTTCTAAAAACCTTTTTATTGTAGCTGTTTGATTGTCGATAAAACGTTTTATTACTATAAACATTCCGATCAAAACTAAAATTGCCGGTATAAAATACAGCAACACATCTGAAATTTTTTCCATTGAATCCATAATATATTATTTACCAAGCTCTGTATTTAGTAGTGTTTTCAAATAAATTTCTAAATAAATCTTTTTCGATTAAATTAAAATCCATTTTTCTTCTTTCATAGACTCTTTGTGCAACTTCAAGGGCATCCTCGAGTCGATAAGTTATAAAGCCTTCTGAACCACCCCAGGCAAAAGAAGGAACAAATTTTGGAGGAAAACCATTTCCAAAAATGTTAGCACTTACACCAACGACTGTTCCGGTATTAAACATTGTATTAATGCTGCACTTTGAGTGATCACCCATTATTAAACCGCAAAACTGTAAACCGGTATTAATGTATGTTTCATCTTTATAATTCCAGACTTTAATTTTAGAATAATTATTCTTCAAATTTGAATTATTACTGTCTGCCCCGAGATTACACCACTCTCCCAATACAGAATTACCAAGGAAGCCATCATGTGCTTTGTTTGTGTATCCAAAAATTACAGAATTACTAATTTCACCTCCGACTTTCGAAAAAGGTCCAACTGTAGTTGAACCATATATTTTAGCGCCCATTTTTACCTGTGATTCTTCACATAAAGCAAATGGGCCACGAATCATAACTCCTTCCATAATTTCAGCATTCTTTCCGATATAGATGAAACCGGTAGAACCATTTAAAATAGCACATTCAACCTTTGCTCCCTCTTCAAGAAAAATATTTTCAGGTGAAATAACCGTATTAGTTTCACTGATCTTTAAAGATTTTCTTCCCTTGGTAATTAACCGAAAGTCATCATTAAGTGCTCCTTCATTCTTGGAAAAAATATCCCAATTAAAATTTATTTTAGTGAATGTGGAAACACTATTTACAGACTTGTCAAATTCAATTTGCTCGATTGAATTTATTCCATCTATTGACCCATCCATTCGGGCTGCAATAATGGTATCTCCGTTTATTAACTTTTCTCCTGATTTCAGGTTTTGAATTTCCAAAACCAAAGATGATGTTGGAAGTATTGAACCATTAATAAATACATTCTCCTTACCAGGCAAAAATTGAAATTTCTTACTTAAAAATGGTTCGGTGAGGAATGAATAGTTACCCTGAAAATATAGTTCCCATTTTTCTCGAATCCGAAGTATGCCAATGCGAATTTCCGATACAGGGCGTGTGTGTGTTAAAGGCAAAAGACTCTGCCTGGATTCATCATCAAATAAAATAATCTCCATATTTGGAAGTATTGGATTATTAGAACTATAAAAAAATTTCTAGTTGAAACTTCAATAATTTTTCAACATTACAAAAATAAGTAAAATTGCAAAACATTTGACTAATAATCTCTTTGGTAGCATTATATAACATTAAAAAACCATTTGATCCATTTATTGTACTACTTTTCATTATCAAATTATATGCTTAATTAGAAACTGAACTTTTGCTTGAAGAGTTTTCAATCATCAGTTCAATGTTCTTCTTCAATTCATTTAAGTCTACCGTTAAATCGAAATTAAAGGAGCAATAAAATCAGACACCATTAATTTTTCTACTTTTAAAGAAGTATTTGGCTTTATGTAATATGTTTTTCTTATATCAAAAAATGCAATTGTTTCAATGTAAATTTTTTCATTTTTGAAATATTCCGGAGCGATCAAAGTGTAATTGCCTAATTCGTTTTTTAATTCAATTAATTTTGATAATCCATCCGAAATCCAATGAAAAAAACCATTGGGACCCGAGTAATTATCGAAAATTAAGAAATAAGTTATTGTATTATCTGACTTAATATGTTTAGTCCGAAACAATACTTTTGCCAAATATCGTAATGCAAATTTTTTAAAGTCTTCATCGTAACAGACAATTAGTTTTTTTTGTAATCTAAAATTTTTAATAATTACTCCAATTTCGCTTAAAATTACATTCTGAAAATAGTTTAAATAAGATGCCGGCAATGTGCATTGAAATGAATTTCCACCAAAAAAAATTTCATCCCCCTGCTTCAGATTTGCAGGCGCCCTTCTATTTATTACTAAAGCCGGATAAATTAATTTTATTATTCCCAATTTAAATTGTTGAAATATTTTTTTGGTAAGATATAGATAGATTTAACAAGGATATCAATTATAGATGAATAATAAGTCGAAAATATTCTATTGATAAATAGTATGCAAAAATTGATAGATCTTTAAGCTAAAATTTATTTTTAAAAGATTCAATTAAAAAAAATTGAGCCTCAGAAACGGTTTCATGAATAATTGAATCGTGGAATAGATTCCCCAAAATGAATCAAACCATCCAATTAAAAATTATCGGATGGTTTGATTTATACGTTTACGTTCTTAGGCTACTAAGAATTGATACAATTAATAAGGTAAAAAAAGTTTAAATAAAAACTAAAAAAAGAGGATTTCACAAGGAAAACCCTGAAGCCTTATTTAGTAACTTCCTTCTTTTTAGCATACCGCGTACGGAATTTATCAACCCGGCCGGCAGTATCAATAAGTTTCATTTTACCTGTATAGTATGGATGAGACATATGGCTTATTTCGAGCTTTACAAGGGGATATTCCTGTCCGTCAGTCCATTTAATGGTATCTTTAGTTTCAATAGTAGAGCGGGTTACAAAGGCATAATCGCATGAAATGTCTTTAAAAACAACCATTCTGTAATTCTGGGGATGAATTTCTTTCTTCATAATCTTTAAAATTAAGGGTGCAAATGTACTATTATTTCCTTTTTTAACAAATCAAAAGTAAAGAAAAGATACTAATATTCAGGTTCTTTACCACCCTATTTAATACTATTCACTCAAAAAGGTAAGAATTATTGCTAATAATGTACGATTAGTATTGACTTGACTGCCATTGAATCTTATCTTCGGCAAATCGTAAATATTTTTTTACCCTATCCCAAAGCAGAAGAATTATTAACTTTGAAAAGGCTGAAATCGCTATTGTTTTCAGTTGTTTAAATAAATCAATGAAGGAAGAATTAATACAACAACTGGAAAACGTACTTAAAGAAGAAGTTTCTGATGAAACATTTTCGCGTGCTGATGATATTAAAAATCAGTACATGCGTGCATGCGACGAATTAAATAGCGAACAATTGCAAAATTTCCTCGCTGAAGGCGGTCAGGCCGATAATTTTAGTGCTCCTAAAGACAATCGAGATAGCCGGTTTAGTGAATTGCTACATATTTTATCAGATCGTGAAGCTAAATTCCGAAAAGTTTTAAAAGATGAAGTTGTAACGAAGCAAAAACAAAAAGAAGAAGTTATTGCCGGTCTCGAAAAACTAATAGCCGAAGAATCAAATATCGGTAAAGCTTTTCATACTTTTAAAGAATTACAAGCTAAGTGGAATGAAATAGGAAATGTTCCAACCAGGGAATACAAAAATCTGCAAAGTATTTATCATCGACATGCACATAACTTCTATTATAATATGAAGTTAAGCAAGGACCTCAGGGAACTTGATTTCAAAAGAAACTATGAACAAAGAGCGCAACTGCTTGTAAAAATAGAATCTCTGCTTCCTATGGAGTCTGCCAAAGGCATAGAAAGGATGATCAATCTTTACAGAATGGAATGGTCGGAATTAGGCCCCACTTCTCCGGAAACTGTTGAACCGCTTCGAACACGATACAGAGAACTAATCGGACTTGTATTTCAGAAAATCAGAACATATAACCAGCAGCAATCAAAAGAAGAGGAAAACCATCTTGAAGTAAAGAGAAAAATATTAGAACGTTGTAAAGCAATTGCCGAAGAAAATTTTGATACTTCAAAGCAATGGCAAACTATGACGGATACTATCACAAAACTTTTTGATGAATGGAAATCGACCGGATTTGGACCTAAAAAAGAAAATCAACAAGTTTGGGAAGAATTCCGAACCGCAATGAATACATTCTATTCAAAAAAGCGTGATTTTTTCAGCGGTCTTAAAAAAATTCATAAAGAAAATAAAGATAAGAAGAATGCTATCATTGCCAAAGTTGAAGAAATAGCAAAAGCTCCTCACGAAAATTTTGATGATCCTACTAAGCAGATTTTACAACTTCAGCAAGACTGGAAAACAGCAGGACATATTGAGCAATGGGAAGAAAATAAACTTTGGAAAAAATTCCGTGATGCATGCGATTCTTTCTTTAATTCAAGACGGGAAAAATACAGTGAACGAGATGCTGAACATATTAAAAATCTTGAATTAAAAGAAGAATTAGTTAAACGTGTGGAGGCTTTCACATCAAGTGGAAAACACGATGAAGATATTGCTTCGCTTCGCGCTTTTTCCGAAGAATGGAAAACTATTCAGCATGTTCCTATTAAAGAAAAACAAAAAATCTGGGAAAAATTTAAAACAGCCCTCGATGCCTGTTATGATAAACTCAAATTAGATGGCTCTCAAAAACATCTTTTGAAATACAGAAATAACGTAGAATCCCTTTCTCAATCCGGAGATTCAAGCCATCTTTTACTAAAAGAAAAAAATTCCATCCGGGAAAGAATTAATCGCCTTCAGGCCACCATTAATCAATATGAAAATAATCTTGGCTTTTTCAGGAATTCCAAAGACATGGCTCCCTTACTTACTGAAGTAGAAAGTAATTTGAATCAAGCAAAAGAAGAAATGCAATTGCTTCAGAAAAAACTGAAAATGTTTGCAGAAGCGCAGTCCTAGAAGAGACAAGAATCAATCAAGTATCATGTATCAAGAATTTTCTATATTTAGTTTTTGGGGATAAAATATAATTTCAAAAGTTAAACAGGTCGCGGAAAAAAATTAAATAATATTAAAATATTTATCCCTCATTTCGTTTTAATATATTCACCATCTTAATACTTGATACATGATACTTGATACTTGATACTTGCCCCAATGCGCCATCTACTCATCATACTTTCTGTACTAATTCTTCCTTTTCTTCTTTTCAACTCCTGTAAAAAAGAAGAATTCGAAACAGGTAAAGTTGATTTGCAGTTTTCAGCTGACACAATTATTTTTGATACAGTTTTTACTACCGTTGGCAGCTCTACTCAGGTCTTTCAGGTTTATAATAATGGCAATAAAGACGTAAAAATTTCTTCAATCCGGTTAGCCAATGGAAATAATTCAAACTTCCGATTGAATGTTGATGGGCTCTCCGGAAAATCATTTAACGATATAGAAATCGGTGCCAACGACAGTTTATTTATTTTTGTAGAAGTTACAGTTGATCCTAATAATTTAAATACACCATTAATTGTAACTGATTCAATTTTATTTTCTGCAAATGATTTTCAACAAGACATTGATCTGGTTGCCTGGGGTCAGGATGCCTATTTCCATCGGTCTCCTCCAAATTCACAAATAGCACCATTCTTCTTTCTTAATTGCAATGAAATATGGGCTAATGATAAGCCTCATGTAATTTATGGTTATGCTTTGGTGGATTCGTCTTGTTCACTTACCATGAATGCAGGTACCAATATTTTTTTACATCCCGGTTCAGGCATAATTGTTTTAACTTCAGGAACACTTTTAGTAAATGGTACTAAACAAAACAATGTTACTTTTCAGGGCGACAGATTAGGTACAGATTTTCAGGAAATTCCAGGCCAATGGGATAGAATTTGGCTTTCAAATCTTAATCTTCATACAAATATTAATTCGCCCGGAACAAAAAATTCTATCATTAGTTATGCAGTTATTAAAAATGGAACAATCGGTTTATTGGTAGATACCGCTTTTGATAATAATTCTTCTAATCTCACTCTGCGGCTTGACAATACAATAATTAAAAACATGTCGTCGCATGCTCTGGCTTTGCGTGGATCGAAAGTAGATGCATACAATTGTGTTTTTGCAAATTGTGGTGCACAAACAACAAATATTCTTACTGGTGGAAACTATAATTTTTATCACTGCACCTTTGCCAATTTCTATAACGGAGGACAACAACGCGAGCCATCTGTAACTCTTAATAACTATTATTTATATAACAATATCCCAATAATCCGCCCTCTAAATTCCTACTTTGGAAATTGTATCATTTATGGTAATAATGAAAATGAAATTGGTTTCGATTCTGCTTCAGCAGCAAATCAGTTTAACTTTCGCTTCGATCATACATTGTTAAAAGTCGAAAACTCTTTTTCAACTACTGACCTATCCAGATATATTTCAATTATAAAAGCCTCGGGAAGCAGTACTAATAATCCAAAATTCGTTGACGTCGACAATAATAATTATCAAATAGATTCTTTAAATAGCCCGGCCATTGATGCCGGCGATATTTCAATCACCAATTTAAATAGCCTCTTGAATTTTGATATATTAGGCACCTCCCGACCTCAGCGTAATGGCCCTGATCTAGGAGCCTATGAAAGGCAATAAATATATTTTACGTCTAATCTTTGACCCACCTCGTTGACCGCTCTTTTTTCAATAGCATACCTACCCCCTCTTTCTTACATTCATCAATGTATAGAAGCAGATAAAATAATCATAGATCAACACGAACATTTCATAAAACAGACCTTCCGAAACCGTTGTCAAATCTACGGTCCTAACGGAATTCAATCTTTAATCATTCCTATAAAACATCAAAACCTTTCTCATTCACCCGTAAAAGATACACGAATTTCTTTCGACGTCCCATGGAATAAGATTCATTGGAAAACAATTTGTTCTGCTTATAGAAACTCTCCGTTTTTTGAATTTTATGAAGATGAATTTAAAATTGCCTATGAAAAACCCGATGAATTTTTAATCGACTTCAATTATAAAATGCTGGAAATAATTTTTAAGATTTTCAATTTAAATAAAACAATTAAACTCTCTGAAGATTTCGAAAAAACACCAACTTTATCTGTTGATTTCCGAAACACTTTTCATCCAAAAAAAAAATTTATTAATATTAATCCCTATCATCAGGTTTTTTCAGACCGGTTTGGGTTTATAAATGATTTATCCTGTATTGATTATTTGTTTAATGTGGGAAACAGATGAGAGTCAAGAATCAAGACAATTTAATATATATAATTAAATCATGATTCTTGGCTCTTGATTCTACAAAGACAATATCTCTGCAATCCTCATCAGATCATTTGGAAATTCTTTTTTAGTTTTAACTACATCTGAAAAAGATGTAAGAACAACTTTATTGTTAATGATTCCAACCATTTCATTTTTTCTGCCTTCTAACAATGCTTCAACTGCAGCTACACCAAGCCTGCTGGCCAAAACACGATCTGTGCAGCTTGGGGAACCGCCTCTTTGCATATGTCCCAAAACACTCACCCGTGTATCATATTCATTGAATCTTGATTTCACTGCTTCAGCAATATCATAAGCACCGCCTGCATCATCTCCCTCGGCAACAATTACAATCATCGACGATTTTTTTCGTTGCCATCCACGCTCAAGTATTTTTATTATTTGTTTAATCCGTGTTTGCTTTTCAGGAATAAGTATTGCTTCAGCTCCACCGGCAATTCCACTATAGAGAGCTATCATTCCTGCATCTCTGCCCATCACTTCAATAAAGAATAAACGGTTGTGTGAATCAGCTGTATCTCTTATCTTATCTATTGCCTGAACAACTGTATTAAGCGCCGTATCAAAACCAATTGAAAAATCGGTACCGAAAATATCGTTATCGATTGTTTTTGGAATGCCTATGGAAGGAATGGAATATTCATTCGAAAATTTCTCTATGCCTTTAAAGGAACCATCGCCCCCCAAAACAATTAGGGCTTCTATACCTTCATTTTTAATATTCTGATATGCTGTTCTTCTGGCTTCCGGAGTTTTAAATCTTTCGCTTCTTGCAGTTTTAAGAATCGTTCCTCCTCTTTGAAGAATATTACTTACGCTATGCGACGACAGCTCCAAAAAATTTCCATCTATCAAACCGTCAAAACCATGCATAACACCCACAATGGTTAATTCATTAAAAATACCTGTCCGCACAACAGCCCGGATACCGGCATTTAAACCGGGACAATCACCACCGGTGGTTATAACACCTATTTTTTTATATTTCATTCCTGATTAGTTTTCAAAATACCTCCTTTTGAAGTTTTCTTACTGCCTGAATAAAGTTCAAATTTCAGAAAACGACATTCGAGAGCACCGTTGTAAAGTTGAATTTTACGAGATGCATGCAAACCGATATATTTTGCTGCATCTCGATTTGCAGTTAATACCCATGCTACACTGCCCTGATATTTTTTTTTCAATTGATCTCCGATATTTTTATAAAGATCAAAAAGATCTGTATCTGTTAATCGTCCACCATATGGAGGATTGGTAACAATTGTTTGGGCTGTTTCTGCAGGTGTATAATGTTCGAAAGGCATTTCATGAAATGTAATTTCTTGGGCAACACCGGCAGCATTCGCATTTTCTCTTGCATGACTAATTACCTGATGAGAACGGTCTATACCTGTAATCGGAAAATCAAGTTCTGCTTTTTCAATACTCTTTGCTTTTTGTTTAACTGATTCCCACAAAGGAGCATCAAAATCTATCCATCTTTCAAATCCAAATTCATTCCTAAAACTACCCGGTGCAATATTTCGTGCAATCATAGCTGCTTCAATCAGAATAGTTCCGCTTCCACACATTATATCTGTCAATGGCGAATTACGATCCCATCCGCTTAATAAAACCATCCCTGCCGCTAATGTCTCATTCAATGGGGCTTCACCTTGCTGTACTCTGTATCCTCTTTTATGAAGAGAGTCTCCAGAACTATCCAATGAAACAGAAGCTATGTTATCGGATAAATGAACATTAATTCTGACTTTAGGGAAACGAAGATCAACATCCGGCCGCTTGCCTGTTTTATCGCGGAACTGATCTACAATAGCATCCTTTGTCTTAAGAGATATATACAAAGAATGAGTTAGGTTTGATTTAACAGTTACAGCATCAACAGCTAATGTATCATCGGCAGAAAGAAATTCACTCCAATCAATTTTTTTAACTTCATCATATAATTGCTGTTCATTAGCAGCGGGAAATGTTCGAATAGGTTTTAAAACTCTTAATGAAATACGGCTATTTAAATTGATCGTATACATTGTCTCAAGGGTACCGCTAAAAAAAACAGCACGGGTTCCTTTTCTAATATCACTGGCATCATAGGTTTTCAACTCATCGATTAAGATATCTTCAAAACCAAAAGATGTTTTAGCAATCATCGGAAATTTTTTCATCATCAATCTTTATTTAGCCAGCCTTTTTTATAAAAATAAATTATCTGTACAACAACAATCAAAATCATTACAATACTAACAGAAATATAACCGTAGGGTGAATAAAGTTCAGGCATGTTTAAATGAAACACTTCACCTGTTTCAGGATTGTGACGGGCAAAATTCATCCCATACAATCCTACGATAAAGGTAAGTGGAATAAATATGGTAGATATAATCGTTAACACTTTCATTACCTGATTTAACCTGTTACTTACGGATGATTGGTAAACATCCATGAGTGAAGCCGTTACTTCTTTGTAACTCTCTACAAGATCGAGAAGCTGAATACAATGATCGTAGGTGTCGCGAAAAAACACTTTAGTATTATCACTGATTTCTATAAATGAAGATCGAAGAATATCATTCATCTTATCCCGTTCAGTCCATATTGTCCTTCGTAAAAGAACCAAATCCTTTTTTTTCTGAAGCAATCGGTTTAAGGATTGACGAGTTGGATTAGACATCAGTTCATCCTGCAAATCGTCGAGATAATCTCCCATTTTTTCTAGAATTGGGTAATAATTATCAATAACAACATCCATCAGAGAATATACCAGATAATCTGCACCTGAACGACGTAAATAACCTTTTCCTAATCGAATACGGTTTCTAACGGGGTCAAGTATATCTTCATATTTTTCCTGAATGGTAATCACAAAATTATTACCAAGGAAAATACTTAGCTGATCATTTTGAAAAACACTACCGTTTTCACCAAGAACGCGGGAAATGAAAAAAAGATGTCCCTTAAATTCTTCAACTTTAGGGCGCTGATAAACATTAACAACATCCTCCATCTGTAAACGATGAATACCAAAAAAATCAGCCAACTGTTCAAAGAAGACCTTATTTCCAAATCCTTTGATATCGAACCAATGGATCTTTTGTGGATTATTCTGAAGCTGCAATTTAATATCATCGATAGAATGTAATTCAGACTCCAAAACGGATTCTTGATCATAAACAAATGACCGAATCTTCAGGTTTAATGCATCTTCCGGGACATTGATCGCCCCGGGTGCCGTTCCCGGAGGTGCATGCTTAATACGCCTGATACGATGATGTCTTAAATTTTTTCTCATTTGATTTTCTGATTCGCTAAAAATAAATACAAATGAATAAATAAGTTCTTATTCCGCTAAAAAGTTTTAAGCACTAGTAATCAATAATATCACTTATTTCTATTAAATGATTTTATAAAGTAAAAACCACAACCTATAATTCCCTCCAAAATCAAATTCCTCACCTTTTAAACCTAATGCCCAAATCCCGATACCTGATACTCGCGACTATTTCCCCCGCTATATCAATCATTTCTTTAAATTAGCCGACTAATTAAGAGAAAATGATTTCTAAAGTTAAACCGGTTGTCGTTGATAAAAGTGATAAAAACGACTGGTTTGAGACCTGGTTTGATTCGCCATACTACCACCTTTTGTATAAAAATCGAGATCATCTCGAAGCAGAGCGCTTTTTGGACACGCTTATTGATTATTTAAAACCATCTTCGAATGACCGAATACTGGATGTTGCTTGCGGAAAAGGCAGGCATTCGATTTATCTCAACAAAAAAGGCTTTGACGTAACAGGCTTTGATCTTTCATCGGAAAGCATACTTTTCAATAAGCAATTTGAGAACGAGAAACTCAATTTCTATTTACACGACATGAGGGAAGTATTTCGTTCTAATTATTTTGATATTGTTCTTAACCTCTTTAGCAGCTTTGGTTACTTCGAAAAAGAAAGAGATAATATCCGATGTTTAATTGCAAATGCAATTGCCCTAAAAGAAAACGGTGTTTTTGTATTTGATTATTTTAACGCAGGAAAAATCAGAAAATATGGAAATGATATTTCAGATAAACAGGTAGAAGGAATTAAATTTCATATTGAAAAATACATAGACGGTCATTTCATTAAAAAGAAAATCTCCTTTAACGATAAGGAATGTAACTTCAACTTTGAAGAACAATTAATTCTTACCGATAAAAACGAACTTGAAAAATATTTTATTGCTGCAGGGCTTGAAATAATTCAGAGTTTTGGCAATTACAAACTTGAACCGTTTAATGAAAAAACATCAGAACGATTAATTTTACTTGCTAAAAAAAGAAAAATCTAGATTATGCAGGCTATTGCATATTTTTTACTTTTCATCACAATTATTATCAGTGGTACTTCTGTATTTGCTTTCCGAAAAATTAATCCCGGTTTTTTAAAACTATTACTTTCTTTTAGCGGAGCATACCTCTTTGCATTAACCGTTCTGCATTTGATTCCTGAAGTTTATCAATCAGGTGACAAAAACATCGGCATATTCATTTTAATCGGATTTTTTATTCAAATCATTCTGGAATTTTTTTCCGAAGGCATTGAACACGGTCATATTCATATTCATAAAAATCAAAATGCAGCTTTCCCTTATGGAATAATGATCGGTTTGTGTCTACACAGTTTTCTGGAGGGAATGCCATTGGTGCAAAATTTCTCCGAAGCCGGTACACAACGTTCGTTACTTGCAGGAATCATTCTTCATCATATTCCCGTTGCTATAGCATTAATGACTATGTTTCTTCAATCGGGACTTTCAAAAGGTCGCGCTGTTTTTTTTCTTATCCTCTTTGCAATGATGGCACCCATGGGTGCTTTTACAGGAAATTATTTTACAGAACTTGGGCTTCAAAATATTCCATTACTTTTCGATAGAATAATGGCAGTGGTAATTGGTATTTTTCTCCATATATCAACAACCATTCTCTTTGAATCTTATGAAGAACATCGATTCAACTATTTAAAACTTCTAATAATAATTCTTGGAGCAGGCCTTGCAATGCTTTCTTGAGTAGGATAAATTAATTACAAAAAAGATAGTTTATTTGAAAACGAAAAGTGAAAATCCTTTTTTTCAAATAAACTATCTTTCTACTAATTTCGGCTATTGATTAACAGCTTGATTTGTGATTTTTTGTAATGCTTCTTTTATAGCAACCATATTTGGCTGATCACCTGCATTTGCTAGTATCTCTATAAATCTGACAATACCGTCTTTATCGAGAATAAATGTACAACGCTTAGCAACATTTTTATATCCGAACGCAAATTCAGGAAGTACTACATCGTAATCATTAATTGTCTGTTTGTTAAAATCAGAAAGCAATGGGTAAGTGATTTTGTTCTGTTCTGAAAACCATTTAAGAGCGAATAGTGTATCGGTAGAAATTCCGACTACCGATGCATTCATTCCTTCATACATTTTAAAATCATCCTGAACGGAACACATTTCTTTTGTACATGCTCCTGTTCCTGCCATAGGATAGAAAAAAATAATAAGATTTTTCCCTTTAAAATTATCTAATGAAACTTCATTTTTATCTTTATCAAGAAGTTTAAAATCCGGTGCTTTTTGGCCTACTTTAATCATATTTTTATTTAATTAGTTTTTTGCAAATATAAGATTCTGAATCTGTTTATTGTTCTTTTTAATTCAAAATAATAATAGGTTTACATGTCTAGAATTGAATATAATTGTCAAAATTTCCCGCTTTTTATCCAAAGTCAGGAAATTGCAAGATAAGATCGATTTAAATGAAAATTATTAAGTACATAAACCGTTATCGATTTTTATTCATACTGTTAATCAGTGTAATTTGTGCTTCCAACGTTAAATGGGGCGGACAACGTTGGAAAGAAATTATTGCTTTCGACGGAAAAGGATACTATGCCTATTTACCGGCTGTCTTCATTTATCAAGATCTACAATACACTTTTTTAGATTCTATTGAAGAAAAGTATTCCGGACCTAACACTCATTTTGAAATACGTGTAGTCACTCCACAAGGTACTATCGATAAATACTTTTGTGGAACAGCCTTCGCCCAGCTTCCGTTTTTTATAGTGGCACACCTTTTAACTAAACTCACAGGTGGAATTACCGATGGTTATTCATTCATTTATCAAATTTGTATAAATCTGGCAGGAATAATTTATGCTTTAATCGGTTTACTTTTTCTTAAAAAAATATTAAGAAAATATTCTTTTTCGGAATCGATAATTTCAATTGTCATTTTCGCTATTTTCTTTGGAACTCAGTTATTTTATTATAGTATTTTTGATCCGTCGTATTCGCATGTATATTCTTTTGCTATAATTACCGCTTTTATATTTTTCCTAAAAAAATATACTGACAATCAAAATGGCAAAGATTTAATTCTGTTAGGAGTCTTACTAGCTATAATAATATTAATTCGCCCGGTCAATGGATTAATAATTTTTATTTTCCCTTTCCTGGCTGGTAACCGGGAAACTACTTTTAGAGTAATTAAAAACTTATTAAAATATAAGACAAGCTTCGTTATTGCGACAGCTTTGTTTATTTTAATTATAAGTTTGCAATTCCTTTTTTATTATTTACAAACCGGTATACTATTTATTGATTCTTATGTAGTGGAAAGTTTTCTCTGGAACCGACCGGAAATAATAAATATACTCTTCAGTTATAAAAAAGGACTATTTATTTATACCCCATTAACTTTAATAGCCATGGCTGGACTTATTCCATTATACCATAAAAGCCATTTTTCATTCTGGTGGTTTATTATTTTCTTTTTAACAATTACCTATGTCTTCTCATGCTGGTGGATTTGGTGGTATGGAGGGAGCTTTAGTGCAAGACCATATACAGAATTCTTATCGCTGTTTGCAATACTTTTAGCATTCTTCTTATCGAAAGCAATAAAAATGTTTAATCAAATCTTGATATATTCATTGATCGTATTCTGTATTATTTTATGCCAGGTACAGATTTATCAATTTCGCTACTACATTATTCATTGGGAAAAAATGGATAAAGAACACTACTGGAGAGCTTTTATGCGTATTGATCAAATCATCAAACAAGAAAATCCAAATAGTGATTTGCTAAAAAAATAACAACTATTGTTGGTTATTAGTAAATTTTCAATTGTTAAATTGAATGTTTTTACATTTTTTTCGCTTCATTCCAATAAACATCCATTTCTTCAAGTGTCATTTCACTTAAGGCTTTTCCATTCTTTCGCGCTGCCTCTTCAAGGTATTGAAAACGATAAATAAATTTCTTATTTGTACGTTCCAGTGCTTCATCAGGATTGATGTTTTTAAATCGTGCGTAATTAATCAAACTAAAAAGCACATCACCAAATTCTGACATTGCATGGTCTTCTTTTCCTGCTTCCGTGGCTTCTTTAAATTCCTGTAACTCCTCTTCTACTTTTTCCCAAACTTGTTCAGGCTTATCCCAGTCAAAACCAACTCCTCTTGCCTTCTCCTGAATTCGCATAGATTTTACCATGGATGGCAATGATTTAGGAACACCTTCCAAAACGGAATTAATTCCTTTTCCTTCTTTTAATTTTAGCTGTTCCCAGTTTCTTTTAACGTCATCTTCATTCTCTACTTTAACATCTCCATAAATATGAGGATGACGATAAATTAATTTCTCGCATTGTTCATTAATTACATCCGTTATATCAAATTTCTCTTTCTCAGAACCAATTTTAGCGTAAAAAAGAATGTGCAATAATATATCGCCCAGTTCTTTTTTAATTGCCTGGAAATCCTGCTCCAGAATTGAATCTGTTAATTCATACGTTTCCTCTATGGTCAGATGCCTTAATGAATCTAATGTTTGCTTTTTATCCCACGGACATTTATCCCTCAACTCATCCATTATTGAAGCTAGTCGTTCAAAAGCTTTTGCTCGTTCAGTCATAATGCGGTAAAAATACAATCTTTAAAACAATGTACAAGAAAGGCTGAAGTCATTATTCGTTAATATTATTAAAGGGTTGTGTTTCAAATCTTCCCTATATCTTTGTACATTATTATCTAAATTGCTCTTCAAAACGTTTATAAATTATTAAATAAAATCAACTATGCAAATTAATTTTTTCCATCGCAAAGGAATCTTATTCATCCCTGTTTCTTTTATAGGCTGGTTAATTCTTGCTGCCGCTTTAGCTTGTTCGGTTTATCTTTTTATCGACATTGACAGCCGGTCGCACTCCGTAAGCGATACACTTATCAATTTTGTATTTAATGCTTTGATTGTTGCAATAATTTATTCAATTATTGCCTTTTTTACAAGTAGCCGTGAAAAATAAAAAAATTCAAACCCTAAACATCTATCGTCGAAAATTACTTGGCTCTTGATTCTTGATTCTCATTTCACAATCATCATATTCCTTACCTGCTGCACTGAACCATTTTGCAGCCGAGCATAATACACGCCTGAATTGTAATTTTCATTTTCAAACCAAATCTTATAAGTTCCTGCAATGTATTCTCCATCTGCAAGAGTCTTTATCATTTTTCCTTCACTATCAAAAACCTGAACAAGGGTATGGCCACCATTGGTCGTGAAATTTATATACGTGCTTGATGTAAAAGGATTCGGATAATTATTAATTAAATTAATTCCGGCCGATTGATTTAATTCATGAATTCCAACTCCCATGCAAGCTGTGCTTTGAATAATTGGCAGTGTTTGAAAATTTTGCAGTAAGATATTGCTTAGATCAGAAGAAGGCACACAGAACCAGTCTTGCAATACAGAGGCATAAATTGAACGGAAGTCATATTGCATTGGTAAATTATCGTTGGAAGTTACAACTGCATCGATGACCGGATTAGATCCGAGAATGCCGCTTTGTACATCTTTCCCAAATACAAATAGAGGTGCTGCT
This sequence comes from Bacteroidota bacterium, assembly GCA_031417555.1. Classification (GTDB taxonomy): domain Bacteria; phylum Bacteroidota; class Bacteroidia; order AKYH767-A; family 2013-40CM-41-45; genus JADKIH01. Next base: position 88,464 of record JANOVV010000085.1, read on the forward strand.
GCTCCATGATCAGTTCCATCACTTGAATTAGATTTAATTCTACGACCAAATTCGGAAAATGTCATTCCAAGTACACGATTCTCAATATTTAAAAACGAAACATCATCCATAAAAGCAGTAATTGCTTCAGATAACTTTCTTAATAAATCTGCATGTTCTCCTGTAGTGGTAGTGGTGTCGACCTGGGAGGAATGTGTATCAAAACCACCCAGGTTAACCATATAAATTTTTGTTTTCAATCCGCCTGCAATTAAACGAGCGACGATTTTAAGTTGATCAGCTAGCGAATTTAATCCGGCAGCAGGATACATCGATGATTGCTGCGTAATATTATTTGCAGCTGCAAGAATTACAGAAGAATACAAGGTTGATTGTTGAGCAACTTGCCTGATATATGTTAATTCTTTCCCTGCATTTGTATTAGGTGCTGGGTCCTGAACACCATTTATCAAATTATAAAAACTAGTTGGATCAGAAATAGCCATTCCCATGCTTGATGAGGGTCCTTGCAATGCAAGGGAGACGGAAGAACCAATCTGCAAAGCAAGCGGATCAGGCATTGTTGTATTCGGATATCCGGTCGGGAAATTCGGATATTCATAATTCAGATACCTTCCACCCCAGCCCGAAGAAATTACCTGATCTGCATCTGAACCCGTTAACCAGATATCAGTTGCCCTGAAATGTGAAAAATTCGGCGAAGGATAACCTACAGATTGAATAATATTTAATAATCCATTATTGAAAAGCTGTTGCATGCCTGTCATTGACGGATGAAATCCAGTATTTGCATATCCGTTTAAAGATAATACTTGTGTATCAGGTATAAGAATATTAGATCTGGCTGATGCAAGATTAGAATATTGATCGAGTGGTATAACTGTATTAAGACCATCGTTGCCACCATTCAATTGTATTAACACCAAAGCATGATCATTAAGAGTAGCCGAAGTAAGCGCCTGCATTAATGGCGAACCTGCAAAGGCTCTGAATGAAAATCCATTTAAAAGAGATGGCAGTAATGCAGCAGGTATTGTTTTTCGAAAAAAGTCTCGTCTTTTCATAGGGAAGATTAAGAAAGTTGATATTCGGAAAGGTCCATTATATATTTATAAAAAGATTGAAGACGTGTTTTAACAATATTATAATTTGTTGTATTGAGTGGATCACTAATATAAGCATCCCATGCTACTGTCCAATAAGAGTTGGACGCTTGTCCCGAAAGTAAAATCGACAAAAGATAAGCCTTCAATCCGGATGTTGGATCTAAGGCATAACTAATTGCTAAAACTTCATCGATTAATGCAATCGGGTCTGATGGATTCGTTAA
>JANOVV010000086.1:0-35871 GCA_031417555.1 Bacteroidota bacterium
GTTCGGTAAAACGTGTCTTTTCAATTCAGCCAAAGAGCCGGAAATTTCAACACCTGTTGGTCCTCCTCCAACGATAACAAAATTCATTAACCGTTTTTGCTCTTCTTTAACTGATGATAGAAGTGCTGCTTCGAAATTTTGCAGAATAAAACTGCGCATATTCAAAGAGTCTGTAACAGTTTTTAGAGACAAAGCATTTTCCATTGTCTCTTTCATTCCAAAAAAATTCGTCTTTGCTCCACAGGCCAGTATCAAAATATCATACGGAAGCAAACCTATGTTTGTCTTTATCTGTTTGAGTGTAGTTTGGATTTCCATCACTTCAGCCATACGGAAAACAACATTGTGTTTTTTTGAAATAATTTTCCTGATTGGATAAGCAACAGAATCAGGTTCAAGTCCGCCTGTGGCTACCTGATACAAAAGAGGTTGAAAAGTGAAATAATTATGTTTATCGATTAACAAAATTTCATACTTTGAAGTATTTAAACCTTTAACGATTTCAATACCACCGAATCCGGCTCCAATTATTACGATTCGTTTAGAATCATTCTTTTTTGAAAAAATATCCATATTAAGGACAAATGTAGGCTCAAAAAAGGACGTTAAAGAATATATTAAATCTGAATTTAAACTCCGGCCTTATAAATTGTAATTAAAAATAAAATTCAATTTTTCGGCCAATTAAAGGCTTCCTTACATATAATAATGGAGCTTAGTCACTTTTTCCTTTTTCAATAATGTTAGCAATCGGGATTAAATTTTGTTTGTTTTTTATATTTCAGGTTATCTGTTAAAAAGTTTTGCCACCCCAAAAAAATCTGCTATACTTGTAATCAGTTTTAAGGAAAGATAAGAGGGGACAAAAGTCCCCTTTTTTATTGAATTTCGATGAGTATTAAAGAAAAGATCGAACAATTAGTAATAGAAAAGCTTGCATCAACAGAAAATTTCCTGGTTGAAGTAAAGGTTAGTACCAATAAAATCATCGTAATAATTGATCATCAAAAAGCCGTAAAAATTGAAGATTGTGTCGCAATTAACCGATATTTGCATGATAAACTTGATGACGAAGATGTTTTTGAGAAATATGAATTAGAAGTTGGTTCTCCGGGAATGGAAGAACCACTGAAGATTTTAGCACAATACAAAAAAAGAATCGGACATAGAGTTAGTATTTTAACATTCGACGGATTAAAACATACTGGATTATTAATTTCAGCTGATGAAAATCAAATTGAAATTAACGAAGAAATAAAAATAGGATCCGGAAAGAAAAAAGAAATTCAAACAAAACAATACAAAATACCATTAACAGAAATAAAAGAAACAAGAGTTATTTTCTCTTTCGATAAAATCATTTGATCAAAATGAAAAAAATAGAAATTAAAGACGAACACACAGAATTAGTTGATGCTTTTTCCGAGTTTAAGGAGTTAAAAAATATCGACCGTGCAAGTATGATGAGCATCCTTGAAGATGTATTCAAAAATATGCTTCGTAAAAAATACGGAACGGCTGATAATTTTGACATCGTTATTAATACAGATAAAGGTGATCTGGAAGCTTTCCGTAATCGCTTGATTGTTGAAGACGGTAAAGTAGAAGATCCAAATACACAGGTGGAATATTCTGAAGCCGTAAAAATCGAACCCGATTTTGAAGTCGGTGAAGATGTATCGGAGAATGTTAAATTCTCTGACTTTGGCAGACGTGCAGTTCTTGCTGCCCGTCAGAATCTGATGGCCCGTGTTCAAGAGCTTGAACGAGAAGGTATTTTTAAAAAATACAAAGATCGCGTTGGCGAAATAATTACCGGAGAAGTTTATCAAACCTGGAAAAAAGAGACGCTCATCATGGATGATGACAGTAACGAACTTATACTTCCGAAAAATGAACAAATCCCTTCTGACTTTTTCAAAAAAGGTGATTCTGTTCGTGCTGTTGTTTTGCGTGTAGAAATGATGAATGGAACGCCTAAAATTATTCTTTCCCGCACTTCGCCGCTCTTTCTGGAAAAATTATTTGAATTAGAAGTTCCAGAAGTATTTGATGGATTAATCACTATCAAAAAAATTGTCAGAGAGCCGGGTGAACGAGCAAAAGTTGCAGTTGAAAGTTACGATGATCGTATTGATCCTGTGGGTGCTTGTGTTGGAATGAAGGGTTCACGAATTCATGGAATTGTAAGAGAATTACGGAATGAAAATATCGATGTAATTAATTACACCAATAATCTTCCATTATTCATTTCACGAGCTCTTGCTCCTGCAAAAATTACTTCCATTAAACTTGATGAAGAGAAAAAACGCGCATCTGTTTTCTTGAAACCGGATCAGGTTTCTTTAGCTATTGGAAAAGGTGGCCACAATATAAAACTTGCCGGTAAACTTTCAGGTTATGAAATAGATGTTTACCGCGATACGGATGATGATCAGGAAGATGTTGATCTGGATGAATTTTCAGATGAAATTGAACCATGGATTATTGACGAATTGAAAGGTATCGGCTGCGACACAGCTAAAAGTGTCCTTGATTTACCTATCGAAGACCTTGTTCGCAGAACCGATTTGGAAGAAGAAACAATTAAAGAAGTAGTTAGAATACTCAGCTCAGAATTCGAATAATTACATTGATTGGAATCAAAAACTAAACCGATAAATTAATTATTACCTTGCATACGCTGATAGAGTAAGAGTAGAAAAGCAAATATGGCAGAAGTAGAAAAAACAATTCGTTTAAACAAGGCAGCTAAGGAATTTAACCTTAGTATGGATCACATTGTAGACTTCTTGTCTATGAAAGGATTCAAAATTGAAAGCAATCCGAATACAAAATTGCCCGGTGATGCCTATTCCCTTCTGTTAAAGGAATTTCAAAACGACAAATCTGCTAAAGAAGAAGCTCAGCAACTCGCTCAAAGCAAGATTAAAAAAGATAATACTTTAGTTTTAGAAGCAGAAAACCGTCCGAAATCTCCTGCTCGTAAAGACGTTGATTCAAAAGAAATTCTTATAAAGAATATGAGCGCTGCTCAATCTTTGAAAGATGATGTTGCTAAGGCTGAAAAAGAAAAAGAAGCCAAAGTAAAAATCACTAAAGAAGCTAACGAAAAAGAAACTAAAGAGAAGGAAGCTAAACAAAAAGAAAAAGAAATAACAGTTATCAAAGCGAAAGCTGATAAAATGGAAGGCCCAAAAGTTGTTGGGATGATTGATATACAGAATGAAACTTCCAAGAAAAAACGTACTTCCAAACCTGTTGTAGAAACTCCTGCTGAAAAAGCAAAAACGAAAGCAAAAGCAAAAGCGGAGGCGGAGGCAAAAGCAGAAGAAGAAAAAATTGCAAAAAAAACCAGTAAAAAGAAAAAAGATACCGTTGAAACGGAAACACCACCGGTAAAAGAAATAAAAACTGTTGCTCCTATTGAAGATGTTGTTGAAACTAAAGAAGAAGTTTTACCTCCACCTTTGCCTGATGAACCCGATGATATAAAAGAAAAGGACGAAATTCACAGGATAAAAATTACTAAACTTTCCGGTCCGACCATAATGGGAAAGATCGATTTACCGACACCTCAACCTGCAAAACGTAAACCGGTAGCATCTTCATCAGGTGCTGTTGATGATAAAAAGAAAAAAAGGAAACGCACAGAAAGAAAAGGCGGAGGTCAGCCCGTTCCTCAGGATAAAACCCGACCACCGGGAACATTCGAAAGACCGAGAACCCCGCATCAAAGAAGCGGAAGTGCCCCTCGCCCACCGGCAAGAACTGAGTTAACAGAAAAAGAAGTTCAGGATCAGATTAAAGCAACACTGGCCCGTTTAAGCGGCAGTGGCGGAAAATCGAAATCTTCGAAAATGCGGAAAGCCCGCAGAGATGTTCGAGCAGAGGAAAAAGCAGAGCAAGCAGCAGAACAAGCAGACAATAAAGTAATACAAGTTACTGAATTCGTAACGGCAAATGATTTAGCCCGAATGATGGATGTTTCTGTAACAGAAATTATTTCCGCTTGTATGGCACTTGGAATCTTTGTTTCAATTAATCAACGTCTCGACGCAGAAACACTTTCTGTTGTTGCTGAAGAATTCGGCTATAAAGTTGAATTTGTTGCTGCCGATGTTCAAGAAACAATTGGTGTCGAAGAAGACACTCCTGATGATCTTTTACCTCGTTCGCCTATCGTTACCGTAATGGGACATGTAGATCATGGAAAAACATCTTTATTGGATTATATCAGAAAAGCCAATGTAATTGCCGGTGAAGCAGGAGGAATTACTCAACACATCGGTGCTTACGAAGTAACTCTGGAAAATAATAAAAAAATTACATTCCTGGATACTCCCGGCCATGAAGCCTTTACAGCCATGCGTGCCCGTGGTGCTAAAGTTACTGATGTTGCAATTATTGTAATTGCGGCTGATGATAGCGTAATGCCTCAAACTATTGAAGCAATCAATCATGCTCAAGCGGCAGGTGTTCCAATGGTTTTTGCAATTAATAAAATTGACAAGCCTGATTCAAATCCGGAACGTATACGCGAGCAACTTTCGAAAATGAATATCCTCGTCGAAGATTGGGGTGGTAAATATCAATGCCAGGAAATAAGTGCAAAGAAAGGATTAAACGTTGAAGCTCTCCTCGAAAAGGTATTACTCGAAGCAGAACTTCTCGACTTAAAAGCAAACCCAAGTCGACGTTCTAATGGAACAGTTATAGAATCAATGCTTGATAAAGGCCGTGGATATGTTATGACTGTGCTTGTACAAGGCGGAACATTAAAAGTAGGAGATATTCTTTTAGCAGGTTGTTATAGCGGCCGCGTAAAAGCATTATACAATGAGCGTGGCTTCCGCAGTAAAGAAGCAGGGCCTTCGGCTCCTGCCCAGGTCTTAGGAATGACCGGTGCCCCACAGGCGGGAGATTTATTTAATGTAATGGAAGATGAACGCGAAGCGCGTGAAATCGCAAACAAACGTTTGCAATTACAAAGAGAACAAGGCATTCGTACTCATAAACATATTACACTCGATGAAATCGGAAGACGACTTGCAATCGGTAATTTCAAGGAGTTAAATGTAATCGTTAAAGGTGATGTTGACGGTTCTATCGAAGCATTGGCTGATTCATTACTAAAACTATCAACCGGAGAAATTCAAATAAATATTATTCATAAATCCGTCGGTCAAATTACCGAAAGCGATGTATTACTTGCATCAGCTTCAAATGCCATCATAATAGGATTCCAGGTTCGACCATCTGTGAATGCCCGGAAACTTGCAGAGAGCGAACAAATTGAAATCCGACTTTATTCCATTATTTATACTGCTATCAATGAACTTAAATTAGCAATGGAAGGTATGTTAGCTCCGGAATATCAGGAAAAAATAGTTGGAAATATTGAGATACGTGAAACCTTTAAAATTCCTAAAGTTGGAACAGTTGCCGGTTGCATGGTGCTTGACGGTAAAATTTCACGTAATACTAAAGTACGTGTTGTTCGTGATGGTATCGTAGTTTACTCAGGTGATTTGGCTTCTTTAAAACGATTTAAAGACGATGTAAAAGAAGTTTCTTCAGGTTACGAATGTGGACTTAGTATTTCTAATTTCAATGATATACAAGTCAATGATATTATTGAAGGCTATGAGCAAGTTGCAGTTAAGCGTACGCTTGCTTGATTTTGAAATTCAAAAATTATTCATTTTGAAAACAAATATTCTGAATAATTTGTTGGTACAAAAAATCGCAAAAATTTCTTTTTTAATATTTTTTTCTTCGACGTCGGCATTGGTATCGGGTCAGGAAGTTACAACCTATAATCAGGATTCTTCAATTATAATAACCAAAGATTCCCGTTTCGATGAATTAGTAAATAAACAAAAAGTTCAAAACCAAATTAATCAAAGCATGCATGGATACCGCATACAGATTTATTTTGGTGGTATTCGGCAAAAAGCTTCGGAAGTAAAACTTGATTTTAATTCCAGATTTCCTGACATACAAGCCTATTTAAGTTATCAGCAACCTAATTTTAAGGTGAGAATCGGAGATTATCGAAATCGATTCGAAGCACAAAAATTTTTAAAAGAAATTGAAGGCCTCTATCCGACTTCTTTTATCGTACCTGATGATGTCAAACTCCCTCCTTTGAAATAGTACCCTGAAAAAAAGGATTTAAAGATTTTCATGATTCATTTTTTCAAGTTGGATTTTCTCATCTTTGCATTAACAATCAACTATCATGAAAAAGATTTTAAACTACTTCTTGCAAGGGCTTCTTTTTGTTGTACCTATAACCATTACTTTATGGGTAATCTTCAAAAGTATTTTATGGATAGACAGCCTACTTCCATTTCAGGTGCCAATAAAAATTCCCGGACTTCCTTCACTTGAAATTCCCGGACTCGGACTCTTAACCATTTTCACAGGAATTGCACTGATTGGTTTTATAAGTGCCCGGTACTTAAAAAATCCACTGTTCAGTTATATGGAACGAATGATTGACCGTGCTCCATTGGTTAAACTCATTTATTCTTCTGTTAAAGATCTTGTTGAAGCATTCGTAGGTGAAAAAAGACGATTTAATAAACCTGTTCTTGTTGTGCTAGAAAAAGAATCTCATATTAACCGTATTGGATTTATTACAAAAGAAGATCTATCTGAAATGGGTTTGGGAAAAGATATGGTCGCTGTTTATTTACCTTTCTCTTATAGTTTTGCAGGCGAATTAATCATTCTTCCAAGAGAAAATATAAGTCCGTTAAAAGCATCCGGAACTGATGCCATGAAGTTTATTATTTCAGGCGGAGTAACGGAGTTTAAAGACTAGTGTATCAAGTATCAAGTATTTTAGTCAAAAAAAATTAACTAATTAGCAAAATTAAAGTACCACAATGACTTCGAGGCGACGTATTTTTAAGCAAGACGAATTTCGTGAGACTGGATTTGGTAATAACGTTATCGAAGATAACCAACGGTTAATGAATAAAGATGGAAGCAGTAATGTAAAACGCGCAGGTCTTCCTTTTTATGCAGCAACAAATTATTATCATTCTCTGATAACGATGCCATGGTGGAAATTTAACACCATAATTCTTGTCGCTTACCTTTGTGTTAATATATTATTTGCTTTAATTTATTATTTCGGTGATGTGTCGCATGTAAATGGTATGATTTACTCTTCCGAATTTGAAAAATTTATGGAAGTCTTTTTCTTTAGTGCTCAATCATTAACTACGGTTGGATATGGGAGATTAAATCCAATTGGAATACCAAACAGTTCTGTTGCAGTCATTGAATCATTTATCGGATTATTAGGATTTGCAATGGCAACCGGTTTGTTATATGGAAGATTCTCAAGACCGGTGGCTAATATCCTATTTAGTAAAAATGCACTCCTTGCCCCTTATCAAGGGTTCACTGCATTAATGGTAAGACTTGCAAATAAAAATAAAAGTGAACTCCTCGATCCTGAAGCCACTATTGTTTTGGCTTATGTTGAGCGAGAAAATAATAAAACTACACGAAAGTTTTCTACACTTAAACTTGAACTAACACATGTTACGCTGTTAACTATGTCCTGGACCCTGGTTCATCCAATTGATGAAGAGAGTCCATTGTATGGTTGGGCAGAAGAAGATTACAAGAAAAAAGAAGTTGAGTTTCTTGTTTTAATCCGGGCTTATGAAGAAACATTCGCACAAACTGTTCACAGCCGTTCATCATTTCGTTTTAATGAATTAGTTTTCGGAGCTAAATTTAAACCCATTCTTTTGCCTGCAGCAAACGGTTCTGTTATCGTCGAACTTAATCGAATCAATGATTATGATTTAGTACCATTGCATGAGGAGTTAAAATATTCAAATTAAAAATTATTAGGTAATCGTTTGCCTGTTGTGGTATTAAAAACTATTGAAAAATTTCAATGAATAAAATTCTTCTTTCAGTTATTAAATATGTAATAATATTTTCCATTGGCATAGCACTTCTATGGCTGGCATTCCGTGGAGTTAAATTGAAAGACACTATTGATGAGATGCTTCAGGCTAATTTATTCTGGGTTTTAGTTTCAGTAGCTGCTTCATTAGTAGCATTTGTAAGCCGTGCAATCCGCTGGAACATGCTAATTGAACCTCTAGGATTTAAGCCGGCGCTAAGTAATACATCTGCGGCATTGATGATTGGATATTTAGCTAATTTAGCAATACCAAGATTAGGCGAAGTAACACGTTGCGGTACATTGAGCAGAACGGAAAAAGTTCCTTTTAATTCACTTTTAGGTACTGTAATCATCGAACGAATTATAGATGTTTTATGTCTTTTGATTTGTATTGTTTTTGTCGCACTTACAGAATATGATCTTTTAGGAAATTTTCTTAGTCAAAATATATTCAATCCGGCAGCTAATAAATTAAACTCTGCAATAAACTCTCCACTTATAATTACCATTTTTGCAACTGTACTTATTATTATTCTATATTTTATCTTTAGAAAGAAAAATAGTAAAAATACTTTTTCGGAAAAAATATTATCACTTCTTAAAGGCATTGTAAATGGAATTGATTCGGTTCGTAAACTTAAGAACCCAATCGCTTTTATTTTTCATACTATACTAATTTGGGTTATGTATTATTTAATGTCTTATACCTGTTTTTATGCTTTAGAGGCTACATCATTACTCAACTGGCATGCTGCACTTTTTGTGCTTGTTGTTGGCGGAATTGGAATGAGCGCTCCTGTGCAAGGAGGAACCGGCGCTTACCATTTATTAGTATCTCAGGGTTTGATTTTATATGGAGTTAGTCGGGAACATGGACTCGCTTTTGCAACATTAATGCATACGAGTCAAATTCTTATTGTAATTTTACTCGGAGGATTATCATTTTTATATCTATCATTAAAAAAACAAAATGCAACGACCAACAACTCTGGAAATAATCAGGAATAAAATACTCAATCAAGAGACGTTGAAAACTCAACTTATGAGGTGGAGATTTTTTTCACAAAAAATTGTTTTTACCAATGGATGTTTTGACTTAATTCATCTTGGCCATATCGATTACCTTGCTAAAGCTTCAGATGAAGGAGATGTTCTTATTGTTGGACTGAATTCCGACATCTCCGCTAGTGGATTAAAAGGTCCTTCAAGACCAATAAATAAACAGGAACAAAGAGCTATGATTCTAGCTTCTTTTCAGTTCGTTTCTGCAGTAGTTATTTTTGATGAGCCAACCCCATTACAACTTATTAGCACCATTCAGCCAGATGTTCTAATAAAAGGTGGAGATTATAAGCAGGAAGAAATAGTAGGTTATGATGTAGTTAAAGCAAAAAAAGGTGTTGTAAAAACATTGGATTTTCTTGAAGGATATTCAACATCTTTTATTGAGGAAAAAATAAAATCGTTTAAAAAAACATAGAATAATTCTGTTAACTTTACCTGTAAATATTGCTGGTAATGAGAACAAAATTTTCAACACTTATTTTTTTAGTTTTTATTTTATTTTATTCATGTCTTAAACAGGAATATTTTAAATCCGAAAAAGAAGTCAAGAAAGATTTACAAGGGACATGGAAATTAATAGCTATTCCAAAATATAATGTAAATGGAAATTTAATAACTGAACACATTGAAACATGGACATTCAACGATACTTATGTTACAATCGTAAATAATGGCCAGACAGCTACATCAACTTATTCAGTAAATACAACGATATCGAAAGCTGAAATTAAACTTGATGGAATTAGCCCTGAGTTTGTATATCCTGCCCGGTCCCGTAACAATGGAACATGGCAAATAGTTAAACTTGATAATAGTATTTTAAGTATTTCCAGCGACAGAGATGGGACATCCGGACTGGTACAATTAGAATTTCAAAAATAATTCATTCCCATTGAATTCGATATCTTCAAAAGTTAAAACAACTTTCTTCTGCCAGAATTGCGGCGTTTCTTCACCTAAATGGGTTGGCCGTTGTCAATCTTGTGGCCAATGGAATACTTTTGTTGAAGAAGTTATAAGTAAATCAACAGATAATGTCTTATGGAAAAAATCTGCTGATAAAAAATCCCGAACCCCACAATCACAATTACTTTCAGATGTACCCATTAGCGATGAACAAAGGATTATTATGCCAGACATGGAACTTAACAGAGTTCTTGGTGGCGGATTGGTTCCGGGTTCACTTGTTCTTATGGGTGGTGAACCGGGAATAGGCAAATCAACATTGTTACTTCAACTTGCGCTTTCTTTAAAGAACCGGACTGTATTATATGTAAGCGGAGAAGAAAGCGAGCAACAAATCAAAATGCGAGCCGAACGACTAAAAATGGCTGGCGATCGATTTTTTATTTTAACAGAAACTTCACTCGATAATATCTTCAAACAAATTTCAGAAGTTAATCCGGATATTTTAGTGATTGATTCAATCCAAACAATTTTCAGCAGTAAAATAGAATCATCTCCCGGAAGTGTTTCTCAAATAAGGGAAAGTGCTGCCGAACTTTTACGTTTTGCGAAAGAATCATCAGTGCCCGTTTTTTTAATTGGTCATATTACTAAAGATGGAACCATAGCAGGACCTAAAATACTGGAACATATGGTAGATACGGTTTTGCAATTTGAAGGAGATCGTCATCATGTTTACAGAATACTTCGTTCAGTAAAAAATCGTTTTGGTTCTACTGCCGAACTTGGCATCTATGAAATGCTCGGTACCGGTTTACGAGAAGTGAGTAATCCATCTGAAGTATTAATTGCACAAAGAGAAGAAAACCTGAGTGGTATTGCCATTGCCGCAACTATGGAAGGCATCAGGCCTTTGTTAATAGAAACACAGGCTTTGGTGAGCTCTGCTGTGTATGGAACTCCTCAACGTTCTTCAACCGGATTTGATTTACGCAGACTTAATATGTTGCTTGCTGTTCTGGAAAAAAGATGCGGGTTCAGACTGGGTGCAAAAGACGTTTTCCTGAATCTTGCCGGCGGAATAAAAGTTGAAGATCCTGCAATTGACCTTGCTGTAATCTGTTCGATATTATCTTCTGGAGAAGAAATTGCAATTTCTGCCAAAGTTGCCTTTTCAGGGGAAGTCGGATTAAGCGGAGAAATTCGTCCGGTTACACGAATCGAACAAAGAATTCTTGAAGCAGAAAAAATGGGGTTCGAAGAAATAGTAATCAGCAAATACAACCTGAAAGGCCTTGATAAAGGGCGTTTCAAATCTATTCGGCTTTATCCTGTTTCTAAGGTTGAAGAGGTCTTTTCACACCTTTTTGGTTAATTTTCTCTATATATAATTGATAAATTGAGATTTATCTAACCCCTGGAAATGATTTTATAAAGTCTTTAAATAAACCGCAATAAATTGATATCCAATATTTTATATGATTTTTATTTTTCTCATTCCCAGATATCCTAAATACATTTCACGAATACCTCTAAACCTTTTTTCAAAGGATAGCCATAGTTTAAGATATTAATGTAACTTTGCACTGCTTATTTTCCCGGGTTCGGAAAAAATAAGAATAACCAGTGTTTTAATACATATCAATTTACAAATTAATGAAAACAGGAAAAGTAAAATTCTTTAATGAATCAAAAGGCTTCGGTTTTATCAAAGATGATAACAGCGGAGAAGAAGTATTTGTTCACTCAAGCGGACTGCAAGATCAGATCCAGGAGAATGACAGCGTTCAGTTTGAAGTTCAACAAGGCAAAAAAGGCCTTAATGCGGTAAACGTTCGCAGAACTTCATAAGGTTTAAACCTTTAGAAATTTTTAAAAAGCTTGTCTTACGACAGGCTTTTTTTTTGCTTTAAATTAGAAACAAAATAAGTCTATCAACTAAATTTTAACATATTAAAATAAAATTCTCGAAATCCTTCCTCCATTATGTGATATGGATTATTAAAAAATTACCAATGAAATATTCTGTCTCCCTATTTTTAATTTTCACATTAATTAATACAAGCTTTGCCCAAAACGATCGCTCTGAATTAATTTTTTTGGAAGGATTGATCAGGAACAATCAACCCGAAGGAAAAATAATCTACACTGATAAAATAAATAAAAATGATTTAGATAAAATTAAATCGAAATTTAAAAAAAATACTATTTATGATATTAGCAAAACAAGAAATCAGAGTTTTATAATTCTTACAAAACAAGAGAAAAAATATTTATTTCAACAACTTGAAATAGCCAGAAGACCTTATTGGAAAGAAAACATTTTTTCCGGCTCTCAACTTATCATAGAAGAAGATGCCTTCAATTATATAAAAAAAACAACACAGGAATATCTGGAAAATTATAATAAACCGACAAACTCAGAAACCGACAGAATGAATTTGGTTAAGAATTATCAAAGACCAAATATTTTTAAATTCTCCAAACCAATCTATTTAAGAAACCGATCTGTCTGTTTAATTTACTTTGCCTCCATTTGCGGCAATCCATGCGGGTTTGATGAATTATGTTTTTATAAAATTGCAAATAATACTTGGACAAAATGGATTGTTGTAAAGTCGAATGTTTATTAAGAGAAGTCAAAATCTGAAAACTTTGCCAGTCTCCTTTCTACTACTTATTTCTGCAATTCAAAAACAGCAATTCAAAATCATAAATTATCTCCGCTCAACGAAATCTTTATGCGAAATCGCAAGAGAAATCCGCCGAATTCAATACGTATACTCGTAATATAAAATCAGCCGATTCTCTTTGTGAACCTTTGTACTACTTTGTGCTCTTTGTGGTTAAAAAGTGTTGTTGGATTTTTACCACAATGAGCACAAAGAACACAAAGATTCACAGAGGGGGAAGTGAGTAATATAAAAATGTTTGAAAGGAAGCTGCTCCGTATTTGCTCACTTCAAATCCTGAAAAAGAGTAGCTGCCTCCTCTGATGAATGTCCGTTATATAATCTGGTTAGGTTTATTGATCCGGTTGGTAGGACTAAGTAGCCAAAACATCCATAAAATATTTGAAAAAAGGGTAGAATAAAAACAACAAAAGCCCCTGATTATAGGGGCTTTACGTTATCGATGTCTATTTTTACTTTGTTTTGTTGTTGACCTACTAGGAGTTTTGAGTGAATTGCTTAATAAACTAGTCATCATTTTGTTAGTGAATTTTATTCTTGAACTAAAAGCGAAATAGTATCACATAGATAAAATAAACATAAATAGAATAAAATAAATACTTTATTATTCTAACTTAATAGTTTGAAAAGACCTCTCTACAAGATACTTTGCCATTTCCTTTTCTTCCTTTTTATTAAGCTTTGAGCTATCAATTTGTGCCGGTAAAAAATTAATGGACTCATTCCCCATTCTATAAAACATACAGTCCCCGTATCTAGTGTGATCTGGACTTATTCTCTGATATGAACCATAAATTTTTTCAATATCTAGCCAAGAGTCATGTCCATTAATGTTTGCAATAAATATTTGAAATATTTCCTCGCTTTGGTTTAACCCTTCTATAATAATTCTATTCTTACCAATAATTTTAATATTACAACTAAAGATGTTGTTCGTTGCTGTTGTACAAATAACATCAAGCTTTTTATTTATTTCCAGTCTGTAAATACTATATTTTTTCATCGCATCATTCCATCTCATAACCTTCCATATTCCAACTAAACCTAGCAGCTTTTTATACTGTATTATCGATTCTGAAATGTGACTATTATTAATTAGACTGATACCATGGATAAGGTCAGAACTTGTCATTTTAAAATGTGCAAAATAAGACGCCAATTTTTCTTCTTCTAATTGAATATTTTTTCTAACTAATAATACCGGACCAACAACAGGGAAATAATCTTCATCTAAGGTTAAATATAGGCCAGGAATATAATTCAACGTTTTGTCATTACCTTTTCTACAAATCCAATATATTTTTTCCTTACTATCTCCATCCTCATCGAATTCAAAGAATAAATTTCCATTTAATTCTGCTGAAATTGTTCCTACATAGGAAGATCTTGAAATCGTTTGATCCAATGGTTTAATAAATACTTTTTTTCCATTAGCAATCAATTTATATTCCGCATTTGATTGAATTCCCTTTCTTAAAATAGATGTCCCACTAAAATAAATATTAAAGTCACCTATTAAAAACTTATCGTCATTTTCTTGAAGCTGATTATTGAAATTGTGTTTTATCGTCAAAAGCAGATCTGGAACCAGCTCTCTTTTTTGTTTTGATAAAGAATCTGGATTACCTAGAAATTTACAAATCCATGTATAACTTTTACCAATTGCCGGACTAAATTTTTTGAGGAGGGTTTCGTGAATCATCCTATCTGTAACACGTTTTGACCTCAGTAACTTTATTATATCCGAAAACTCTTCTAAAGGCTTTTTCATAGCAATAAATTAGCAGTTTTTAAGAAACTACTTGCAGCGAATTTGCAAAAATAAAAGCATTTTTCATAATATAAGTTTAATAAATTTGAGTAAATAAATTATTTACTCAAAAAATTAAATCAAGAGTTAACATACTTAATACTAACTTACATGAAACCTGTTTCTAATTCTAGAGTAAAAAAATCTTTTTTAAAAGATTTTAAGGAGATTTATCCTAAAGTAAGACCATATTATACGGCTTTACTTATTATTTCTCTTTCTATTTCCCCCGCGATTCAAAACCTTTATTGGAAAATTGGAGTGTTAACCGCACTAGCTGGGGCGCTTGTCTTTTTGGTTTTAGATTTATCAAATCTATCAACTGTATTCTTTGTCGAAATTAAATCTCGATTAATTTATCTGGACAAAAATTTTAAATCAGAAATAATTAAACTTGAGAATGAAATTATAAGACTTGAAAATTTTGTTAAACAGGTGGAAAAAGGTGACCCTCTTTATGAGGCTGCCTTTAATAGAAATTTAGGCCGTCCTGAAATTCAAGTTGCTACTAAATTATATGGAGCTTCTAAACGAGCAGCAATTCAATTAATAAACCCAGAGTCATTTGAAGGCCAAGAAAGATTCTTACACGAATTGGAATTTAGAATAAATAGAATGATTAGGAGTAAGTCCGGCAAAATTATGGCAGTTTGTGGAGAAAAGAATTGGAAGCACCCTGGCATAAGACAATGGTTTTTAAGAAATGTTGCTGCTTTACAGGCTGGTGTAACGGTTGATAGAATATTTATTGAATCGATTGAATGGGATAGAAATTCAGTAGAAAAAGAAATGAAAGAGCAAGCAAAATATGGAATAAACGTCCGTTTTGCTTCATTAAAAAATTTACAAAATCACGAAGTGCTCAGAAATTTGCCGAAAGGATTTGGGTTCGTAATTTTTGATTATGGAGATAATATTCAAGAAGTAATTGTACACAACGATCCTGCAACAGAAAAATCCGTTCTGTTTACTAATGTTATGATTGTTGCACAATTTATTCACACATTTCATAATTTAAGTGCTAATATGTATTCTGATGTTGTAGAAAGAGATGATGAAAATCAAAAAATTAGTGCTTGAATATAAACTGGCTTAACCGCTGAGTTCAAAAACTGATTTACAGTAAATTATAAGCAAGTAGGGCGGATCGGGAATTAATCGTTAGCAAGAACAACTCAATTTATATAAATACAATTATTATTGATTTATATTTTAATTATATGTTTCATTAACAGATCCCATTTTTGATATGGGTTGAAACATATTTTTTTTAGTGGTTCGTTTTTAAAATTAATAACATTATTTATCATTTCTTTAGAATAGATAGGCTCTTGATGCAATCCTTTATTATATAAAACAGAATCGTTTTTTAATTCTAATAATAAATCTTTTCTAAAATTCTTACTTTTATATAATAATAACCAATTATATGTTATTTTATGTATTAAATTATAATTTCTTGAAATCATATAATACGAAACAGAATCAATATCTCTGAATATTTCATTAGCTTTAAAATATTTATCCTTTTTATTTGATGGCAAATTTTTTTTTCCTTTCGCATCTATAAATGCTCTCATAAATCCGTGAGATATGCCATGCCTAATTATTATTAGTGGTTCAACAAATTCATTTCTCACTACATCGACAAATGATTTAATCCTGTTTTTATTAACGGAATTTGTTAATTGAACATCAATTAGATTATGAAGTAAATTGAATATGCTCAAACATATATTGTTATTTTCTTGAATTAAATTATTTTTTATTAAAAGTTGTTTAATATGAGGTATTTTAATAAGGTGCGTATTAATAAGTTGTCGAATTGTAGATTCATGTTTAATTACCAAATTCAACAGTTCAATTCTTGAAAAATATTGTTCGTATTGAAAAAGTAATTCTCTTCTTCTTTTCTCTGGAATAGATTTATCTTTTAAATTAATTATACTTCCGAATAATTTTGAGTAAGCATTGAATTTGCTATTATTAACTGGGTTATAAAGTTGTCTAATAAAAAACAAATAATTTTCAGTTAACCCAGATTCGGTACCATCTGAAGTTAAAGAAGCAAAAGGAGAATTTAGTATGTTCTTAATTAATCTTGAATTAAATTCTGCGTCCATTGTGTTTATAATTTTAGAAAGTTTAGATAAATTTTTTTTGAAGAAGAAATAATTTCCATGAAAATAATAAACTTTTATTTTAAAAAAAGAAAAATTGAAATCACTAAGAGCTCTAATATTCAATATTTTTTCTTAATAGTGATTTGATTTTGCCTCTATTTATTTAAACACATTCATTTATAATTTTAATAAAAGTAAAGAATAATTGACAGTAAAATGCTCTTTAATTCTTTTCAAATTGTTTTTAATAACAAGGCCAGTGCTGCATTGATTTAACCAGTAATGATTCTAAAACCTTCAATCAATTGGGTTTGAACCATCATATTCAAAATTCTTTTTCAGCAGTAATTGTTTCCATTGCTCAAAAACGAAATCTTCATAAGATAAATTTCCAGTTCTTATTTGATAATTGTTGAAGTCTGGGTTTTTGTTTTTAGTACGATTGCCACTTGGTGATGGTGAATACAGAAATCCAGGTTTGTATTCTTTACCATTTAAAAACAGGGATTTGTTTCTTGAATTTCCGATTTGTTCAAAATAAAATACCTCATTTTTACTACGCAATATTGATTTGAATGATGTAAATGGCTTTCCAGATTCCGTTGCAGTAAAATAAATATGGTTGCCAGAAAAATTATTTATAACATTTAGAATATCTAAATAATAAGTAAACGGGCCTTTTAGATCGTTGTCTGATGCAGAATATAAATTTCGTTGACAACTCTTAATAGCATCAGTAATTACGATTTCTAACTTTTCAAGAATTTTTATTGCGACATCATGATTCCACACTTTCGGTTTCTCTAAAACGTAAATTGCTAAAAACCATTTCCAAAAGTTATTCTCCTTGCTTCCATAGAAAAATGTAAGGTCTGCATAATTCAACCAGTCTTGGCGCAATTTAATTCCATACTCTTCAGCAATCGAATTCGTCAATGGATATATCGGAAAGCTCCCTATAATTAGACTTGTGAATTTCTGATAATCAGGTTGATCACCTAAATAATTAAGATATGGATGGTTTTCTACTTCTCCTAAAGGCATCGAATGGCAAATAGTATTAATAGTGTAATTAGCTCAAAAACAAGGAACTACATAGGGTTAGTTGAGTATAAACAATATGAAATATTGGCGCAGTATATAAATACTGATAATATTTCTTGCAAATGTCCTTTTCATTACATAGTTTTGCAGTCAGTATACAAGAACTGATGGTAAAGACGCTTAAAGACATTGCTCAAATCAATTCCGGGTACAGTAACCGAGAGCGGATTGAAAACGATCCCGATCATGGATCTGTTCATATTATCCAGCTGCAGAATCTTGATTCATCGAACACTAAATTACAGAATATCCCGCATAAAATAAAATCAGAAGATGTCCCTGCATCACAACTACTGCAAAATGGTGATGTTCTGGTAATTGCTAAAGGAAGTCGGAACAATGCAATAGTGTTTCGAGAAAATTATCCGGCGGCGGCAGTATCACTATTTTTTGTGATCCGACCGAATAATGAATTGATCATTTCCGATTACCTGGCTTGGTTCATTAACCAGGAATCTATACAAGCAATATTACATATTGGTAAAGCCGGCACATCGGCATTGTCAATTAACAAAATCACACTATCGGATTTGGAAATAAAAGTACCATCACTTTCAACTCAGAATAAAATAATAAAACTCTATGATATGTGGCAAGTTGAGAAAACGAAAACAATTGAACTCATAAAAGAAAAAGATCGATTTTTTAGCAATATGCTGGCGAAGGAAATTGATCGTGAATCTCTATAACAGATAATATCAAAAATAATATTAATAATAATTTTAAAACCAAAAATATGAAGTACAAATCATCATTGCTTTTATTTGAAAGAGTCTTTACCGAAGAAATAGAAAAGATTAGTATGGCTCGTGAATCGCTTGAGGCCGCTGGAGTAAACGTTTCTGCGTTAGAATATTTTCTAACATATTTTGCAGATTTATTACGTCCATTATTAAATGAAGCGATTCAAATTGAAGATGAATCGGCAATAAAGGACATTATGCAGGACGCGTATGCTCATGCTGAAAATGTCCGTGGAATACTATACCGATTAGTAAAAATTCATTTGGGAAAATCTAGTTTAAAAGAGATATAAAAAATGGAGTATACGTATGATGTAACTTTATCCTTTGCAGGTGAAGATCGAGAATATGTAGATAAGGTCGCGACAATACTAAAGGAAAATGGAGTTAAAGTTTTTTATGACAAGTTTGAAGAAGTTGATCTTTGGGGTAAAGACTTAGGTGTACACTTTGATTTCGTGTACAGGAAATCAGCGAAGTATTGTGTTCCTTTTGTTTCAAAGCACTATAAAGAAAAAGTGTGGACAAAGCATGAGATTAGGACGTCGATAGCAAGGGCAATTGAATCAAATGATGAATACATTCTTCCAGCGCGTTTTGATGACACAGAAATAGAAGGTGTAAGACCTACTTTAGGATTTATTGATCTTCGAAAATATGAACCAACTGAATTTGCAAAACTAATAATAGCTAAGCTAAAAAAGGAACCGTCGGTAGCAGTAGCTCGGGCCGAACAGATAAAAGAAGGAGCTAAAATTTATCTAAGCCATATTTCATTATTAAGTGAATACCAGGGGTTTTTTGGAATTGGTTTCGGTGTTTCAATAACCAACCTACAAAAGGAATTTCGATATTTTAATGAACCATCTTTTAAATTGTCAAATCCATTTGAAGGCAGATCTGATTCATTTTATTTATTTGATAAGCTGAAGCCTGCTACTTTCCCGGCAAAACTTGAACATGGGCAAGTAAGCGAAGTAATTTATAACCTGAATCCAAATTCAGAAAAATTATTTAAGCAACTTCCTGCAAATACTGATGTGGTTGCTGTAGTTACAAGTACCATTGGAGAAAAATTTACATCTAATCCGATTCAGATGAATGAAGTTCTAAAAGCGTTTAATGATTTAAAGAAACAATAACTTATGTCAGAAGCAAAACAATTAAAACCATCCCAAGACGAAATCAACTCAGCGCTCTGGGCTGCATGTGATTCATTCAGAGGTGTTGTTGATCCATCCGAATATAAAAACTACATTCTTGTTTTTATGTTTTTGAAATATTTATCTGACGTATGGAAGGATAAGTATGATCTGTATAAGAAACAACACGGAAAAGATGAAGCCTTAATAAAACGTAAGATGAGTCGTGAAAGATTTGTGCTTCCGGATAATTGCACATTTGACTTCATCATACTACATAAGAATGATCCTGATATTGGAGGTAAAATCAATAAGATACTTGAGAGGATTGAAGATGAAAATAAATCGAAATTAGAAGGAGTATTCCGGAATGTGGATTTTAATTCTGATTCAAACCTTGGACAGACTAAAGATCGTAATCGAAGGCTAAAAAATCTAATAGAAGATTTTGATAAACCGAAATTAAATTTTCGCCCGTCGGTGATAGGGACCGAAGATATTATTGGCAACGCTTACATGTATCTTATAGAACGTTTTGCAAGTGATGCCGGAAAAAAGGGGGGAGAATTTTACACACCTCATGAAGTATCTGAGTTGTTAGCGCGGTTGGTAAAACCCAGTGCAGGTGATCGTATATGCGATCCGGCCAGTGGTAGTGCTTCCTTATTAATTACGGTTGCAGAACAAGTGCCGTTTAAGCCAAATACTATTATTCGAGATTGTTCTCTATATGGTCAGGAGAGTAATGGTAGCACCTGGGCTTTGGCAAAGATGAATATGTTCCTTCATGAAATGGATGCAGCTCATATTGAACGAGGCGATACAATTAACAATCCGCGTTTATTGGAAGGAGATCATTTAATGAAATTTGATATTGTTGTTGCAAACCCACCATTCTCACTTGACAAGTGGGGGGCAGAAGATGCAGTCGGTGACCCTTTCAAAAGATTTATCCGGGGTGTTCCACCAAAAACAAAAGGTGACTTTGCTTTCATATTACATATGATAGAAACTGCTGTTGAAAGAACCGGACGTGTCGGCGTTATAGTACCACATGGCGTTTTGTTTCGAGGGGGTACGGAAAAAACAATACGTGAATCTTTAATCCATGAAAATCTTTTTGAAGCAGTGATTGGACTTCCTGCAAACCTTTTTTTCGGAACAGGAATTCCAGCAGCAATATTGATTTTTAATAAAGGTAAAAAAAATACAGATGTATTATTCATTGATGCAAGCAAAGAATTTGAAAGCGGAAAAAAACAAAATAAGTTACGTGAGCCTCATATCAAAAAAATTGTAGATGCCTATAAAAAATTTACAGCTATAGAAAAATATTCAACTAAGGCAACACTAAAAGAGATTGAAGGCAATGATTTCAATTTAAACATTCCTCGCTATGTGGATACTTTTGAAGCTGTCAAAGAAGTAGATATAAAAATTGTTCAAAAAAATATAGATAAACTCGAAACAGAGTTGACAAAAATCAAAGGTGATATTAATACTTATTTAAGAGAACTCGGAGTAAATTAAGATGAATAGAAATAATAATCATATCGCACAACCTGTTGTTCCGAAAGGATGGAATTATATTCCTTTTGGTGAAGTATTTGAATTTATTCAATCCAAAGCTTTATCCCGTGACGAATTGACAACAGAGATTACTTCTCAGATTGTATATAACATTCACTATGGTGATATACATGCTACTTATGAATCAGAGATTTTAGATTTTGAAAAAGAAAGTCGAATCCCGAAAATTAAAAATATTTCAAATGATAATAGTGATTTTGAATTTATAAAAGAAGGAGATTTGATCATTGCAGATGCAAGTGAGGATTACGAAGGAGTTGGTTCCTGTATTGAGGTAAAAAACTTGAATAGGCGGAAAGCAACAGGGGGACTTCATACTTTTGTCGCAAGAGACAATAATGGATTTACAATTCCAGGATTTAGACCATATATTTTTAAACATCCTTTTATAGGCAATGAATTAAAAAAACTTGCTACTGGAAGCAAAGTGTTTGGTATCTCAAAGACAAACCTATCAACTTTATTAGTACTTATTCCAGAGAAAAATGTTCAACATGAGATAGTCAAATCATCCACTCTTTTCAATATTGCAATTAAGAAACAAAAATTGCTTATTGAAATTAAACAAGACATGAAAAATGCTTTAATGCAACAACTTTTAAACGGCATAAAGCGATTTCCAAAATATAAAGGAAGGTGGAACTTTGTTCACTTAAGAGATGTTGCTAATATCAGGCGAGGAGCATCTCCTCGTCCAATTAACAATAAGGATTTCTTTGCTGAAAAAGGTAGAGGCTGGATAAGAATCGAAGATGTAACAGCAAGTGAGATTTATCTATCAAAGACTAAACAATATTTATCGGAGCTTGGCGCAAGTAAAAGTGTCGAAGTTAATCCTGGTGATTTCATTATGTCAATCTGCGGGACAATAGGTGTGCCGAGAATCATAGCAATTCCTGCATGTGTCCATGATGGATTTGTCGTTATTTCAAAATTCGAAAAAAGGCTTGATAAGTACTTTCTTTATCATTATATAAATCATATTGCAGAAGAGTTAATTCATAGTGGGCAGCCTGGAATACAAAGGAATTTAAATACTACCATAGTTGGGGAAATTGAAGTGCCTGATATTTCATTAGAAGAGCAAAGACAAATAGCTTCACTTTTTAATTCTTGCGAAAAAGAAATCGTAAATCTTAAGTTGATATTGAAAGATCTCATTGAACAGAAAAAGGCAATTATCCAACAAATATTATCTAATCAAATTAAAGTGAAAAAATGAGATGTATGACGTACTCCTTGAAAACGAATTAAAGCCTGCTCTTGACAATGCAATAATTGTTAGGCAGTATGAGCCAGATAACGAGAGAATATCAAATTCAAAAATAATTTCCACAATAATAGATGACTTCGCGATGTTTTATTCAATTTATTTACATATAAGAGTCGCTATTTAAAAATAAATAAATGGAAACAAACTTTTACCCTATTAATATTGAATTTGACGAATATCAAATTGCAAGAACAGCTTATAGGGATGATAATCTCAGCAAGCTTCGTGAAAAATATAATCACACCCATTCATTTTTTAGAAATGAAGATTTTATTTATATATCGAATAAGGATAGCGATGAAAATTTGTCTCTTGGTGAATTGGTAAAAGTTGGAATCTATAAAGATGTAAAAATAACATCATCATTAATAAGGCATATATTCTTCAGAACTTTCAAAGACAGGTTTCCAAAGATAATCCCAATCGACTTTTACCCTTTCCGTATTTTTTCTACTCAGCAAAAGGATGATCTTGTTCATGCTTTCTTGCCTGATAATCTAAAGAATGTTCTTTCATATAAGAAACAAATAGAAGTACAACTTCGGGTGATCAATATTGGAGACCGCCCTACTTTTGGATTTATTATCAATGCTCATCGAAGGTGGCTTTTGAACAAATCATGTCAAGATCTTTTTAATGATGGATTTAATCTTGTTGGTATCGAAGTGCTGCATACTGAAATCCTTCCCGGACTGGAAAATGTGCTTGCTCCCAATGAAGAGTTTATAGGTATTGTTAAGTCCATTTCTAACAATAAGGCGACAGTAGAAACTAATGAAGGGGATCAAAATATTCTATTATCGGAGTTATCTATCCGCAAAACCAAATATAATATCTGGAATTATCTTGCTTTTGCAACATCGGAAGAACGTTGTGAGCAAATATTTTCTGAAATAGAAAAGAAGAAACCAGATTTATTTAACCCTAAAAACGAAAGACAGTCAATAAAATCAATTGCTGAAATGCTTTCATTCGACAAATCTAACGATGGTTCAAAATCTCAAGTACTTTACCAAAACAAAGATGGCTTTTGTTTCACAATAAGCGCAGAACCTTATTCGCCGGTAAATTCATTTCAATTAAAGACTCCTACTTTTATATTTGATCATGCAGGTAATAAGACGGATAGTGCTGTTCCTGATAGGGGACTTACAACCTTTGGACCTTATGATAGTTTGAATTTTGATAATAAGAGTCCCAACATACTTGGAATTTGCTTAAAGGAAAATCGTGGTAGCTTTTCTACTTTCCTTGGCAATCTAATTGAAGGATTACCAAATTCCAGCTTCTTTAAGAAAGGATTTAAAAAGAAATATGATTTACTGGACGTCAATTGTATCATCAATGAAATTAGTCGGTATGATTATGTTGAATTTGATCGTTTAATTTCTGCTATTGAAAGGAAGCCGGATTTAGTAATAATTGAAATTCCAGAAGACTTCAAACAACTTGAGGATAAAGTAAATCCTTATTATAAAATAAAGGCCCGCCTTCTAACTTTAGAAATCCCTGTACAATTTGTATTAAATAGAAAAATGCGTGCGGCAGATGAATATTTGTTGAATTCAGTCGCACTTCAAATGTACGCTAAGCTCGGTGGGACTCCTTGGGTATTGCCATCAACGCGTTCGGTGGATCGTGAAATAATTATTGGAATCGGCCACAGTATTATAAGGAAGAATGTATATAGTGGTGCAGAACAAAACAGGGTTGTTGGCATATCTACTTTTTTTTCAAGTGATGGCCAGTATTTACTTTCCAACAAGGCAAAAGATGTGCCTTACGAAGGATACTTTAATGAGCTTCTTAAAAATCTCAATGAATCATTTCAGCGGTTGAATGAGGAACAAGGCTGGAAAGAAGGAGATACAATTAGATTGATATTCCACATCTTTAAGCCTATAAGAAATGTTGAATTTGATGTAGTGGGAGAGTTGGTTCGTCAGTTTCCAAAATTCAAAATACAATTCGCTTTTGTTACTATTGTCAAGAACCATCCGGTAAAATTGTTTGATCCACAACAACCCGGTATAAGAACAGGATATGGCAACAAGACAAAAGGAGAGTTTGTACCGGCAAGAGGTACTAACATTATTCTTGATGGGTCATCTTGCCTTGTGCAAATGCTGGGGGCGAAAGAAATTAAAACAGGTAAACATGGCGCAAGTAATCCAATATTAATAAGGATAAGAATGCCAGAAGGCAATTATGATGCTTCCTCTATTGAAGAACTTTTGTTCACTGATTTACAATATATCGTTCAACAAATATTTTCATTTACATATTTATCATGGAGAGGTTTTCTACCTGGTGAATCACCAGCAACGATGCTTTATTCCAATTTGATATCAAATCTTCTTGGTAAACTCAGAAAAATAGATGGATGGCAACCTGATGTCCTCAATTTTAATTTAAAGCGCAAGAAATGGTTTCTTTGACAGACAGAATTAATTATTCTAATACGAATATGGATAAGCCTAGGATCACATGCTTCAATAACTTCGTGAAAGGAGAAGTTGTTAATTATGTTTTTCCGGTGGATAGTAGTGATACCGACAAAGTTTATTTTTCCTTGATTCAATCAATCTCGAATAATAATAAAGATGAATTCCTAAAAGTTTATGAAGAATTCTCGAGACGTAGACCGGCGACGGAGAATGCGTGGATACATAATGAATTTTTAATTTTTGTTTTAATCTGTGGGATTGAGAAATACCAGTTAGATAAAACATGGATCAATGAAGTTATCCTCGTAAGATCAACAGGGAACCAGCAATACCTTGCCATCAATCAAACATTTCGGAATATACTTTCTGACAATACTCAGAGTACAGATAACATTAATGAAATTGTAATTGTATTTCAGGAATTAATGAATCACCCTCAATTATCAAAAAATATTCTTGATAAGACATACATTAAACTTTCAAATAGCCCCAGTTTAATTGACTCTAAGGATGATTTCTTAATCACAATTTCTATACGTGCATTTGATATTATCCTATTAACTAAGGACACGCCTGATGCAACAGAGATTACACGCTTAAAAGAATTCAAGGTTATTTTTCAAAAAAGAATTAAAATTTGTCGAGAAATAATATACTATGGGCTGTTGATCGGATTCGTTATTTTAAACCTCAAATACATTCACCAATACCAGTCATTCAGAGATTACATTACTGATTTGAGTACTGTTTTTCAAGTTGGTGGCTTGGCTTTCTTAGCCTTATTCCGATGGATTAAGAAGCAACTCGAAATTCTTTTGTTAAAGCTATTTGGATTCTATAAGGTATTCCATAAAAACAAGACATGAAAAATACGTATCAGGAAATAAGTGATTCTCAGCAACCAGCACTAAATTTGCTTAGGAAATTTGGCTGGAATTATATTTCTCCTCAAGAAACCGAAACACAACGTGGAAATATTTTAAGTAATGTTATACTTGAGGGAATTCTTGAGAGCCAGCTTCGAAAAATAAATCAGTTTGAATACAAGGGTAAGGAATATGCTTTTTCGGATGGAAGTATTTATGCCGCTATTCATGCGATTAAGAATGTTCCGGATGAAGGGTTAGTACGTACAAGTGAAAAAGTATATGACTTAATTACACTTGGTAAAAGTTTTGAAGAAACTATCCAGGGTGATAAGAAAAGTTTTTCCATAAAATATATTGATTGGAATAACCTTGAAAATAATGTTTATCACATCACGGATGAATTCGTTGTAAATGGCGCCAATGATACCAGACGACCAGATATAGTTCTTTTTGTGAATGGTATCCCATTTGTGGTTTTAGAAAATAAACGTAGAGATAAGAATCTTTCAATTGAAGAAAGCATCTCTCAACATATTCGAAACCAGAAAAAGGAAGAAGGTGTTCCACGCTTGTATCACTTTGCTCAATTATTGCTTGCGGTTCAACCCAATGAAGTAAAGTATGCAACTACTGATACACACGCAAAGTTTTGGTCTTATTGGCAAGAGCAAGAGAATGTTGAGGATAAAGTAAAAAGTATAATACAATCCGAAAAGTACGGCCAAGTTGTCGAACAACGCTTACCAACTGAGCAAGATCGAATTCTTTACTGCTTGTGTCGAATTGATCGCCTTATTGAGCTTGCATACAAATTCGTACTGTTTGATGCTGGTATAAAAAAGATAACACGTTACCAGCAATACTCTGCAGTAAAGAATTCCTTAGAGAGAATTGAGGAATTTACTCAGGATGGTATTCGGAAGGGTGGCGTGATCTGGCATACGCAAGGAAGTGGTAAGTCTTTAACGATGGTAATGCTTGCAAAGGCTATTTCGTTGAATAAAGAAATTCCTCTTGCACGTGTAATAATTGTAACAGATCGTATCGATCTCGATAAACAGATTTACAACACATTCCGGTATTGTGGTAAAACTCCTCAACGCGCTAAGAGTGGAAATAATCTTATTGAACTAATCCAAGATTCAGGAACAGAAATTATTACAACTGTCATTGATAAATTTGAGGCTGCTCTCAAAAGGAAAGATTTTAAAAACACATCAGAAAATATTTTTATCTTAGTAGACGAAAGTCATCGAAGCCAATACGGAACCACACACCAAAATATGAAGCGAGTACTTCCCATGGCTTGTTATATTGGATTTACTGGAACACCATTACTCAAAAAAGAAAAGAGCACAGCTGATAAATTTGGAGGGTTCATTGATAAGTATACGATTGATCAAGCAGTAAAGGACGGTGCTGTTGTACCGTTGCTTTATGAGGGACGTTCAGCAAAACTTAGTGTAAACCGAGGTCAAATAGATAAAGGATTTGATAGGTTATCTGAACCTTTAACAGAATATCAACGCAAGGATTTAAAAAGGAAATTCTCTTCTATAACTGAAATTTATAAATCGAAACAGGTAGTTGAAGAAATTGCTTATGATATATCAGAACATTTCGTTAAGAATATCAAAGGCACTCCATTCAAGGCTATGCTTGCTGTACCATTGAAAGCGACAGCATTATTATATCAACAGTATTTTGAAAATCAGAATAATCCTCGTTTAAAAATTGATACCCGGGTTGTTATTTCCTCCCCTGATACACGAGAGTCCCATGAGGATACTGAAGAAGAACCAAATGATGAAGTACAGAAGTATTGGAAGAAAATAGTTGCACGTTACGGTTCACTGGAAGCTTATGATGAAAATGTAATTAAACTATTTCAAGATAGCGATGAAGAAGTAGAGTTACTAATTGTCGTGAGTAAATTACTTACAGGTTTTGATGCACCTCGTTGTAACACATTATATATTGCTAAGCCACTTGCGGAACATAGTTTATTGCAGGCGATTGCCAGAACTAACCGTTTGTTTGAGGGTAAAGACTTCGGTTATATCATAGATTATGTCGGTATACTTGGGCAACTTGACACAGCACTTACAAGCTACAGTGCCCTGGAAGAATTTGATGAAAATGAATTGATTGGAACGGTCACCAATATAAGTGAGGAAATAAAAAAACTTCCTCAAAAACATTCTGATCTATGGGATGTGTTTAAAGGGGTTGAGAATAAAAAAGATATTGAGGCATTAGAACGTCATCTTGCGCCTAAGGATATTCGTGATCATTTTAGAGAAAAGTTGATTGATTTCGCAAAGTCAATGCAGATGGCACTTTCTTCAGATCTGTTCTATAAAATATTCAACGAAAAACGAATTAATAATTTCCTTGTTGATTTAAAATTCTTTAACAGCTTACGATTATCTATTCAGGTAAGGTATGCTGAGAAAATAAATTATAAAGAGTACGAATCGAGAGTTCGGAAATTACTTGATACATACATTGGTGCGGATGGAATGATTAAAATCACTGAACCTATGAATATTTTTGATGAAGAATTATTCAAAAAGGAAGTAGAGCGTATTACAGGTTCTGTAGCATCAAAAGCAGATGCGATAGCGTACCGAATGAAAAGTGTAATTACTGAAAAGATGGATGAAGACCCCATCTTCTATAAGAAATTTGGTCAATTGATAGACGACACAATAAAGAGTTTCCAAGAAAAAAGATTAACAGAAGCCCAATACCTCGAACAAATTTTAAATGCTCGTAAGGATTTATCAAATGGCCGAATGGAAGGTACTCCTTCAATTCTAAATAATAAACCAGAAGCCAGAGCTTTCTTTGGATTGATTAAAGACAAACTATTTTATGAAGTGGCGAAAGAGAATCAGACCAAACAAATTGAACAATATGCTGATATGGGATTAAAAGTATCAGATATAATAAACAAGCTACTTATCAGGGATTGGGAGAGAAATGAAGATGTGCAAAAGCAAATGAAGAATGAAGTCGAAGATTATTTACTTAATAAACAAAATGAATTGGGAATAGAGATTTCCTTTTCGCAATTAGATGACATGCTGGATGAAATTATTAAAATAGCGAAAAGCCAATTCAAATGATTTCTAAACATCAACTAACATACGGGACTACTGTTATTCCTTTTTCAATTAAGTATTCGGATAGGAAAACAATGGCAATTTCGGTGTACCCAGATAGACGTGTAGAAGTAACATCTCCATTAAAGGCGCCAATTGATAAAGTAATTGCAAAGGTTGAAAAACGTGCGTCTTGGATTCTAAAAAAAATTAGCATGTATTCCAGGCGTCATATTTTCTTACGAAAACACGAATGGGTAAGTGGAGAATCAATTTATTATTTAGGAAGGCAATATAGACTTAAAGTGGTTCAAGGTAATCCGGAAATTAAATTGGCAGGTAAGTTTTTAATTGTTTCAGTGAAAGATAAACGAAAGCCGAAACTAATTAAAGAACTAGTTGAGTCATGGTATAGGCGACAGGCTAAAATAAAATATACTGATGTCCTTAAGAAGAACGAGCCTATCTTAATAAAGGAAAAAATAAAAATGAATCAGTTAATGATTCGAAAGTTTGAAAAACGCTGGGGTAGCTGTAGTGATAAGGGGAATATCATTCTAAATATAGATCTTGTCAAAACGCCGGTTGATTGTATAAACTATGTAGTAGTTCATGAGCTCTGCCATTTAAAACATTTAAACCACAATAGAAATTTTTACCGAACTTTAGAAAGACACATTCCGGAATGGCGAAAAACCAAAGCAAAATTGGAACATTTTATATCCTTAATCTAATATAAATAGATTTATTTTTGCTGAATGATTATTGGAGTTGGCTGAACACTTGGAGAGCGTTGAGAAGCACTTTCTAGCAATTTCAAAGCCTCTAAACCTTTGATATCGTTACTCTCTAAATATTTTAGCTTCCTTTGTTTTAAAATATTTAAAATTTGATTGTCATAAAAATCATTGACCAATTTAATGCTATCGTTAATGTTTTGTTGTTTTTTATCTTTACTAACTTCTTGGCTGCTTAATTCCCTTATCAATTTCATTGTTTGAATTTCTGTCTTTATTTTTTTATCCGGATCACAAATATTATAACCTACTAAAGCTATAGTAATGCTTAAAATTGAAATGAAAGTAAAGACTTTTGCAATTTCAAGTTTTCTTTTTTTATCTAAAACAATAATTTGAAAACTGTCTATGATACTTGCAACATCACTAGGGTCTGCTCTAATAGAATCGTCATTGTTCGAACTAGGCATTGATACAATTGTACAAAAATATCTTGACATCATAATAATTAAAACGGGTTGCGCTACCCAAATTAATTGCCAAATATTTGCACTTACCAAATTAAATAAACTAGCAAGTGCAAACATGGATGTATATATAACCCAAATCCAATTTAAAAATGAATCTAACTTATCTGCGGCTTTTTCCCTACTTTCTATACTTTTTGAAACACCTTCTTTAGCAAAATCCAGCCAATAATCTCTATCTATTCCAGCCATATTTTATTTTTTAATATTAAATATTGATCTTTTTAAAATCATCAGGAAAAGAATAACTTAAAGTATGTTTTACATCACCAGTCTCTCCAGTACAAGTGCAATCCACAATTCTTTTTCTTAAATCATCAGGCGGTTCTTTGAAACTAATAGTTTCAAGTAACAGTTTGGCTGGATAATAATATACATCACTGTTACACTTTCTACAACTAGTTTTCCAAGTACTTGTTTTCGACATTTGAATATTTGTGTATTTGTTTAAACAATATATTTTAATATTAATTATTCAGTTGGGTGTAAAATAAATTTACACAACCATTTGGAGAACCATTTTTGATTATTGAACAATGTTGTCCATTATCTGTTACTTCATTATAAGCAGTCCAAATTATTGGAGCGTGATTCGCGTCAACCAAAATTTCAATATCAGACATTGCAGTTAGATGTGTATTTGGGTAGTCCGAAAATTGTTTCAAATAATAACACTCCAATGTTTCATTAGCCCATGTCAATTCTTCAATTTCAGAAATTGATAAATCACACATAGGAATTCCATTAAATGATGAACGATAATTAAATCGACTCCCAGATTTACCAGTCAAGGTTATAATGCCCTGAAGAATATCACCAGGATTTACATTAATTAATTCACTATGCAGAGCTATCCCAGATTCAGGTGAGCCTACAAACCAGTTAGATACTGCCCAGAATGATCCTCCCCCTGCTGGTGAATTTCCCCATTGTAAAACTGGTTGAAGAATCATTTCAAAAGAGGAATTCTCAATTCCATTAAATAAATAAATAAGTTGACCATTGTCTGAAGTTGGTTCGGGAGGAACAATCCATTTAGTGGAAAAATATGATATGGGATTACCAGTTTCATTTTGCCATCCAGAATATATTATCCATTTATCGGTAATTGGTGGTTGACCCATAATTTTATTTTCATGTTTTTCAAATTTTCTTAAACTGTTTCGGTTTAGATGGTGTTCTATTTTATTTATTTTACCCAATTCTTTGATAATACTTTTAGTCTCGTTATTGACTTTAATTAAGACACCATTTTTTAAACCGACATGAGTTCCATTTTCAATCAAATGAACATTTGATTTAGGTCTTAATCCGCCAGGCGTTACAACTAATTCGTCCATATTCTTATTTCCAATAATATTAACCTTACCCATTATTTTTTCAGAAATTATATCCTAAACTTATATAAGGCTGAGGGTTATACTTCTCGCCCCAAAATGAAAATTTATATTCTAAATCCTTTTCAATGTCGGCTGTTCCTGAAATTGTATCTCCGACTTCCAATGTATCTAAATCTTTAATCCAAGTAAAAGCTATTCCAAATGCAACCCTTAATCTAGTTTTTGAATAATCACTAAATCTACAACCAACCCCTAAAAGTAGAGTTGGAATTCCAGAATTTATACCTACACCAGTTTGAATTAAAGGATGTACATTGTTACCAGGGCTATATAAATTCCAATTTATCATTGTTGAAATATTAATATTTTTTATTGTATTTTCAATTGGATCAGAGACATACTGTTGACCCGTAGAATCCGAAGTCGTTCCATATGTATAATATTTATAAAATGTATAGGCAGTTCCAACAGATACTTCTCCAATATATTTATGAAATCTTCTTAAGCGTAGAGTTCTTTTAAGAACCTCTTTCGTTTCGATATTTTCAATTTCATCTTTGTCTGACAATTTATATCCGCTTTCTTTAATAGTAACGGTATAAAGAGATATATTACCATCTCTAGAAGGAACTTCATCTAATTTTATGCACCATTTTAAACCTAATAAATTACCTTCATTTGTTGCTGCTTCTTGAGCATCCTTTACTAATTTAAATGCCTTTTGTAAGTTTTCTAGTCGTTTTTTTTGTTCAGCAATAATTGTTTTGAAATCTTTTATTATAATATTATAAATATAATTTGCTACATATCCATTTGTTAAATCACATTTATAACCATCAATTAATTTTTTTGTCGCTTCAATTAAGTTATCGGTATTTGTAAAATATTTTGTAATTGGATCAATTTTCTTTTCTATTTTATCTAATTCTGAAATTGTTGTTGCTTCGTCTAAAAATGAAAGTTTTTTTAATAATTTAAATTGATCAGTAATTTCAACTTTTTGATCTTTCTTTAATAAATCTTCAATCGTTTTTAAGTTGAATTCTATTGCATTCTTTAAAACTTGACAAGAATCATTTACTTTAACATTAGCTTTTACTTTTGGATTGTTCGGACCTGGTGTTGAACCTTTTTTAGTGATTGAACCTAAGACTTCATCAATTGAACCGAATGCTTTCGAAACGACTTGATCAATAGGGTCAGCGATTTCTTTAACTTCAGTTGTATAAGAATAATTTAATGGATTTAATGGATTCAAATATATATTCACCCCACTTTTTGAAACGAGAAAAATAAGAGAGTCTTCTAATGTATGAAAATCGGGAGTGTTTGCTATGTCAAGAAGAGTTTTAGCGGATGCATAACTTAATTTACCACTGCCAAAGCGTAAAAATATTTTCTCCCCGGTATTTACTTTGATTCCATTTTCAAATTCATCAGTTGTTGTTTGAGCAATCACAAAATGGCAATTTATGAATAGAATTACCAAAATCGTTTTTAATATTTTCTTCATAATAAATATATTAAAATATTTGAATGTTAATTTTTAATTTGATTTGAAAAATAGAATCTGTTTAAATATTCTTGAATTCTTGGTCAATGATTTTTAAAATAATAATTTTAGATTTAATGGATTAAATAAATATTTAAATACTAAAACTTATAACTATCTTTTAAACGATCAAATAATAAATGTAAATTTTAAGTTTATGAACACATAGATCAACCCTTGTTTATCCTATTTATTAGTAGGGTTTACCCTACTGTTTTTATCGAATTTTCTTTGGAATCCTCAAGTAATAAATTACATTTACCTAACTTATTATTATGGATACTAAAGCTTTTCTTCCAGAAATAAAGATTTCCGTTGTTGTTGCCGATGACCATGAAATTTTTCTCACAGGCTTGGCTGGAGTGGTACGTAAAATTTCTTTTGTTGGAAAAATTTGTACTGCCAAAAATGGTGAAGAAGTTTTAATGCTTTTAAAAAATCTTCCAATCAGTATTGTAATACTTGATATATGTATGCCTATCCTTAATGGTATCGAAACAACAAGTATAATTCGAAAAAATTATCCTAAAGTAAAAGTTATTGGTATTAGTTCTTTCAATGACTGTCATCTAGTATCAAGTATTCTAAATGAAGGCGCAAAAGGATTTCTTTTAAAGAATACAACATGTGCTGAAATTGAAAAAGCAATTTCAGTTGTTATGGGTGGAAAAGTTTACTTGAGTCGCGAAGTCCAGGAAAACCTGAACGAAAATGATTGGATTTATCCGAACAAGAAAAAAGAGTTCTTGAGAAACAACCGCATTCGTGAACTTCTCTATTTAATCTGTCACGAACGCACAACAAAGGAAATTGCCGGTCATTTAAACATTTCAGAAAAAACAGTTGAAAAATATCGTAGTGAACTTATGCGTATTACCGGAGCCAAGAATATGGTCGGGCTTGCCGTGTTTGCCATGAAAAATAATATTCATGCCGATGAGATTTTAAATCAGAAATTTGAAAGTCGACATGCTATTTAGGGAATCTTTGGTTTGTTTGTTTCTCTTTGTTTTTCCTTTATAAAAAAAACGGAAGCTCTGGTTTTTTTTTCAAAAATAAATTAACTATTTGGTCTCCTACACTTCCTCTAAATCGTGCCCTCTCATCCAACTTCCAACTTATAATTTGGATGATAAAAAAACAGCATATTTCTTTTTTTTGTTTTTTTTGATTTTTTTTCTGTGATATTTTACTAAAAACACTCGTTTCTAAAAAAATCATTCTTATTTGTAATCTTTATTCAACGATCCGGATTAATAAATTTAATCCTCCTCATTGGGTTTTTTATAATTCTCAAATGCCATTCGTAATCTTGAAATTATTTTATTCTTAATTCTTTTAGGGGACAGAACGCGAATTGCTTCACCAAATCCGAGTATCTCTCTTTCCAGTTCGAAATTCCAGAGTACCAGTATACTGAATATTATTCCATCTGCTTCTTCCTTTAATATTTTCTGAGACGGGTGCAATGGTTTAGTTAAAACATAAGGAGCATTCTGTTTATTAATTTTCATTACAACAAGGTGAGGTCTTTGATTAAGAACTTTTGATACTCCAATAATATCATCATAATATGTTTCAAGATCAATCTCTGTGTTTTTAATAAATTTTTCCTTCTCTGCTTCCTTTATTGATATAATCCGATCCAGAGCAAGGGTCAACAATAAATTCTTTTTGTTTGCACCAAATAAAAACCAGCGATTTCTATACTCCTTTAAAAGATAGGGATGAAAAATCATTTCCGATGCCTGATGTGCTTTGAAAGACTGACATTTTAATTCAAGTACCTTACGATTTATATTCCCTTGTGATTCTGATTATATGATTGAGTTCCTTCAAACTGTAAAAGACCTGATCACGCAAGGGAGCATAAATACGTTTGTAGGCAACCGAGAGGGCACTTTCTACACTGGCCTTGTCACGGGGTTTACGCACGCGTGCAGCCAAAACAGTGAGTCCGTAATATGAACCGAAAAATTCCATCGCTTCTGTAAATGTTGGTTCAAACCGGTTGGATTTAGTAACTGCTGATCTTAAATTATCACTCTTGATGCTTTGCGGGGAACCTTCCATGTAGTAAAGTGCATTGGAGATTCCTGAAATAAATTCTTCCTGCCTTTGTGATCGTAAGGCTTCTACGTATGTATAGTTGCTGTAAGGAAGCACGCACACCAGAACCTGGCATTCATGTATTTCTCCTGTTGATCGATCTACATAGTGCATTGTACCACCTGCAAAATCTACCATCATCTGTTCTGCAGGAGCATGTGTAAAATGCATGACAGCATTTTTAATTTTTAGTTCTTTTAACAGATGATCACAGAATTGAGAATAGCTGTATCCGCTTGGGTATTGTTCCCGGTATTCATCCCACAAAAGCTGTCGGGTTACTCCACGTCTGGGGAGTTCGGATGAAAAATAATCGAGTCTGTTTTGAAAATCATTCCATCGATCAGCAGCAGTTGGGCTTTCCGAATCTTTCCGATAAATGAGAGCAGCTAACGCTTCATCATTTAAGAGTAATAATTCTTCAAATGGAATTTTAATTTGCTCGATCAATAGCTTATAACTTGCAACAGTATTGCGAGCAACTCCACTCAATCGGGTAATCGAACGAATGCTATAATTTTTATTAAGAAGTTCGATGATCTGTTTTATTTGATGCATGGTAATCGGTTTTCCTGCCATATACTTATGATGTTTATTAGACATCAAAGCGAAGGCTTTTTGCATCAAATCCAATAATCCAAAAGTGGCTCAATATGCCGGAATGACACCAACGAAGTGGTATACTATTGCCGGAATGTCATCAACTTTTATAAAAAAGGGTGGCTCAGTATGACCGGAATCAGTGGTATAGTATGCTCCGGAATCGGTGGTATAGTATGACCGGAATAGTCA